>NZ_JBHSPB010000006.1:30259-393771 GCF_042656465.1 Streptomyces gamaensis
GATCAGTCCGATCCGCTCGCCCTGCTCCACCTTGGTGCCCTGCGGGACGTACGGGCGCCGACGCGTGTACGGGCACCGGGGGCGGCCCCGCCCAGCCGGCCGCGAGAGCGCCGGGCGGAGCCCACCGGCGTACGACCGGCGTGTCCGGCGACGGGCCCGCCCTCCGGTGACCTCTGGCGATCACCCCGCCCCGGGCGGAAGGATGCGCAACGCCTCAATTGCCCCGTACCGGAAGGGAGTCCGGTACGGGGCGGGGCACCGATGCCGCGCACGATGCCCCCGGAGGTGCGATGCGAGTTCTCCGCAGACCGGCCACCGCCCCACCCCCCGTCTCCGAGGCCGAGAAGCTGCTGTTCAGCGGGACGCTCCGGCACGACCAGGCCTGGGCCCAGTACGAGGACCCGCTGCTGCGGATGAGTTTCTGGGCCATGGCCAGGCAGTTCCCCGCCATGCTCGCGATGGTCGCCCGCGTCGCCCGCCGCGAGGACCCCCGCGCCCTCGCGGCCCTGCTGGGCGCACAGCTGGCCTCCGGCGTGATGACCGCCTTCGTGCTCGTGGCCACCAACGAGGTTCTCGTCGCCCTGTTCGCGGGCGGCCCGACGCCCCGCAAACTGCTGGACGCCCTGCCCGCGCTGCTGCTGGGCGGCGCCGCCTCCGCCGGGACGGTGCTCCTCGGCTGTCTCATCGTGGGCGTCGAGGGACGGCTGTACCCGAAGATCGAGCTCGCGTGCACGACGGCCTACTACGGCATGATGGCGCGCGTCGAGATGTCCGCCATGGAGGACAAGGACATCCACCGCAAGCTCTCCCTCGGCCGGTACGGCACGGACTCGGTGCAGCGCATGCTCTCCCACTCCGTGTGGGTCGTCAGCGGGCTGATGAGCCTGGTGGCCGCGGCCGTCGTGCTGGCCACACTGCACCCGCTGCTGCTGGGCGCCCTCGTGCTGATCGCCGCGCCCCGGTGGTGGGGCGCGGTGGTGGTCATGCGGCGCGCGTACGCATCCCGGCACGTGTGGGTCGACCACCGGCGCGCCGTCGACGTCCTCGTCTACCCGGTCACCCGGGCCGACGCCACCCCGGAGCTGCGCGTGCACGGCGCGGGCCGGGTCCTGGTCGACGCGCAGCGCGGCATGGGCGCCTCGGCGGCCAGGGAGAAGGCGCGGCTGGCCAACGCCCAGGCCGGCACGGAGCTCGCCGCGGCCGCCCTGTCCGGTACGGCCCGCGTCCTCGCCTACGCCGCGCTGTGGTGGCTGCTGGTCGCCGGCGGGATGCCCCTCGCGGCCGCCGGAACGGCCGTCCTCGCCATCCGCAACGCCACGGGCTACCTCAACACGGTCGTCACCCAGCTCAACAGCATGTGCGAGGAGTCCCTCTACCTGAAGGACATGAACCACGCCATCGAGCTGGGCCGCCGCCACGCGATCCCCGAAGGGGGAACTCCCGTGACCGGCAAGGGAGTCGAGGTCGTCCTGCAGGACGTGACCTTCCGCTACCCGAACGCGGACCGGGACGCCCTGCGCGAGGTGTCGGTGACCGTCCCCAGGGGCAAGGTCGTGGCCCTGGTGGGGGAGAACGGCTCCGGCAAGACCACGCTCGCCGCCCTCGTCGCCGGCCTGTACCTGCCGACCGCAGGCAAGGTCGCCTACAACGGCGTCGACATCCGCGAGGCCGACCGCGAGGACGTCTTCGACCGGGTCGCGCTGCTGTCCCAGAGCGTCCAGGCGTGGCCGATGACCGTGAAGGCCAACATCCACATCGGCGACGGCGGGCGGCCCATGGTGCAGCGCGACATCGAGGCGGCCGCCGACCGCGCCGACATCCGCGCGGTCGTCGAGGAACTCCCGCACGGCTGGGACTCCATCGCCCTCAAGGGCTTCGAGCGCGGTGTGAAACTCTCGGGCGGCCAGTGGCAGCGCGTCGGCGTGGCCCGCGCCGTCTACCGCCGCCGCGACCTGGTCATCGTGGACGAGCCGACCGCGGCCCTGGACCCCCGGGCCGAGATCGAGATGTTCGAGTCGCTGCGCTCGCTGACGGCCGACGGCGTCACGACCGTCCTGCTCATCACGCACCGGCTCGCGGCGACCGCCTCCGCGGACGTCATCTACGTCCTGGACCGGGGCCGGGTCGTGGAACAGGGCGCCCACCACGAGCTGATGGCCGTCGCCGACGGCCACTACCGGGAGCTGTACGAACTCCAGGCGTCCCAGTACGACGTGGGCGACGGGGAGAAGATCCCCACACAGCGCAAGCCGTAGCGCACACAGCGCAAGCCGTAGAGTGGGAAGTGCCATGGCATGGGAGGCCGAGGACCGTGCCGGGACGTTCGTCCCGCACGGCCGTGAGGAATTCCTCGTCGACCTCGGCGGGATCCGTATGAACCACGTGATCGCCGGGGACCCGACGCAGCCCGCCCTGCTCCTCGTCCCCGGCCAGAGCGAGTCCTGGTGGGGCTACGGGCGCGCGCTGCCGCTGCTCGCCCGGGACTTCCGGGTGTACGCGGTGGACCCGCGCGGGCAGGGCCGCTCGACATGGACGCCCGGACGGTACACGCTCGACAACCTCGGCAACGACCTCGTGCGCTTCATCGACCTGGTCATCGGCCGCCCCACGCTCGTCGGCGGGCTCTCCTCCGGCGGAGTCCTGGCCGCCTGGCTGGCGGCCTACGCGAAACCCGGCCAGATCCGGGCGGCCGTCCTGGAGGACCCGCCGCTGTTCGCCTCGGAGACCGCCCCCGCCTGCGGGCCGGGCATCCGGCAGGCGCTCGGCCCCGTCCTGGCCGTGTGGCACAAGTATCTGGGCGACCAGTGGTCGGTCGGCGACTGGCGGGGGATGGTCGCGGCCCTGCCCCGCGAGGTGCCGCCGGTGCTGCTGAAGGGCCTGTCCGCCCTGTCCGGCCGTACGGCCGGAGGGAGCGGCGACGGCGGCCAAGTGCCGCAGAACTTCCGGGAGTACGACCCGGAGTGGGCGAGGGCCTTCGTCTCCGGGACCATGCAGGAGGGCTGCGACCACGCCGCGATGCTCGCGCGTGTCCGCGTACCGGTGCTCCTCACCCACCACTACCGTCACGTCGACGCGGACACCGGCCATCTGGTCGGCGCCCTCTCCGACCGGCAGGCGCGGCGCGTCCGCGCCCTCGTCGAGGCCGCCGGACAGCCGGTCGCCCACCGCTCCTTCCCGGACAGGCCGCACTCGCTGCACGGCACGGACCCGGAGCTGTACGCCCGTACCGTCACCGAGTGGGCGGCCACGCTGCCCTGAAAACCGTCACCGTGGGTAGGGCACTGGACGTACGGCGTGTTCGCCCTCCCGCCGTACCGCCGGCGCCCGGATGCGAACCGCCGGGCGCGGTCGTGTACTGGACCGGAGTGGGGTATCGGCAGGATCGGGAGCGCCCATGAACGATCTGGACACCCTCGCGGTCAACACCGTCCGCGGTCTGTGCATCGACGCGGTCCAGCAGGCCGGGTCCGGCCACCCGGGCACGCCGATGGGCATCGCGCCCGTCGCCTACACGCTCTGGCAGAAGTTCCTGCGGTTCGATCCGCAGGACCCGATCTGGCCGAACCGGGACCGGTTCGTCCTCTCCGAGGGCCACGCCTCCGCGCTGCTGTGGTCGCTGCTGTACCTCACCGGGGTAAGGGCGGTCGACCCGGACTACGAGGTCCTGGGCCGGCCGGCGGTGACGCTGGAGGACCTGCGCACGTTCCGGCAGCTCGGCTCCCGCTGCCCCGGACACCCGGAGTACCGGTGGACCAGCGGGGTGGAGACCACCACCGGGCCGCTCGGGCAGGGCGTCGCCACGTCCGTCGGCATGGCCATGGCCGGCCGCTGGCTGGCCGCCCGCTACAACCAACCGGGCTTCCCCGTCTTCGACTTCGACGTCTACGCGCTCGCCGGCGACGGCTGCATGATGGAGGGCGTCGCCTCGGAGGCCGCCTCGCTGGCCGGGCACCACAAGCTCGCCAACCTGTGCTGGATCTACGACTCCAACCGCATCACCATCGAGGGCTACACCGACATCACCTTCACCGAGGACGTCGCCGCCCGCTTCCTCGCCTACGGCTGGAACGTGACGACCGTCGCCGACGCCAACGACCTCAACGCCGTCGACCGCGCCTTCCGCACTTTCCGGGCCGAGACCGAACGCCCCACCCTGATCCTCGTGCACAGCCACATCGGCTACGGCTCGCCCGTGGAGGACACCCCCAAGGCACACGGCGAACCCCTGGGCGCCGAGGGCGTCCGGGCCGCCAAGCGCTTCTTCGGCATGCCGGAGGACGAGCACTTCCACGTGCCCGACGGCGTCCGCCAGTGCTTCGAGCGCGGCATCGGCGCGCGCGGCGCGGAGCTCCGCGCCTCCTGGACCAAGATGTTCGACTCCTACAGCCACGCCTGGCCCGCCCTCGCCGAGGAGACCGACCTCATCCAGCGCCGCCGGCTCCCCGAGGCGTGGGACGCGCTGCTGCCCGACTATCCGCCCGACCCCGAAGGACTGGCGACCCGGGACTCCTCCGGCCAGGTCCTCAACGCCGTCGCCCGGGGCGTGCCCTGGCTCGTGGGCGGCTCCGCGGACCTCGCGCCCTCGACCAAGACCCGGCTGACCTTCGAGGGCGCCGGTGACTTCCAGCCCGACGAGCCCGCGGGACGCAACCACCACCTGGGCGTCAGGGAACACGCCTCGGCGGCCGTCGCCAACGGCATGGCCCTGGTCAAACTGCGGCCGTACTGGTCGGGCTTCCTCATCTTCTCCGACTACGCCAAGGCCGCGATCCGGCTCTCCGCCCTGATGGAGATCCCCGTCATCCACGTCTTCACCCACGACTCCATCGGCGTCGGCGAGGACGGCCCCACCCACCAGCCCGTCGAACAGCTCGCGGGCCTGCGGGCGATGCCGGGCCTGCTGGTCTTCCGGCCCGCCGACGCCGGCGAGGTCGTGGAGACCTGGCGGGTGGTCGCGGCCCTGCACCACGAGCCGGCCGCGCTCGTGCTCTCCCGCCAGAAACTCCCCACCCTCGACCGCACCGTCCTCGCCCCCGCCTCGGGCGTCGCCCGGGGCGCCTACGTCCTGGCCGACGCGCCCTCCGGCACTCCGCAGGTCCTCCTGCTCGCCACCGGCTCCGAGGTCCATCTCGCGCTCGCCGCCCGCGAGGAGCTCGCGGCCCAGGACATCGGTGCCCGGGTGGTGAGCATGCCCTGCTGGGAGCTGTTCGACCGCCAGCCCAAGGAGTACCGCGACGAGGTCCTGCCGCCGCGGGTGACCGCCCGCGTCGGTATCGAGCAGGCGTCCACCTTCGGCTGGGAGCGGTACGTGGGGGACGGCGGCACCGTCGTCGGCATGCACACCTACGGCGCCTCGGCCCCGCTGAAACAGCTGCTCAAGCGGTTCGGCTTCACGCCCGGACGCGTCGCCCAGGCCGCACGCGAACTCGTCTCCGCCCAAGGCGGGTCCACGGCCTGAAGGATGCCGTCCGGGCGTGCCCGGGCCCGGTTCAGCCCGCGTGCAGGGCCAGCGTCGGCGACAGCCGGGCCGCCCGGACCGCCGGGTACAGCCCCGCGAGCGTGCCGATGGCGAGCGTGGCCCCGAAACCCCCGGCGACCGCCCACAGGGGCACCACCCACGGCATGCCGCCCGAGGCCGCGAAGACGTACGTGGCCGCCGCGCCCAGCACCACCCCGGCCAGCCCGCCCAGCCCGGACAGCAGCAGGGACTCGGTGACGAACTGGATACGGATCTGCCCCCGGGTGGCGCCCAGCGAGCGCCGCAGCCCGATCTCGTGGCGGCGCTCCAGCACCGAGATGATCATGGTGTTGGCGACCCCCACCCCCCCGACCAGCAGCGCCACGCCGCCCAGCCCGAGCAGCAGATTCGTGAACGCGCCCTCGGTGGCGGCCTTGGCCTGCAGGGCCGAGGACGGGTCGGTGACCTGCACGTTGTGCGGATTCCGCGGATCGACGGTGCGTGACAGCAGCTCGCGCACCGAGGAGACGGCCGCGTCCGTGGAGCGCTCGTAGATCTGCGTCGGATGCCCGTCGAAGCCCAGCAGCCTGCCCGCGCCCTCCCAGCCGACGAGGGCGGCGCGCTCGATCTCGGGGGCGAGCGGCAGCGGGTCGAGGATGCCGATGACGGTGAAGTAGCGGTTGCCGACGAGGATCTGCTGCCCGGGCGTGGTGATGCCCAGACGTTCGGCGGCGACATGGCCGAGCACCACCGAGGGGTACCGGCCGGTCGCGCCGTTGAGCCAGGTGCCCGAGGCGACGGAGCCGCGCAGCGTCTTCAGGAGGTCCTCGGAGGCGGCCTTGACGGTGATGCCGCCGGTCTCGCTCTCGGGGATCTTCTCGCTGCGCCGCACCGTGCTGTCCAGGTCCCCGGTCGCACCGACCTGCTGGACGCCGGGGATGCGGCCGACCATGCCGGGCGCCTCCTCGGGCAGTTTCACCTTCTCGCCGAAGAGGCCCTGGCCGGGGGTGGCGGTCAGCAGGTTCGTGCCCAACCGGTCGAGCTGCTGGAGCAGTTGGGCCTTGCTGGAGGCGGAGATCCCGACCACCGCGATCATGGTGGCGATGCCGATGGCGATGCCCAGCGCCGACAGCACCACGCGCAGCGGACGGGTCCGCAGGCCCGCCGACCCGACGTGCAGCACGTCACGGGGGCCGAGCCGGGCGGGGGAGAGCCTCTCCTGGCTCATCGCTCCTCCTCGTTGTCGGGGTGCGGCGGTACGGCCGTGACCGGCACCGTCTCCGCGTACGCGCAGGCCCGTACCTCCGTGACCCGGCCCTCCCGCGCCCGTACGTCCGCCACGACCCGGCCGTCGCGCAGCCGCACCTGACGCGGCAGCGCGCCCGCGATCTCCGTGTCGTGGGTGATCACGGCGATCGTCGCGCCGTCGGCGTTCAGATCGCGCAGCAGCTGCATGACCGCTTCGCCCGAGGCGGAGTCCAGGGCGCCCGTCGGCTCGTCCGCCAGCAGCAGTTCGGGCTCCCCGACCACGGCCCGGGCGATGGCGACCCGCTGCCGCTGCCCGCCCGACAGCTCGTGCGGGCGGTGGTGCATACGGTCGGCGAGCCCGACCCGCTCCAGCGCGCGCTCCGCCCGCTCGCGCCGGACGGCACGGGGCAGACCGGAGTACAGCAGCCCCTCGGCGACGTTGTCCCGGGCGCTGACGCCCGCCACGAGGTGGAAGGACTGGAAGACGAAACCGATGTGCCGGGCGCGCAGCGCGGAGAGCCGGCGGTCCGACAGCGCGGCGACGTCGTGGCCCGCGATGGTCACGGACCCGGCGCTGGGCCGGTCCAGGGTGCCGACGATGTGCAGCAGCGTGGACTTGCCGGAGCCCGACGGGCCGACGATGCCGAGGAGTTCCCCGCGCCCGATGCGCAGATCCACCCCGCGCAGCGCCGCGACCCCGCCCGGGTACTCCTTGGTGACCTGGTGCAACTCGACGACAGCACTCATGCCTTGGGCACCCCGACCTTCACGCCCGCGCGCAGCCCGTCCCCGCTGACCTCGACCCGGCCCTCGCCGAACATGCCCAGCTTCACGGGGACTTCCCGCACACCGCCGTTCTCGACGACCTGCACACCGAAACCGCCGCCGGGCAGCGCGAGCAGCGCGCTCACGGGCACGGTCAGCACGTCCTTGTGCGTCTCCCCCTCGATGGCGACGGTCACCGGCGCCTGGTCGAAGCCCTTGGCCTCGGCCGGGTCGTCGAAGGCCACCCGCGCCGTGATCTTGGGGGATTTCTCCTGGCCCTGGCCCTTGCCCTCGTCGGAGACGGTGCGGTCGACCGAGGAGATCTTCCCCTTGACCGTCTGCCCGCCGGGCAGGGTGACCTCCACGCGCGTGCCGGTCTCGGCGAGCGCCGCCTGCGAGACATCGAGTTTGATCTCCACCTGGCGCTGGGCACCACTGGCCGTCAGCACCGGACGGCCGGGACCGGCCTGGTCGCCGACGTCCGCCTCCTTCTTCTTGACCCGCACCGGGCCCGGGGAGAAGGCGATCTGCTCGGGCCCCGCCTTGCCGGTCTGCTCCAGACCGTGCGCCTTCTGCCAGCGCTTGACGGCGTCGGCGGTGCCGGAGGTGAACTTCTCGTCCGCGTCCAGGCCCTTGCCGTAGCCGAGGGCGCGCAGGTTCTCCTTCAGCTGGCGCACGTCCGGACCCTTGTCGCCGGTCTTCAGCGTCCGGTACATGGGGCGCTCGCCGTACATCAGACGGACCTTCTTCCCGTCCACCTCGTACAGCGCGTCGTCGCGCTCGATCACCTTGCCGGTGTCCGGGAGCCAGGTGAGGGTGCCCTGCGCCCCCGCGTTGAGCTTGCGCTCCTTGGTGAAGCCGAGGGTGCCGTCGACCTGGACGCGGTCGCTGAGATCCTGCTTCTTCACCGTGTCGGTCCTCGGCGGCAGACCGTCGGCGCGGCTCTGCGCGCTCCTGCCGTCGTCGCCGCTGCCGGTGACGGCCACCGCGCCGCCCGCGACGGCGGCCGCCACGACGAGCGAGCCGATCACGTACTTCCTCCTGCGGGGCCGCTCGCGCTCACTGGCCATTCTGCTCACTGCACACCTTGTTGGCCTTGTCGAACTTCTCCTTCGCCGCGCCCTCGGGGATCTCCATGGCCTTCTGCTGCACGGAGCCGCCGTCGAACTTCGGGTCCGGCATGTCGAAGCCGTTCTTGCGCATGCACTGCGCGAACTTCAGCGCCTTGTCCTTGTCGGCCTGCGTCATCTTCCGGTCGGCCGCACCGCCGCCGCACTTCTTGAACGCCTTCTCCATCGTCTCCTTGTCGCCGCCCTCGATGGCCATCGCCTTGTCGTTCTCGCCGGGCTTGGGCTCCGAGACCTTCAGCCCCTGCTCGCGCAGGCACTGCCGCTGCTTGTAGGCGTCGTCGGCCTTCTTGCCCTCACCGGACGCGTCCGAGCCCTGCGCCGAGGTGTCCTTGCCCGAGTCCTTGGCGGAATCGCCGTCGCCCCAGGTGCAGCCGGTGACGAACAGGGCCAGTCCCGCCGCGAGCGAGGTGACCAGTCCGTACCGGCCGCGCCGCGATATGCCGTGTCGCATGGAATTCCTCCGTGTCCGAGGGATGGCGGCCGGAAGCGGCCGATGGCCCGCAGGCTGGCACGGGCGCGCATTTCGTTTCCCTCTCCGGAGGCGTTTACAAAAACGAAAGGCGCGGTCCGGTACACATGGGCTCATGCGTGTGCTCATCGTGGAGGACGAGGAATTCCTGGCGGACATGATCGCCGAGGGGCTGCGGCGGGACGCCCTCGCCGTCGACGTCGTCCACGACGGCCGCGCGGCCCTGGAGAAGCTGCGGCTGGGCGCGTACGACGTGCTCGTCCTGGACCGCGACCTGCCCGGCGTCCCCGGCGACGAGGTGTGCCGGCACGTGGTGGAACAGCGGCTGCTCACGCGCGTCCTCATGCTCACGGCCGCCGGTTCCGTCCGCGACCGCGTCGCCGGGCTCGGCCTGGGCGCGGACGACTACCTCGGCAAGCCCTTCGCCTACGAGGAGCTCCTGGCCCGCGTCCTGGCCCTGGGCCGCCGCGCCCGCCCCGCCCTGCCCCCGGTCCTCGAACGCGGGGACCTCACCGTGGACACCGCCCGCCGCCAGGCCTTCCGCGCCGGCCGCTATCTGCCGCTGTCCGCCAAGGAGTTCGGGGTGCTGGAGGCGCTCGTACGGGCCGAGGGCGGCGTCGTCAGCGGCGACGACCTCGTCGAGCAGGTGTGGGAGGAGCACACCAGCTACCGCACCAACGCCGTCCGCGTCACCCTCAGCAAGCTCCGCGCCAAGCTCGGCGACCCACCCCTGATCGTCACCGTGCCCGGACACGGCTACCGCATCGGCGGCCCCGAGTGAGGCGCCCCGCCCCGGCCGGCCTCCCCCTGCCGGCGGCCGTGCGCCGGCTCCGGCTGCCCGGAGGGGAACGGGCCCGGCTCACCCTGCTCTACGGCGGGCTGCTCGTCCTGGCCGGGGCCATGCTCATCGGCCTGGTCAACTTCCTGCTCCGGCAGGGCCTGGACACCTCGATCAGCACGGCCGTGACCTACCGCGTGCCGGAGCTGGCCAAGGGGTCCCCTTTTCCGCTGCCGTCCGCCTCGTACGCACCCGCCCTGCCCGCTTCCCCGGCACCTGGCGCTGCCCCCACCTCCGGCGCGGTGCAGCGCGCCCGTACCGTCGACGCCTTCACGGCGGTCGCCGGCGAGGCCACCCAGCAGCGCCTGCTCACGGTCTCCCTGATCGCCCTGGCCGCCTTCGCCGTGATCTCCGTGGCGCTGGCCTGGTGGATGGCCGGCCGGGTACTGCGCCCCGTAGGGGTGATCACCCGGACCGCGCGCCGGCTGTCCGGGGAGAACCTCCACGAACGCATCGCCCTCGACGCGCCCCCGGGCGAACTCAAGCAACTCGCCGACACCTTCGACGAGATGCTCGACCGCATGGAACAACTCGTCGGCGCGCAGAAGCGGTTCGCCGCCAACGCCGCCCACGAGCTGCGCACCCGTGTCGCCGTCCAGCGGGCCGCGGCGGAGATCGGCCTGGACATCACCGACCCCGCCGCCGTCGCCCGCATCCGCGGCAAGCTCATCGAGGTCGCCGACACCAGCGAACGCCTCATCGAGGGCCTGCTCCTGCTGTCCGTCTCCGACCAGGGACTGGAGCGCCCCGAAGCGGTTCCGCTCGACGAACTCGCCCGCACCGTCACCGAGGAGACCGCCACCGCCGGGAACGCGCGCGAGCGCGGCATCACCGTACGCACCTCGGCGGAACCGCTCACCGTCGACGGCGACCCGGTCCTGCTCTCCCACCTCGTGCGCAACCTCGTCGCCAACGCCCTGCGCTACAACCACCAAGGCGGCCACGTCGACGTGGGCGTCCACGGGCGGACACTCACCGTCACCAACAGCGGGCCCCCGGTGCCGCCGGACACCGTCCCCTACCTCTTCGAACCCTTCCGCCGCCTCCAGGAGCGCCGCCACGGTCCCGGCGAGGGAGCCGGCCTGGGCCTGTCCATCGTCGCCTCCATCGCCCGCGCCCACCACGCCGAGGCCGCCGCCGAGGCCAACCCCGGCGGCGGACTGACGGTGCGCATCGCCTTCCCGTGAACCCTCAGACGCGGTCGGCGGCGATGAGGAGGTAGTGGAAGCTGCCTTCCTTGTAGGCGGTGAGGAAGGGGTCCTCGACGCCGGTGGCGAGGGAGGACTGTGCGCGCAGTTCCCAGTAGGGGATGGCGGCGGGGGTGAGGTCGACGACGTTGATGGGGACGAGGCCGTTGGCGGCCATGGCCTTGAAGTAGTGGCTGCGGGGGTGGATGTTGCAGGTGTAGTGCTCGTCGATGCGGCTGACGGCCTTGGAGCGGCCGCCGGTGACGTCGTTGGAGCAGCCGGTGATGACGGTGTAGCGGCCGCCGAAGGCGAGCTGGCGGGCGTGTTCGGCGAACAGCTCGTGGAGGTCGACGTACATGGTGGACTCGTTGTTCCAGATGGCCTGGAAGGCGCCGGTGGGCAGGCCGGTGTCGAGCATGTTGCGGAAGTGGTAGCGGACCTGGCCGTCGACGCCGCGTTTGCGGGCCTGGGTGTTGGCGAAGTCGACCTGGGCGCGGGAGATGGAGATGCCGTCGACGCGGCAGCCGAAGCGGGCGTTGGCCATGATGCTGGTGCCGCCGCGGCCGCAGCCGGCGTCGAGGAGCCGGTGTCCGGGGGTGAGGGGGCCGAGGTGGTCGAGGAGGACGTCGGCCTGGGCGGACTCCAGGCGGTGGAGTTCGGCGATGACGCGGGCGTCGCGGGTGGCTGTGGGGCCTTCGAGGACGGCGGGGTCGTAGTCGCCGAGTCCGTAGTGGTGGTGGTAGAGGCCGTCGACGTCGCCCAGCCGCAGGTTGACCGGGTCCTTCTCGTTGTTCCAGTACTCCGCGACCGACTTCTGGTACGCGGTACGCAGGACAGCGGGGGCGTCCGGGGTGGTGGTCATGGCAGGTGCTCCTTACAACAGGCCGGTGGTTCCGGGGCGTTCGCGGTGGACGGGCCCGCTCAGGCGTCGGGAGTGCGGGCGACCTCGACGTTCTCCAGGACGCCGAGCGCGTCCGGCACGAGGACGGCCGCCGAGTGGTAGGTGCTCACCAGATAGGAGATGACGGCCTGCTCGTTGATGCCCATGAACCGGACGTTCAGGCCCGGTTCGTACTCGTCGGGTATCCCGGTCTGCCGCAGGCCGACCACGCCCTCGGCCTCCTCGCCGGTCCGCATCGCCAGAATCGAGGTGGTGCCCTGCTCGGAGACCGGCAGCTTGCCCAGGGGGAAGAGCGGTACACCGCGCCACGCGGGGACACGGTGGCCGCTCACGTCCACATCGCCGAAGTACAGGCCGCGCTTGTTGCACTCCCGGCCGAAGGCGGCGATCGCCTTCGGGTGGGCGAAGAACGCCTTGGTCTGGCGGCGCATGCTCAGCAGCTCGTCGAAGTCGTCCGGGGTGGGCGGGCCGGAGTGGGTGGAGATGCGCTGGCCGTGGTCGGCGTTGTGGAGCAGGCCGAACTCGCGGTTGTTGACCAGCTCGTGCTCCTGGCGCTCGCGCAGCGCCTCGATGGTCAGCCGCAGCTGCTGCTCGATCTGGTTCATCGGGTCGTTGTAGAGGTCGGCGACCCGGCTGTGCACCCGCAGCACCGTCTGCGCCACGCTCAACTCGTACTCGCGCGGTGCGAGTTCGTAGTCGACGAAGGTGCCCGGGAGCACCGGCTCGCCGGCGTGGCCGGAGGCCAGCGCGATATCGGCCTCGCCGCGCCGGTTGCGCGGGAGCTCCCCCTCGGCCCGGCGGCCGCGCACGTGCTCGCGCAGCCTCTCGTTCCGCCCGGCCACCTCCTCGTACGCCCGTCGGGGCAGTACCAGCACGGTGCACGCGGTGATCGCCCGCGCGGTGAACTCCCACGCGCCGGGCTCCTCCGAGACCACCTGGCCGCCGAAGAACCCGCCGTCGGCGAGCACCCCCAGCCGCGACTCGTCGCCGTACTTCCCGGTGCCGGTCTTCTCCACCTTGCCGTGCGCGATCAGCACGACCCGGTCCGCCGGCTGCCCGGCCTGCGCGATGACCTCGCCCGGCTCGTACTCCTGCTGCTCGAAGCGCCCGGCCAGCGCCCGCAGGACCTCCAGGTCGTCGAACCCGCGCAGCAGCGGCAGTTCCCCCAGCTCCGCCGGGACGACCGTGACCTCGGCCCCTTCCTGGACGAAGGTCACCCGCCCGTCGCCGACCGTGTAGGCCAGCCGCCGGTTGACCCGGTACGTACCGCCCTTGACCTCCACCCACGGCAGCGTCCGCAGCAGCCAGCGCGAACTGATGCCCTGCATCTGCGGAACGGTCTTGGTGGTCGTCGCCAGATTCCGCGCGGCGGCGACGCCGAGGCTCAGCTGCGCCCGGCCGGCACTCCCTTCACCTTGCTCCGGCTGATCCGGCGTCACTGCAGTCGTCATGTGGGGTCCCTTTCGGTGGAGTTGGGGATCGCATGTCGTGTGCCGTCTTCGGCGGTGGGGCGGAAGTGCCGCTGTGAGGCGGGTGTGCCGAACGGGAGATGCGGGCCGCAAGTCAAGCAGCGGGCAACGATGTTGGTCGAGAGAGCCGGACCGCGCACCATGCGTTTGCGCCACCGTTCGCCGGGTCCCGGCCGCCGTGGTGAGCAGCACCTGACGCGGTCCGGGGACGGAGGACGGCGCTGCCGAGGACGGCCGGAATCAGGTGGGCTCCGCCCGGCCCTTCACTCGACCGGATGGGCACGATTGTCGCGGTCTGTCAGGGTCGCACGTCAGGGCCGGGAGGCTCCGGGGGTGACCTTGTAGCGGGTGCCCGGGCCGTGCTATCCCTTCGGCGACGACCGAGCCAAGTCAAGATCGTGTGGACGGAGTTGCGGATGAAGACACCAATCCCCGGCACGACCGACGCGCCCGCGGACGCCGCCGGCTCGTCCCGTCTGCTGGCGCGACTGCTGTCCGGACCGACCGGGATCGGGACGGACTCCCTGCGTCTGGCACCCGTCCCGGCGTTGGAGGCGGAGCCGACGGAGCCGGCCGTGGAACCGCCGTCTGCCGCGGACGCTCCCGCGCCGGTGACACCGCCCTCCTCGCAGCGGATCGAGGGCCTGTACTGCCCGCCGGCCGTACGGGACGACCGCGCGCTGGCCGACGAGGTCAACGCCCGCCTCGTCGAGTGGGCCGAGAAGGAGATCAGCCTCTACCCGGACACCGAACTCAGGGAACCGCTCGTCGGCTTCGACGCGGGGCGTTCGGTGGTCCTGTGCCACCCGGACGCGCCCGGCATCGACCATCTCATGGCCGCCGCCCGCCTGCTGATCGGCGAGAACGCCGTGGACGACTACTTCTGCGAAGCGGAGTACGGAGGCAGCGCCGACCGCCGTGGCGCGGCACTGGCCGTCGCCCAGTCCGCGATCGACCCCGCGCACAACACCCCGCGCTACGAGGCCGACTGGCGCACCGGGCTCGACTCCCACCCGGCCCTGCGCTCGATGCGGTCGGCCATGGACTACTTCTACGCCCTGGCCACCCCGGCACAGGCGCAGCGTTTCCGGCACGACATCGTCAACCTCTACCTCGGCTACAACGCGGAGGGCGACTGCATCAGCCGGGAGCGCACCCCTGCGGTGTGGGAGTACCTGGTGCAGCGGCAGTTCAACAGCTTCCGCGCGTGCCTGAACATCACCGACTCCATCGGGGGGTACGAACTGCCCGCCCAGCTCTACGCGGAACCCGGCGTGCAGCGTGCCGTCGCCCTGTCCTCCAACGCCTCGACCATCTGCAACGACCTGTACTCGCTGCGCAAGGAGCAGGCGAGCGGGCGCTTCCACTACAGCCTGCCCACCGTGATCGCCGCCGAGGAGGAGTGCTCCATCGAGGACGCCTTCCAGAAGGCGATCGGGGTCCACAACGAGATCGTCCACCTCTTCGAGGAGGAGGCCGCCGCGCTCTCCGCGGCCAATCCGCTCGTCGCCCGCTTCGTGACCGGGCTGCACAACTGGATGACCGGCAACCACGAGTGGCACGCCGGAAACGTCGGCACCCGCTACGCGACGTCCCCCTGAGGCGCTGCGCGGCCGCCTGTCGCGTGACGGTCGCCGGGGGCGGCGCGGCGGGTGACCGAAGTCGGCGGGGATGACCGAAGTCGGGAGGTGGCCGGGGACGGACCGACCAAAGTATGGGGTTCCCCGACCAGGGGGAAATTGGGCGATATGCCGGAAATGGCTCGCGTACATTGAGGCCTCATGTCCCTCACCCGTACTCCGAGCGAGAAGCGGATCGACGCCGCCGTCACGGCCCTGGCCGGCGTCCTGGCCGTCGCGCTGGCCGGCGCCCTGGTCGCGGTCCGCGCCGGCACCTACGATCCCTCGAACGTCCCGATGTTCCTGTTCCCGCCCCGCCCCGTGGGCGCCGGACTGCTCTCCCCCCTCGACCGCCTGCTGTCCACGCTGCCGGCGGGCAGCGGGGAAGCCCTCCTCGCCCTCCTGGCCTCCGGCCTCCTGTGGTGGCGGCGCCGGTGGCCGGCCACGGTGGCCGTACTGCTGCTCGCCCTGGGGTTCGTCACCCCCGCCGTCGCCGCCCCCGCGCTCGTGGCCCTCTTCACCGTCGCGGCGCTGCGGCCCGTACGGGTCACCGGCTGGATCGCCACCGCCGCGGCCCTGCCCGTACCGGTGCACATCCTGGCCACCTACGGCACGCACATCCGCTGGGCCGTGCTCGTCTCCCCCCTGATCACCTGGGCCCTCGTCGCGGCCCCGGTCGGCTGGGGCCTGTTCGTCCGCTCCCGCCGGATGCTGGTCGCCTCGCTCACCGAACGCGCGCGGCGGGCCGAGGAGGAAGCCGCCCGGCACGCCCGGGAAGCGCAGCAGCGGGCCCGCGAGGAGATCGCCCGGGAGATGCACGACGTACTCGCCCACCGGCTGTCGCTGCTCAGCGTCCAGGCGGGCGCACTGGAGTTCAGCCCCCGATCCGCCCCCGAAAGGCTCGAACGGGCGGCGGGCGTGATCCGCGCCAACGCCCACGAGGCGCTGCAGGACCTGCGCGGGGTCATCGGAGTGCTGCGCACCCCCGCCGACGGCGAGGCGGAAACGGAACTCCCCGCAGCGGACGGGCCCGGCCCCGAGCGCCCGGCCGGGCAGGAACACCCCGTCGAGCGCCCCCAGCCCGTCCTCGCCGACCTGGAGCGGCTCGCGCGGGAATCCCGGGCCGCCGGCATGGAACTGACCCTCCATCAGGTGATAGCCGAGGGGCGCGACCTCCCCGCCCTGGCCGGCCGCACCGCCTACCGCATCGTCCAGGAAGGGCTCACCAACGCCCGTAAGCACGCCCCGGGTTCACCCGTGCACGTCGAGGTCACGGCCGACCCCGACACCGGCGTCGACATCATCGTCCGCAACGCGCTCCCCGCCCCCCGTACCGCCACCGAGGTCCCCGGCGGCGGCCACGGGCTCATCGGCCTCGCGGAACGCGCCGCCCTCGCCGGAGGACAGCTCCACCACGGCCCGGCCGGCGACGACTACCTGCTCCAGGCGTGGCTGCCGTGGTCCGCGTGATCCGCGTCCTGCTCGCCGACGACGACGCCCTCGTGCGCATGGGCCTGCGCATGATGTTCGAGGGAACCGACGACATCGACGTCGTCGCGGAGGCCGCCGACGGCTCCCAGGTCCCCGGCCTGGTCCGGGACCACGCGCCCGACGTCGTCCTCCTCGACATCCGCATGCCCGTGACGGACGGCCTGGCCGCGACCCGGGCACTGCGCGCCCTGCCCGAGCCCCCGGCCATCGTGATCCTGACGACCTTCAACCCCGACGAGTACGTCGTGCGCGCCCTGCGCGAGGGCGCGGCGGGCTTCCTGCTCAAGGACACGCCCCCGCGCGAGATCGTCGGCGCCGTACGGCGGGTGGCGGCCGGCGAACCCGTGCTCTCCCCCGCCGTGACCCAGCAGCTCATCGCCAGGGTCGCCGCACCGCAGACCCCGGACACAGCCGACGCCCGCGCCGCCGCGCGCCGCCGCCTGGCGGCACTCGGGGAACGCGAGCACGACGTCGCCCTCGCCATCGGCCAGGGCCGCACCAACGCCGAGATCGCCGCACAGCTCTACATGAGCGTGCCGACCGTCAAGGCGCATGTGTCGAGCATCCTGGCCAAGCTCGGCGTCACGAACCGGGTCCAGGTCGCCCTGCTCGTGCACCACGCCGCCCCGGGCGGGGCGACGGACGAGGACGCCCACTGACCCGCACTCAACCCGGCTGTATCACAGTGCACTTGGCGCGGAGGGCCCGGATCAGGCCCTCTGCGCCCGCTCGTACACCTGCCGCGCCGTCGCGCCGAGCACCGGACCGGACATCGTCGTGCTGTGATCGAGCGCGTTCCCGTGGCTGTTGACCGAGACCAGCGTGCCCGAGCCCGTCGCGGGATCGAGGTCCGCCAGCCAGGGGCCGCCGCTCGCCCCGCCCGTCATGTCGCACGGCATGCTCAGCTCGTCGCCCGGCGCGGACCGCGCCGCACCCGCGCAGTACAGCAGCTCCTCGCCGCGCTGCGGACTCGACGCGGGATAGCCGAAGGCGGTCACCTTCCCGCCGGGCTTCCGGCCGAACGCCACGGCCTGCCCGCCGACCACGTCCGTGAGCCGCTTGCCGTCCACCGGGTCCACGGCCAGCGCCGCGACATCGCCGGCCCCCTCCCGGGCCCAGGACTCCGGCGTCACCGTGGCCCGCACCGGGAACACCCCGTACGGGCGGGCGCCCTTGGCGTAGCCCGGCACGAAGACGAGGTCGGTGTAGGTGTTGACGGGGGAGGCGGGACGGCGCACGCAGTGGCCCGCCGCCATCACGACCGAACGGTTGCCGCTGCGGACGGCCGTCGCCGTGCACCAGGTGTCCGCGCCGTCGGCGTTGACGAAGAACAGCCGGCCGACCGTCTTCATCTCCGTCCCCTGCCAGGTCTTCGTCAGCGGACCCGTCGGGCCCAGATCGACGGACTCTCCCGTCGCGCGCATCCGCTCCGGCGTCCAGTGGGCCAGCGCCTGCTGCCGCTCCTGCGGCGTATAGGACACCTCGGCCGGTTGCGGAGCCGCCGCGAACGCGGTCGCAGGGGATATTCCGACGGCCGCCGTGACGGCCAGGGCCGCGGCGGACAGCCGCGCGAGCAGACGGGAAGCGCGCATGGGAAAGCGTCTCCTCCTCGGGGTGAAAGCTCCTTGGGAGCGAAAGGTCCTTTGGTGAAAGGGGGTTCTCCCGCAGGGAGACGGCTCGATGATCATCGGGGTTCCAGGACCCGGGAATCAGTGCGCGCTCCAGCCGCCGTCCATGGTCAGCGTCGTGCCCGTGACGGACGCGGCGTACGGCCCGCACAGATACGCCACCGCCTCGGCGACCTCCTCCGGCTCGACGAGCCGCTTGACCGCCGAGTCCGCGAGCAGCACCGTGCCGACGACCTCGGCGACGGGAACGCCGTGCGCCGCCGCCTGGTCCGCCAACTGCTTCTCGACCAGCGGCGTACGGACGTAACCGGGGCTCACACAGTTGGACGTGACCCCGTGCGGCGCCCCTTCGAGGGCGGCGACCTTCGAGAGCCCTTCGAGGCCGTGCTTGGCGGTGACGTACGCCGACTTGAAGGCGGAGGCCCGCAGCCCGTGCACCGAACTGATGTTGACCACACGGCCCCAGCCCCGCGCGTACATGTGCGGCAGAGCACCGCGCAGCAGCCGGAACGGGGCCTCCAGCATCACGGTGAGCACGGTGTGGAAGTCCTCGGGCGGGAAGTCGGTGATGGGGCGCACGAGTTGGAGGCCCGCGTTGTTGACGAGGATGTCCGTTCCGGCGGCGGTCTCCTCGGCGGCGTCGAGATCGGTGAGGTCGAGGACCACCTCCTCGACGGTCCCGGGCAGCCGCCCGGCCTTCTCGCGCAGGGCGGCCAGACCCGCGGCGTCCCGGTCGAGCGCGCGCACGCGTGCCCCGGCGGCGGCCAGCCGCAGCGCGCAGGCCGCCCCGATACCGCTCGCCGCACCGGTGACGAGGGCGGTCCGTCCGTCGATCCCGGCGGCGTGGTCCGGCACCCCGGCACTGATCTCCGTCATGTGCGAAACCCTACGCGGCAGTTGGCCCCCCGCCAACGCTCCGGAGCCCCCACCCGGCGAACCGTTACGCCTTGGCGTCGGCGTAGCACTCCACGACCGCCGTGGTGAACGGGAAACGCACCGGCGTCTCCCCGAAGGCGAGCCGCCCGGCCCGGTCCCCGGCCGCGCGCACGGCCTCGACCACGGCGGGCGCCTCCTGCTGCGGGCAGTGCACGATGACCTCGTCGTGCTGGAAGAACACCAGCTCCGCGCGCAGCCCCGCGAGGTCCTGACGGAGCGTCGCGAGCACGATCAGCGCCCAGTCGGCGGCGCTGCCCTGGACGACGAAGTTGCGCGTGAACCGGCCCCGGGCCCGCGCGCCCGCCGTGCTGCCGTACCCGGCCGGACCGTCCTGCGGGATGCCCGCCTCGTCGGGCAGGGCCGTCGAAGCGGGCGGGCAGGTGCGGCCCAGCCAACTCCGCACGAGCCGGCCGTCCTCACCGGCGCGGGCCGCCTCGTCGACGTAGTCGACCGCGCGGGGGAAACGGCGGCGCAGATCGGCCAGGTTCTTCAGACCGTCACCGGACGTCTGCCCGTACACGGCGCCCAGCAGGGCGAGCTTGGCCCGGTCGCGGTCACCGGCGAAGGCCCGCGCGGCCAGGACCGCGTACAGATCGCGGTCACCGGCGGCGACCTCCATCAGCCCCGGGTCGCGGGAGACCGCGGCCAGCACCCGGGGCTCGATCTGGGCGGCGTCGGCGACCACCAGCCGCCGGCCGGGATCCGCGACGACCGCCCGCCGCACGACCCTGGGGATCTGCAGCGCCCCGCCACCGTTGGTGGTCCACCGGCCCGAGACCGCGCCACCGGGCAGATACTCGGGGCGGAACCGGCCCCCGCGCACCCACGACGCGAGCCAGGACCAGCCGTGCGCGGTGTGCAGCCGGTACAGCTTCTTGTACTCCAGCAGCGGCGCCACCGCCGGGTGGTCGATCCCCTGCAACTCCCAGGCCCGCGTGGACGACAGGGCGATGCCCGCGCGCGCGAAGGCCCGGACGATGTCGGCGGGCAGATCGGGCCGCACCCGCACCCCCGGGCCGAAGGCCCGCGAGACCTCCTCCGCCAGCTCGGCCAGCCGACGCGTCTCCTGCCCGCCCGGATACCGCTCACCCAGCAGCTCCGTGAGCAGCTCCCGGTGCACATCGGCCCGCCAGGGAATCCCGGCGTGCCCCATCTCCGCCGCGACGAGCGTGCCCGCCGACTCGGCGGCGACCAGCAGCCGCATCCGCCCCGGATGCTCCGCGGCCCCGGCCCGGGCGAGCTGGCCCGCGTACACCTCCAGCAGCGCCCGCAGCTCGTCCGTGCCCGCCGGCAGCGGCACCGGGGCCGGCTCGAACAGCGACGGCTGCGTGTCGGCCGCCCGCACCGGCGGATCCTCCGGCACCGGCAGCCCGCGCAGCCGCGCCCACGCGGCGGCCAGCGAACGCGGCTGCCCGGACTGCCCCTCCTCGTGGCCGATCAGCAGCGCCTCGGCCGCCTCCACGTCGTGGCAGCGCTCGACGCGCACACCCGCCGCGAGCAGCCGCCCGTACATCCGCGCCGTGGACCGCCACACCCACCGCCCAGCCCCCGGCCGCGCCCGCACCGCCTCGGCCAGGCTCCGCTCCGCGACGACGGGGCCCGCCGGCCGGCCCGCCCCGTCGAGCGGGCACAGCAGCACACCCCCGTCCTCCGTGTCGGCCACCGCCCATCGCATGCCGAGAGTCTCGCACCGGGGTACGACAACCGGAGCAGGAGACGGGGCCGCACCACCCGACGCGCGGACCGGGCCCACAGAGGCGGCCCGCGCCCCCTCGGGCCACAATGGCGGCATGAACCACACCGTCCCGGACCTCCCCGGCGCCCCGGCCGCCCACCCGGTCCCGGACGCCGTGACCTACCTGACCGGCCAGTGGTCGGTCCACCGCACCCTGCACGACCTCGACGCGGGCTCCGGTGGCTCGTTCCACGGCACGGCGGTGTTCGAGCCCGCCGACGGCGCCGGCTGGCTCGCGCACGTCGAGGACGGCATGCTCCGCTGGGGCGGCGCCCTCAACCGGGCCGGCCGAACCCTCAGACTGCTGCCCGGACCGGACGGCACGGCGGAAGTGACGTTCGCCGACGGCAGGTTCTTCCACGACCTGGACCTGCGCACGGGAGCCTGGACCGCCCGCCACCCCTGCGGGGGCGACCGCTACGACGGCACGTTCACCGTCGTCTCGCCCGACGAGTGGCACGTGCGCTGGCGCACCACCGGCCCGGCCAAGAACCACCTGCAGCGCTCGGTCTACCGGCGGCGGCGCCCGTAGCCCCGGCGCCGCCGGACGGGGCTAGCGCGCCACGTACGTCAGACAGTCGGCGGCGTCCTGCAGGGCGGCCACGGTGATGCCCGGAGCCTGGCACTCCAGGTCGGTGTTGTGCATGCACCCGGACACCTTGCACGCCCCGACCTGGCCCCGCGGGGCGCCGCCGCCCTTGGACGGGTGCAGGAAGTAGGTGTCGCAGGCGGCGTGCGTGCCGTCCCCGATGGTGATGGCCAGCGCATGGCAGGCGTCGTCCTTGTTGTAGGCGCATTCGGCGACCTGGCAGACGGTCACCTCGGGCATGTCCACGGCGTCCTCCACGGGATCGGGGCTTGCGGCATGTGGCTTGCAGCTTGCAGCTTGCGGCTTGCGGAACATCCGTGCCTCTGCCGCACGGCCACGACACCCCTTGCCCGGCGGCTTCACCCGGACGTCAGCCCTCGTCACCGGCGGCCGGCAGACCCAGCAGCAGCGGAGCGTTGACGTCGAGGATCCGGGCGGCCTGCCCCGGCGGCAGATCCGCGTTCTCGATGTACGACACGGCGGTACGGAACAGGTCCCCGGCCTGGTACGGGAAGTCCGTGCCCAGCACGATCCGGTCCGCGCCCAGGGACTCCACGGCGGCCCACAGCGCGGGCGTGTGACCGTGGCCGACGCTGTCGTACCAGAGCCGGCGGGCGGCCGCGCTGGGCATCTCCGGGGTGTCCGGGGACTCCCACCCGTACTGGTCGTCCAGCCGCCGCAGCAGCATCGGCAAGGCGCCGCCCAGGTGCGCGGCGAGGATCCTCAGGTACGGGAAACGGCTCGGGATCCCCGCGAGGATCAGCTGCGCGACGGCCACGGTGTCCTCGACGGGAGCCCCGACGGACCAGGTCATGCGGTGCCCGGTGATCAGCGGGCTGCCCGCGCCGCAGCCCGCCGGGTGCACGAACAGGACCGCCTCGCGCCGGTCGAGCTCGGCGAAGACCTCCGTGAACTCCGGATCGGTGAGCGGACGGCCCAGCACCGACGTCGTCACGCACACCCCGGCCATGCCCAGCTCGTCCAGGGCCCGGGCGAGCTCCTGGAGGACGAGCCCGGTGTGCGGGAACGGCAGCGACGCGAACGCCAGGAACCGGTCCGGCCAGCGGGCCACGACATCCGCGTACAGGTCGTTGACCAGCCGCGCCGCGTGCGCGGCCTGCGCGCGGTCGGCGAAGTGCGGCGACTGGGGCGGCGCCGAGAGCACCTGGTGCGTCACCCCCGCCGAGTCCATCAGCTCGAACCGGGCCTCCATCTCCCGCTCGCCCGCCCCCGCGCCCGTGCCGCGCTGCAGCGCGGTGTCGGTCTTCCCGTACCCGTCGAGGAGATCGAGATACTCGTCGGTCCACACGTGCGCGTGGACGTCGATCCTCACGGCCGGCCTCCCTCGCCGACGCCTGTGCAAGCGGCCACGGCTCCAGGCTGGATCCCCGCGTCGAAGCCCGCAAACGCGCCTGGTGCGGCCAAGGCCGGGGAGCGGTGCAGACCCCGGGCGCCGCCGGGTCAGCGGCGCCCGCGCGAGCCGTGTTCCTGGTGGGGCGGGGTCTGGCCGGTGGTCGGGAAGGACGGCCTGGGGAGGGTGGCGACCTCCGCCTCGGCCTCCTTGCGGCGCCGCGCGGTGTCCTGCGGCAGCCGCGGCGGGGCGACGGCCGGGCGCGGGAAGTCGAAGGCGGAGGTGAGGTCACCGAAGGCGGCCCGCCGCCAGGCGCTGATGTTCGGCTCGTACACGCCCGTCCAGCGCTCCAGGAAACGCAGGCACGAGGTGTGGTCGAAGGGCTCGGTGGCCACCCAGCCGCCCACGGTCCACGGCGAGACGATCAGGCACGGCACCCGGAAGCCACCGCCGATCGGCAGGCCGTGCACGAACTCGTCCGGCATGCCCGGCCGGGGGCTCGGCGGGGGCACGTGGTCGAAGAGGCCGTCGTTCTCGTCGTAGTTGATGATGACGACGGTCCTGCGCCACACCTCGGGGTTGTCGGCGATCGCCTCCAGCTTGCGGGCGACGAAGTCCGCGCCCGCCGCCGGCAGGGCGTCGGGGTGCTCGGACTCGGCGGTCGAGGGGATGATCCAGGACACGGCGGGCAGTCGGCCGGCCCGGGCGTCGTCCTCGAAGGCCCCTTCCGGGAGCCGTCGCATGCCCCTGTCGTGCAGCGGCTCCCCGGGCCGCGCCTCGCGGAACTGCTTGAAGCCGTTGAGGACGTTGTACGAGCCGTTGTCCTCGCCCTGGTACACCTGCCAGCTGATGCCCGCCGCCTCCAGACGCTCGGCGTAGGTGGTCCACCGGTAGAACGTCGGCGGGTAGTCGTTGGAGATGACGGGGCCGCCACGGGTGCCCGACGGGTCGATCGTGCCCGACATCCAGTACAGCCGGTTGGGCCAGGTCGGTCCGAGGACCGAGCAGAAGTAGTTGTCGCAGACGGTGAAGTTCTCGGCGAGCGCGAACTGGAAGGGGATGTCCTCGCGCGTGTGGTAGCCCATCACGTACGGGGCGTCGGCGCCGTCGGCGGCGCGGTGCGCGGGCAGCCAGCGGTCCATGCGGCCGCCGTTCCAGGCGGCGTGCTGCACCTCCCAGGCGTGGCTGGTGGAGGGGATGGCCTGGGCGCTGGTGCGCCGGGTGTCGAGACGGAACGGCAGCAGGAACCCCTCGGGGTTCTGCGGGTCCGGCTGGTGGAAGACACTGCGGCCGTCCGGCAGCCGCAGCGCCTCGGGGTCGTCGAAGCCGCGCACGCCCTCCAGCGTGCCGAAGTAGTGGTCGAACGAGCGGTTCTCCTGCATCAGCAGGACCACGTGCTCGACGTCCCTGATCGAACCGCCCCGTACGGGCCCCGCCGCGACCGCCCGCCGCACGCTCGGCGGCAGCACGGACAACGACAGCCCGCCGAGGGCCGCGGTCGCCGCGTCGCCCAGCAGTCTGCGCCGACTCATCGAGGCCATGCCTGTCCTCCCACGTCACACTCGGTACCGGCCGTGACCGCACGCCGTTCCTGCATCAGTACGGTGGCCACGAGACTGCTGCATCGGGGTGTGCCGTGGGGTACGACCGCCCAATGATCACCTTTACGGACGAATGCGGCCGCCGCCTTGACCTCGGAATCCGTCAGGGCTCAGGGCTCGGGGCTCAGCGGGCAGGGTCCGTAGGAGGCGGCTGGCAGCGGGGGCACCAGTAGGTCGGCCGCTCCTGCCCCGCCGGTCCCTGGCCCGCGACCCGGACTTGTGTGCCGCAGCGCCGGCAGGCCCGGCCCGCGCGCCCGTAGACCCACAGCCGGTGCTCGGGGCGGGGGTCGGCGGTGGTGATCCGGGCCGTACGGTCCTTGTTGAGCTCCAGGAGCTTCCTGGCGAGGGCCGTCAGCCGGTCCGGCGCGGGCAGCCGGCCGACCGGCAGCCAGGGGGAGACGCGCAGCATGAAGCAGAGTTCCGACTTGTACACGTTGCCGAGGCCCGCGAGACTGCGCTGGTCCAGGAGCGCGTCGCCGACGGCCCGCCCCGGATCCGCGAGCAGCCGCCGCCGGGCCTCCTCCGGGTCCCAGTCGGGGCCGAGCGGGTCGGGGCCCAGATGGCCGACGACGGCGGCCTCGCCGTCCGTACGCACCAGCTCCAGGACCGGCAGCCGGTAACCGACCGCTGTGCGGGCGGAGTTGGCGAGGACGGCGCGGATCCAGTGCCCCGGCCCGCCCCGCCACCGCTCACCGGGGGCGTGGATCCGCCAGGAGCCGTCCATCCCGAGGTGTGAGTGGAGGGTGAGCCCGCCCTCGACCCGGGTGAGCAGGTGCTTGCCCCGCGACACGGTCGCGAGCACCCGGCGGCCGGTGAGGTCCGCCGTCGCCAGGGCGGGGACGCGCAGTTCGCAGCGGGTCAGGGGCTGTCCGGACAGGGCGCGGTCGAGCTGCCGCGCGGTGCGCCAGACGGTGTCGCCTTCGGGCATGGGGGGACTCCTGGGGCCTGCGACGCCGGTGCCCCCTCTGAGCGGGGTGTTGTCGCGATTCCTGCTGACCGTACCGGCCCCCGTCCGGATACGATCGCGGACCCTGCCGCACCCCAGGGCACCCCGTGTCGAAAGGTCAGGGGACTCCTCATGCCGAGACCCGCGTGGGCACGCCCGATCGCCGCACTCGCCACGCTCGCCGCCGTGGCGGCGCTGACGGCCACGGCCCCGACGGCGGCCGCGGCGCGCCCGGCACCGCCCGCGCCGGACCTGCCCGGCGTCCGGGCGGCCCTGCGGCACGTCGTCGACGCGGGCGCGCCCGGCGCGTTCGCGGTGATCCGCGACCACGGCGCGCGGGAACGGCAGGAGTCCTCGGCGGTCGGCCGCGCCGACCTGGACGGCACGCCCATGAATCCCGCGTGGCGGTTCCGGGCGGGCAGCGTCACCAAGATGTTCACCACGGTCCTCGTGCTGCGCCTCGCCGAACAGGGACGCATCGACCTGGACCGGCCCCTGCGCGACTACCTGCCACGCGGACTGCTCCCCGAAGAGCGGCAGTTGACCGCGCGTCAGGCGATGCAGCACCGCGCCGGACTGTACGACCACGCCGACGACCTCCTCGGCGGCCCCGGGGAGGAGACCACCGAGGTCTTCGACGCACGCGTCCGCCACGCGGTCCACGACCCGCGCGACCTGGTGGCCCTGTCCGTCGCGCACGGCCCGCAGTTCCCGCCGGGCACCGACTACGCCTACTCCAACACCGGTTTCGTGCTCATGGGGCTCGCCGTCGAGCACCTCACCGGACGCCCGTACGCGGAGGTCCTGCGCGAGGAGATCCTCGCACCGCTGCGGCTGCGGCAGACCTCCTTCGTCGTCCCCGAGGAGAGCATCGACGGCCCGCACATCACCGGCTACCTCACCCCCGACGGGCACGGCAGGCCCCTGCTGGACGCCACCGAGCAGACCGCTTCCTGGATCTGGAGCGCCGGCGCCGTCATCTCCACCGCCGCCGACCTCGACCGCTTCCTCACCGCCCTGCTCACAGGAACTCTCCTCACGGACGGCTCGCTGCGGCAGATGACCGCCGTACTGCCCACTGCCCACCCGAAGGTGCGCTACGGGCTGGGGCTGCGCGAACTCGCCCTCTCCTGCGGCCCCGTCCTCGGGCACAGCGGCGTCGTCCAGGGCTACCAGAACCAGACCTTCGCGACCCCGGACGGCACCCGCACGGTCGTCACCTTCGCGAACGCCTCCAACAACGACGCCATCACGGAAGGACTCAAGAGCGCGCTGGAACCGGCGTTCTGCGGCCGGCCACCGGGCGGCTAACGCCGGGAGGGCTGTTCGACCGCCAGCGCGTGGCGGAAGACATCACGCGGGTCCCACCGTGCCTTCACCTGCTGCAGACGCGGGTAGTTGTCCTTGTAGTAGAGCGTGTGCCACGGCACACCCGAGGTGTTCCAGGCCGGGTCGGCCAGGTCGGTGTCCGGGTAGTTGATGTACGAGCCGTCACTGACCTCGTCCGGGACGGGGACGCCGCCGGTGGCCGCGTAGACGTCGCGGTACAGGTCCCGGATCCAGGCCAGGCGGGTGGCGTCCTCGGAGGCGTTCTCCCAGACCGTGTGGTAGACGGCCTTCAGCACCGAGTCACGCTGCGCCGTGGCCGTGGCGCCCGGCGGTACGGCGCGGACCTGGCCGCCGTAGCCGACGAGCAGCACGCCGCTGTCCGGGTTTCCCGTGTCGTTCGTCAAGTGCCGGTGGATCGCGCCGATGTGCCGCTCGGTGAAGGACCGGCGCAGATAGGCCGCCTTCATCTTGTACCGGCGGGTGTAGACGTTGCCGGGCTCACCGTTGCCGGGCCAGGTCAGCTCGTGCACCCACGGCAGGGTCGTGCGCACGACGGCCGGCTTGGTGCCGGTACCCGCCGTGACCGCCGCCACGAAGTCGGTCAGCATGCCGTCGGCGTTCGGGACGCCCGCGTCGATCTGCACGACCATCGTCACCTGGCCCGCGCTCCGGTGGGGCAGGAACAGGAGCCCGTACAGGGGCGCGTTGGGCGAACCGGGTGCGCTGTTGTGCTCGTGCCACGTCCCGAAGTTGCGTACGAGCCGGGTGAACGTCTGCGGGGTCAGATCCTGCCACGGCCAGACCGCCCCGCCCAGCAGCATCTGGCGCGGCGAGGGCGGCAGGAGCCGGGACGGATCGTCACCCGTCACCCCGGGCGAGCGCAGCCAATACCGTGTCACCACACCGAAGTTGCCGCCACCACCGCCGGTGTGCGCCCACCACAGATCCCGGTGGGGGTCGTCCTCCTCGCGCGTGGCGACGACCGCGCGGGCGGTGCCGTCCTCGTCGACGACCACCACCTCCACGCCGTACAGATGGTCCACCACCGATCCGTACCGGCGCGACAGCGGCCCGTACCCGCCGCCCGCGAAGTGCCCGCCCGCGCCCACCTCGGGACAGCCGCCCGCCGGAATCGTCACGCCCCAGCCCTTGAACAGCGTCCGGTACACGTGCCCGAGCGTGGCGCCGGGCTGCACCGCGAACGCGCGGCGCCGGGGGTCCCAGCCGACGGCGTCCATGGGGGACAGGTCCAGCAGCATCTTCACCGCAGGGTCGGCCGTGAAGTTCTCGTAGCAGTGCCCTCCGCTGCGCGCCGCGATCCGCCGCCCGGAGCGCACCGCGTCCGCCACGGCCCGTACCACCTGTTCGGTGGAGGAGACCACACGGATCTCGTCGGGGTGGCCCACGAAGCGGAAGTTGTTGCCGCGCAGGAGGCTGTCGTAGCGCGGATCGTCCGGCCGGACGGTCACGGGGCCGAACTCCACCGCTCCGGCGGCGGTTTCACCGGTCGCCGCCACCGCCTGTCCGGGGCCGAGGGCTCCGGACAGGCCGGCGGCCATCGCGCCGCCCGTGGCCAGCAGCGTGCGGCGGTCGAGTGATCTGTCCATGGAATTCCCCTTGTCTGTGGGCCGGTTGGGGCGGCTTTTCGCGATCAGTGTTTCACCGATGCCGCTCGAAGCCGCCGGAATCATGCCGTTCACTTCCGGCCTCTCGTGGGGAGCGGGGAACGCCGCTACTCCAGCGGCGCGTTGAGCTCGATCGCGCGGAGCGCGGCGGCGAGGGCCCTCTCGTCGGCGAAGCCCAGGGCGGTGTCCGTGAGTTTGACGACGTGTTCGTCGCCGTGTGCCAGTGCGCGCTCCATGACCTCCTCGGGGGTGACGCGGCCGGGCGGGACGTACGGGAGCGGTTCGGACGGCGCGTACATCGCGGTCACGGCCGCGGCCGCCGTCCACGCGGCGCGCAGGCTCGGCACCCACAGGGCGCGGGGGAGGGCGGGGAGGGTGCGCAGCACGGCGTTGGGTGCCGTCGCCGCGTGGACGAGCATGATCGGGCTGCCGTTGCCGTGGGTGGCGTACCGGTGGGTCGCGGCCCGTACGAGCTCGGTGAGCCGGTGCCGTGCTTCCTGCGGTTCGCGGACCTCCGCCGCCCAGGAGGGCAGCCGGTCGACGAGGGCGATACGGGCGGGGAAGCCGCCCTGCGTCCCGGCGGGGACCGGCGGTACGGCGCTGAGGGCCTCGTCGGCGTCGGGGCCGGCCGGCAGCGGGGTGATGCCGGGGAGCGGGGTGTGCCGGGCGGCCCAGTAGCCGAGGCCGTGGGCGAGTTCGGTGACGCGCGGCCCGGTCCCGCCGCTGTCCAGGAGCGTACGGACGGCGTGGCCGACCCGGATCGCGGGATGGGTGGAGCCGCCGGAGACGCCGGGCAGCAGGCGCGGCCACCACTCGGCGAGGACGTCCCGCCAGGGGCGCTCCGTGACCTCCCGGGTGAAGTGGGCGATCCAGTCGGCGAGGCGCGTCGGGTCGCCCAGTGCCTCGGGCCAGTTGTCGCGGGTGACGGGGGCGACCGGGCCGGGGAAGTCTTCGAGTTTGTGCGCGTAGCGGTCGAGCCAGCGGTGCACGGCCCGGGAGTGGCCGTGGGCGGCGAGTGCCTCGACGACCATCGGCGCGTGGTTGGTGAGCCGGCCGGCCCGTTCGGGGCCGCTGGTGTGCAGCCGTTCCCAGGCCTCGTCGAGCGTTCCGCTCGTGTGGGTGGTTTCCATGGCGGGAACGCTAGGAGCGGAGGCGGGGGTTCGGACCGGACCGGGGGACCAGGTTCCGGGGGTCCGGGTCCTACGACCGTGGACCCGGTGGCCCACGCCGGCGTTGCCGGGCCCCTCAGCGGACGAACTTCCAGGTGATGCCGTCGACGACCCCGGAGTCCTTCGGGGCCAGCTGCTGGAAGGCCGCCTCGCTCAGGTCGATGTGCGTCGCGGCGCACGAGGGGCACTTGTCGCGCACCGGCACGGTGATGGTTCTGCCCTGGTGGCTCACTTCCACGAACACGCCGTCGCACAGGGGGTCGTTGTTCGGGTTGGGGGAGGTCCACCAGGCGGCGGAAACGGCCACCAGGTCCTGCGTGGACGGGTCGATGTAGGTGCCGCAGGCGCCGAAACCCCGGTCGTTGTAGTACGTCATCCTGCCGGTGATCGGCCGGCCGAGGGGGACGTCGGCGGTCGCCGTGCCCGTGCCGAGAGCCATCGCGGCGGTGACGGCGGTGACGGCGGCGCGGGCCGCCCACGGCACGCGTCCGGACCGGGGTGGGCGCATGAAGTCTCCTCGGAGTGGGGGCGGTTCGGGAGGATCCCGTCGGCGGAGGGCGGAACGTGCCACTGACACTTGCACAACCGCGGCCCCGCGCGGCGCCGGGCGCCGTGAGTCCCGGCGATTTCACCCTTGGGTCGACAGCGCCGCCACTCCCGCCTCCCGTTCAACAGCCCCCGGTGTGGCGCAGGATCGCCGTGGCGAGCGGCTCGTGCACCTCGCGGGGCAGTGCGTGCCCCATTCCCGGGATCTCGACGAGACGGGCGCCCCGCACGGTCTGGGCGAGGTGCTCGGCGTGCGGCGGCGGGAAGACGGGCTCGGCGGGGGCGCGGACGACGAGCGTGGGGACCTCGGTCCGTGCGAGCTGCTCGGTGCGCAGCAGGCCGGAGGGATCGGCCTGGGCGTGCGCGGTGTTGGGCGCGTGGGTTCCGGTGTGCTCGATGATCCGGCGTTCCAGCGCGCGGAAGCAGGCGGCGTCGAAGGGGATCAGGCCCCCGCTCAGCACCCGCCAGTGCTCGACCCGCCAGTCCAGCTCGGCCTCCAGGTCCCGCTCCCGCGCCTGGTGGCTCCATACCGCCAGCACCTCCGGGGCGGGGCCGGGGAGGTCCTCGGTCGCGGTCCGGGTGCCGTCGGGGTGGACGTACGGGGTGGTGCTGAGCGCGCACGTACCCATCAGGGTCGCGCTCAGCAGCCGGCCGGGGTGGTCGGCGATCAGGAGCTGGGTGAGCATGCCGCCCAGGGACAGGCCGACGACGTGCGCGCGGTCGACGCCGAAGCCGTCGAGGACGGCGACCGCGTCGTCGGCCAGATCGCCGATGCGGTACGGGTGTTGCGCGTAGGCCCGGGTGGAACGGCCGGTGTCGCGGTGGTCGTAGCGGATCACCCGGTACCGGGCGGCGAGCCGGTCGACCAGCCCGTCGGGCCAGCCCAGGCCGGACGCCTGCGCGCCCATGACGAGCAGCAGGGCGGGGGCGTCGGCGGGGCCGCGCTCCTCGGCCCACAGGCGGATGCCGGGAGCCGCGTCGATGAAGCGTTCCATGGCGCTCCTTGTTCTTATTTGTCGCGTTTGTCGGGTGATGCCCGAACCCCGACTCGCGAGGCGAGACGTTGCGTCTCGTTTCGTCGAGACTGTAGCGCACACCGCGCCCGTCCGGCGAACGACCGGAATCGACCCCCGTCAACTTCCGCCTTTCCGGGGCGGCATCACCCCGCGCACGGGATCATCGCGGCATACAACGACGGGAAAACGACAGAAAGGGGCATCCTGTGCCGACCACCACCGGCCGTCCGGTCCCGGAACTGCTGGAAGAAGCCCGGAAACTGCTGCCGGACGTCGTGACCCTGCGGCGCAGCATCCACCGCGAACCGGAGCTGGGCACCCACCTGCCCCGCACCCAGCGGAAGGTGCTCGACGCGCTCGACGGACTGGGCCTGACCGTGACCACCGGCAGAGCGCTGAGCTCCGTCGTGGCCGTCCTCGACGGGGCCCGCCCGGGCCGTACCGTGCTGCTGCGCGGCGACATGGACGCCCTGCCCCAACAGGAGGACACCGGACTCGACTTCGCCTCCACGGTGCCCGGCGCCATGCACGCGTGCGGCCACGACACCCACACCGCCATGCTCGTCGGTGCCGCCCGGCTCCTCGCCTCCCGGCGGGAACGGCTGGCCGGGCGCGTGGTGTTCATGTTCCAGCCGGCGGAGGAACTCGAAGGCGGCGCCGAGAAGATGATCGAAGAGGGCGTACTGACCACCCCGGACGGCACGCCCGTCGACGGCGCCTTCGCCCTGCACATCAACGCCCGCAACGAGACCGGCACCTTGCACTTCCGGCCGGGCACGCAGTACGCCGCCGCCGACATACTGCGCATCACCGTGCACGGCAGGACCGGCCACGCCGCCGCCCCGCACCGGGTGCTCGACCCGGTCCCCGTCGCCTGCGAGATCGTGCAGGCACTGCAGACCATGGTCACCCGCACGGTCAACATCTACGAGCCCGCCGTCCTGACCATCACGACCGTGACGGCCGGGCGCGCGTTCAACGTCATTCCGGAGACGGCCGAGCTGACCGGCACCTACCGCACGGTCTCCGAGGCGAGCCGCCGCACCGTCCGCGAGGGCATCGCACGCGTCGCCCACGGGATCGCCGCCGCCCACGGCGCGAGCGCCGAGGTCGACCTCCCCGAGGGATACCCCGTGGCCCGCAACGACCCGGCCTTCACCGCGCTCGTCCGCCGCGCCGCCTCCGGAGTCCTGGGCGCCCCCGCCGTCCACGACCTGCCCCACCCCACCATGGGCGGCGAGGACTTCGCGTACGTGCTCCAGCGCGTCCCCGGAGCCATCGTGTTCCTGGGCGCCTGCCCGCCGGACCGCACCCCCGGAGCGGCCCCGGACAACCACTCCGACCGCGTGGTCCACGACGAGGAGGCGATGGCGGCGGGGGTCGCGGTGCACTGCGCGGTGGCTGAGGAGTTCCTGGGCGAAGCGGTCGGCCCGCAGGGCCGAGTCCCCTGATGCGGAGGCCGGTTCACCGGCCGCCGGACTGTCAGACCGAGGGCCAGGACCGAAGCGACGCGGCGATCCCCGCAGCGGTGCAGTCGGGGTCGAGGAGGAGACCGCGCAGGGCGAAGACGTCGTCGTAGGCGGGTTTGACGGGGATGCCGGACGCTTCCAGGTACATCACGCCCGTGGCGATGGCGACAGAGATATTGGAGTGTTCCAGCCAGCGGCAGCGGCCCAGGACGTGCACCAGTGCCGCGGCGCGGGCGTAAGGGCCGTCGTAGACAGGCCGCTGCAGGAGTTGGGCGCGGTGGCGGGCGACGGCGGCCACCGGTACGCCGTAGTCGTCAGACGCCGGGTCGCCTGCTCCGGCGAGCTCGGCGACCCGCAGGATCCAGGGAACGTCGATGTGCAGTTCCATCAGGCGACGGACTCCCTGGCCGCGGCCAGGCCGGCCTCCTCGGCCTCGTCGAGGGCGGTCCGGTACTCGTCGAGGAAGCGTCGGGCCGCCTCCAGACCCCGGGCCCGGAGCTGACCGGCGTCCTCACGGACCAGCCGGGAGATGTAGTCGCCGATGCTCAGCCCGAGGTCTTCGGCGCGGGCCCTCGCCAGATCCAGGACCTCGCTGTCGACCCGAGCGCCCAGGCGCGTCTTCTTGGCCATGGCGTGGACGGTAACAGCTGTCACCGCGCGGGCGGGGCCGATCGCGAAGAGGACCGACGGGGCCAGGCCGCCGGACAACCAGCCGCCCGCGGCGGCGAGTCACGCAGCAAGAAAGGCAGGATGACGGCTTCTCCTCGCGGACGGGTACAAGCCCCGCGTGACCACCCACCACACCGACCCCCAACAGGTCGCCGCCGCCGTCGCCCGCCGCGCCCGCGACGGCTTCGCCCTCGTGGCCGTCGACGGCCGGGCCGGAGCGGGGAAGACGACCTTCGCGGCCGCGCTCGCCGCGCGCCTCGGCGGCCCCGGGAGAGCCGCGATCGTGCACGGCGACGACTTCCTGCGGCCCATGACGCCGCACGCCCGGCTCTCCCTCGGGCCCCACGAGGGCTACCACCGCCTCCTGGACTGGCGGCGCCTGCGCGACGAGGTCCTGCGACCGCTCGCCGACGGCCGCCCCGCACGCCACGGGCGCTACGACCGTACGGCGAACGCGGTCGTGTACGACGAGACCGGCGCCCTCGCGCCCACCGGCACGGTCATCGTCGAAGGAGTCCTCACCGCCCGCCCGGAACTGGCCGCCTTCTACGACCTGACCGTGTGCGTGGACACCCCGGACGACACGTGCCTGCGCCGCCTGTACGCGCGCGGACGCGGCCCGGAACGCGACGCGTGGATCGCCTGCTGGCGGGCCGTCGAGGAGTACTACCTCGCCACCGCGCACCCTCGCGCCCGCGCAGGACTGACCGTGCGCTGCGGGTGAACCGGGGCCGCCGGTTTGTTGGTTCCGCACAACATCACGGCGTCGGCGCTGGCCGGGGACCGCTGCCCGCGGGCGGGGCGCGGCGGGTGAGGATGGGCGCGTGCCCGCTCCCCTCGACCCCGCGCACGCGGACTTCGCCCGTGACCCCTACCCGTACTACGCGCGGCTGCGCGCCCAAGGACCGGCGGCACGCGTGCCGTTGGCCAACGGCACCCACGCGTGGCTCGTCACCGGGTACGGGCCGGCCCGCGCCGTCCTGGGCGATCCCCGGTTCTCCAACGTGCCCCCGCGCCGGGCGGGCCGGCCCAGAGCCGACTCACCGGCCGAACGCGCGCGCAGCTGCCTGGCCCGGCACATGCTCAACTCCGACGCCCCCGGCCACCTCCGGCTGCGCCGCCTGACCACGGCCGCCTTCACCCCGCGCCGCGTCGACGCGCTACGGCCGCGCGTCGAGCGGCTGACGGACACGCTGCTGGCACGGCTGCGGACCCGGCTCGACCGCGAAGGCACCGCCGATCTCGTGGACGCCTTCGCGTTCCCGCTGCCCGTGCTGGTCATCGGCGAGGTGCTGGGCGTACCGGAGGCCGACCGGGACGCGCTGCGCGAGTGGACCTACCGCGTCGGCTCGCCGGCCGACGCCCTCGCGCCCGGCGCCGTCGACGAGGCGTGGACGTCCCTGTACACCTACTTCCGCGAGCTCATCGCCGACAAGCGGCGCGCCCCCGGCGACGACCTGTTCAGCACGCTCGTGGCCGGCGAGCGCGACGGCGGCCTGGACGACGGGGAGTTGCTCGCGATGGCGTTCCTGCTGCTGTTCGCGGGCTACGAGACCACCATGAACCTGCTCGCCTCCGCGTCCCTGCTGCTGCTCACGCACCCCGGGGAACGCGCGGCCGCGTGCGCCGGCGGCCCGGCGCGATGGGCCGCCGTGACCGAGGAGACGCTGCGGCACGCCAGCCCGCTGGAGGGCACGACCTGGCGGCGCACGACCGAGGCCGTCGACCTCGGCGGGGGAGTGGTGATACCGGCCGGGGAACCGGTCCTCGTCGTCCTCGCCGCCGCCGGACGCGACCCGGAGCACTTCCCCGAACCGGACGCCTTCCGGCCCGACCGCTACCTGCCGGGCGACGGGGTACGGGCCGCGGCGCACCTCGGCTTCGGCCACGGCCCCCACTTCTGCCTCGGGGCCCGCCTGGCCCGGCTGGAGGCGGCGGTGGCCCTGCCCCGCCTGTTCACCGCCCTGCCGTCGCTCACGCTCGCCGCCGACCCGCGCGAACTGCCCTACCGCCCGGGGCTCCTGGTGCGGGGGCCGCGCCGGGTACCCGTACGCCTCGCCCGCCCCTGACCGGCGGCGGCCGCCGGAGTGCGGTGCACGCCACAGCCGGGCCCGCTGCCGCCGTGAGACGATCCCGGGACCGTGCGATCCGGTCCCGGCCGTGTTCCGGCCGGGTCCCGGCAGTGCTGACCGTGCTGACCGTGTTCCGACCGTGGAAGGTGAGATGTTCGCGATACCCCTGGGCGACGACGGCGCGGAGCTGTGCCCGCTCGAACCGTGGCAGGCGGACGAGTTCCTGGCCAACATCGACCGGGGGCGGGAGTTCATCGGCCAGTACATCAGGCTCCCCGACGTCATCACGAACCTGGCCACCAGCCGCGCCTACCTCCACGAGTACGCGCAGAAGGCCGCGACGGACACCGGGCGCATCCTCGGCATCCGCAGCGGCGGGAAGCTCGTCGGCGGCGTCCTGTTCCGTACCATGGACCGGGCCCACGGCACCGCGGAGGCGGGCTGCTGGCTGGAGCCCTCGGCCGCGGGCAGGGGCCTGGTCACCCGGGCCATGCGGGTGATCATCGACTGGGCCGTCGAGGAACGCGGCATCCACCGCGTCGAGTGGATCGCCTCCTCCGCCAACGGCCCCAGCCTCGCCGTCGCCCGCCGGCTGGGCATGACCAAGGACGGTGTGCTGCGCGAGAGTTACGTGCACCGGGGCGAGCGGCACGACATGGAGGTCTGGTCGGTGCTCGCCCCGGAGTGGCGGGCGGCGAAAGGGACGGGTTCGCTGGGCTGAACCCCCGACGCCCGTCGTAGGGTCGGCGCATGATCCTGTGGCTCAACGGCCCCTTCGGCGGAGGCAAGACACAGACCGCGTACGAGATCCGGCGCCGGCTGCCCGGCAGCGTCGTCTGCGACCCCGAACACCTCGGCTTCGGCCTGCGCCGCATGATGCCGGGGCCGCTGCGCGGGGACTTCCAGGACCTGCGGGCCTGGCGGCAGGGCGTGTACGAGGTGCTGGACCTCGTCCACACCCGGCACGCCGGAACCGTGATCGTGCCCATGACGGTGGTCGAACCGGCGTACTTCGACGAGACCGTCGGCCGACTGCGGGAGCGCCACGACGTACGGCACTTCAGTCTGCTCGCCGAGCGCGACACCGTACTGGAACGGCTCCGTGAACGCGGCCTCGCGCACACCGTGCTGCGTGCCGTCGGTACGAACGCGCCGCCGAGGGGCGGGAGTTTCGCCGTCGCACGGCTCGATCTGTGTCTGGAACGGTTGCAGGAGCCCGGGTTCGGCGAGCACGTGTGGACCGACCGCCTCACCGTCCCCCAGGTCGCCGACCGGCTCGCCGCCGCGGCCGGGCTCACCCTGGCCCCGGACACGGACGGCGCGCTGCGCGGACGGCTGCGCCGGGCCTGGACGAAGGCCCGGCACATCCGGTTCGACTGAGGACGGTGAGGGTACGGAGGACCGTTACCGCGCGGGCTCCTGCGCCCGCAGATACAGCTTGCGCGCGGCCTCGCCGAGCGGCGCCGCGAACTCGAACGTCTTGCCGTCCTTCCGGTTCATATTGGAGTTGACGCCCACCACGGTCCCGCTGCCGCTCTTCGCGTCGAAATCGACGAAGTGCGGGCCGCCACTGGATCCCCTGTACATGTCGCAGCGGACACCCCAGTGATTCCACTCCGGGTGGGTGTCGTCCTTGGCCGCCGGTCCGGCGCAGTATCCCAGCAGCTGCCCGGTCCGCCAGGGCTCCTCCTTACCGTAACCCTCGGCGGAATAGCCGAAGTCGTAGGTGAACTGGCCCTGGCCGCGCTGCGCGCCGAAGCGGATCTTCTGGGTGCCGGTGATCTCCGAGATCTTCCGGCCGTCGGCGGCCGGGTTCATGGCCAGCATCGCGACGTCCGAGCCGGGGGAGAGCTTTTCCTTGTAATCGGCGGGAATGAAGGTGGTGTTGACGGTGAAGCCGCCGAGCGGCTTCGCCCCGTCGCGGTAGCCGGGCACGAAGTAGACGTTGGTGTCCCAGACCGCCTGGTCGCCCCGGTCGCCGGACAGCACGCAGTGGGCGGCGGTGACCACGGTGCTGCCGGCGGTGCCCTCCACCACGGTCCCGGTGCAACTGCGGTCGTCCGCCTGGAGCTTGCCGGACTCGTCCTTGAAGTACGAGGTCATGAACAGCCGGCCGACGGTCTTGCGGACGAGCCCGCCGCCGCCCCAGACGGCACCGCTGCTCGGCCGGGTCCGGTCCTGGCCGGGCAGGTCGTCGGCGTCCTTGCCGACCGGGTCGGGGGCATCTCCGGCCCGGGTGACCATCTTCATCTTCTCCGCCGTCCAGTAGTCCTGGACGCGCTGGCGGTCCGCCGCCGTCCGGGCCCCGGCATGCTCCAGCACACCGTCGTCCGGGGCGGGATCCGCGACCGCCGGGGTCACGCATCCGATTCCCAGGGCCACACCGACGGCCAACACTGTGGTCTTCCGGGCCGCGTTGCGTATCATGCCGCTCTCCCCGCAGTTCGCTCGATGAATTCGATGCCCTCATGAAGTGGCAGGCGTGAGCGTAATACGGGTGTAAGCCGTACGAAACGGGAATCCGGCCCGGCGGCGGCAATTGTCACAAGACGCTCAAAGAACGCGAACGCCCGCTTGCTGACGCGTGCTTCGGCCCTGCCCTCCCGCTTGACCGGAATGGTGTGGTGGAGGGTGAGCGCCTTTTCCCGGACCGGAGTTGCCGGAGTCGACGGAGAGGATCAGCTGTCGAGAACGGCGGCGTGCTCGCGCAGTTCCCCGAGGACGAGCCGCAGCAGCGGGTGCCCCTCGCTGCCGCGCCGCAGCACCGTCGCGACGCGGCGGGTGGGTCCCGGTCCGGTCAGCGGCCGGATGGTCGGCGTGAGCGCCGGGCGGATGCCGTGCAGGGCCGAGCGCGGGACGAGCGCGACGCCCGCGCCGGCGGCGACCAGGGCGCACACGGCGGAGAAGTCGTCCGACAGACACTCCACGCGCGGCTGGAAGCGCGCCTGCTCGCAGGCGTGCAGCACGGTCTCGTGCACGGGGTTGCCGGGCCACGGCGTGATCCACGGGTCCTCGCTGAGGTCGGTCAGCCGCACCTCGGCCGCGTCGGCCAGCGGATGCTCCGGCGGGAGCACGGCGTCGAAGGGCTCCGTGTACAGGGGGGCGTGCCGCAGCTGTCCGTTGCCGGGGGAGAAGGAGCCGCGGTGCTCGACGGCGACGGCGATGTCGGCCTCGCCGTCCAGGAGCAGGCGGGCGCTCGCGTGCCCCTCGGCGTCCTTGACCCGCACCCGCACCTCCGGGGCGCGCCGGCGCAGCGCGGCCACGGCGGGCGCGACGACCTCGGTGATCGACGTGGCGAACGCGGCGATGGTCACCTCGCCCACCAGGCCCGTCGAGCAGCGGGCCAGGTCCGCCTCGGCGCGCTCCAGCTGCTCGGCGATCTCGGCGGCGTGCCGGGCGAGGAGCGCGCCCGCCGCGGTGAGCGTCACGCTGCGGCCGCGGCGCTGCAGCAGCGTGTGCCCGGTCTCCGTCTCCAGCGCCGCGAGCTGCTGGGAGACGGCCGACGGCGAGAGATACAGCACGCGCGCGGCGGCGGTCACGGTGCCGTGGTCGGCGAGGGCGCGCAGCACCTTGAGACGGCGTGGATCGATCACATGTCCCATTCTTCCATGCTGTGAAGCGGACCTTCACAGCATGGCTGGGAAAATCCTGATGGACTGAACTGTGGGCCACGTCGCACAGTGGCTCTTCATGAGGGCATTGATGAAGACGCGAGCCGGCCAGGGGCTCGAACTGACCGAGGTGGCGACGCCGGAAGCCGGCCCCGGCCAGGTGCTGATCAAGGTGCTGCGCACCGGTATCTGCGGCACCGACCTGCACATCGAGAGCTGGGACGACTGGGCGGCCCGGGTCGTCGAGGCCCCGCTGGTCGTGGGCCACGAGTTCGCCGGCGAGGTCGTCGCCATAGGGGCCGGGGTGACCGGCATCAGCGCCGGGGACATCGTCAGCGGCGAGGGCCACCTGGTGTGCGGCACCTGCCGCAACTGCATGGCCGGCCGCCGCCACCTGTGCATCCGTACCATCGGCCTCGGCGTGCACACCGACGGCGCCTTCGCCGAGTACGTGGTCCTGCCCGCGTCCAATGTCTGGGTCCACCGGCACGAGATCGACCTCGACGTCGCCGCGATCTTCGACCCCTTCGGCAACGCCGTGCACACGGCGCTCTCCTTCCCCGTGCTCAACGAGGACGTGCTGATCACCGGCGCGGGCCCGATCGGCATGATGGCCGCCGCCGTCGCCAAGCACGCGGGAGCCCGCTCCACCGTCATCACCGACGTCAGCCCCTACCGCCTCGAACTCGCCCGCAAGATGGGCGCCACCGTCTCCCTCGACGTCAGCAGCCGCCGCATCGAGGACGTCATGCCGGAGCTGGGCATGACCGAGGGCTTCGACATCGGCATGGAGATGTCGGGTCGCGCCGACGCCCTCCAGTCCATGATCGCGAACATGTCGCCGGGCGGCCGGATCGCCGCCCTCGGCCTGCCCACCGGGGACGTGGCCGTCGACATGGCCACCGTCGTGACCCGCATGCTCACCCTGCGCGGGATCTACGGCCGCGAGATGTACGAGACCTGGTACGCGATGTCCGTCCTGCTCCGCAACGGCCTCGACATCTCCCCGGTGATCACGCACCGCTTCGGCTTCGAGCAGCACGCCGAGGCGTTCGCGACGGCTCGCTCGGGACAGTGCGGCAAGATCGTGATCGACTGGACCCGGCCCACTCTCCCCTGACGTTCCGTCACCCGACGAAGGAGTCCCCTGTGTTCGACAGCATGCGGCAGCACCTGCGCGAGGAGCTGCGGGAGATCCGTGACGCCGGGCTGTACAAGTCCGAGCGCGTGATCACCAGCCCGCAGTCGGCCGCCATCGGCGTCGCCGACGGGAAGGTCCTCAACTTCTGCGCCAACAACTACCTCGGCCTCGCCGACCACCCCGAGATGATCGCGGCCGCGAAGACGGCACTGGACGACTGGGGCTTCGGCATGGCCTCCGTCCGCTTCATCTGCGGCACCCAGACCCCGCACAAGGAGCTGGAGAGCCGCATCTCCGCCTTCCTCGGCACCGAGGACACCATCCTCTACAGCTCGTGCTTCGACGCCAACGGCGGTGTCTTCGAGACGCTGCTGACGGCCGAGGACGCGGTGATCTCCGACGAGCTCAACCACGCCAGCATCATCGACGGCATCCGCCTGTCGAAGGCCGCCCGCTTCCGCTACCGCAACCGCGACATGGCCGACCTGGAGCGCTGCCTGAAGGAGGCCTCCGGAGCGCGCCACAAGCTGATCGTCACCGACGGCGTGTTCTCCATGGACGGCTACATCGCCCCCCTGGACGAGATCTGCGACCTCGCCGACCGCTACGGCGCCCTGGTCATGGTCGACGACTCCCACGCCGTCGGCTTCGTCGGCGAGGAGGGCCGCGGCACCCCCGAACTCTTCGGTGTCACCGACCGCGTGGACATCATCACGGGCACCCTCGGCAAGGCGCTCGGCGGCGCCAGCGGCGGCTACGTCGCCGCCCGCGCCGAGATCGTCGAGCTGCTGCGCCAGCGCTCCCGCCCGTACCTGTTCTCCAACTCCCTGGCCCCGTCGATCGTCGGCGCCTCCCTGCGGGTGCTGGAGCTGCTGGCCGAGTCCGGCGACCGGCGGGAGCGGCTGCGGGAGAACACCGCGCTGTTCCGCTCGAAGATGACCGACGCGGGCTTCGACATCCTGCCCGGCGAGCACCCGATCGCCCCCGTCATGATCGGTGACGCGGCGCAGGCCTCGCGGATGGCCGACGCCCTGCTGGAGAAGGGCATTTACGTCATCGCCTTCTCCTACCCCGTCGTCCCCAAGGGCAAGGCCCGCATCCGCGTCCAGCTGTCCGCCGCGCACTCCCGCGAGGACGTGCTGCGGACGGTCGAGGCGTTCCGCGAGGTCCGCGACAGCCTCGCGCAGTAGGACTCGCGCAGGGCTCGCGCAGCAAGGCGGACGGGCCCCGGCCCCGGACGGAAGTGAACACTCCCGCCGGGGCCGGAGTTCCCGTAAAAAACCGCCCGATATACCGGTTTGAACGGCTCCATTGTCATTCGTGCCCGCGCTGCGTAGCGTTGAGGACAGGCCGACGCCTCGGCTCGGCCGCCCGCACGTGACGAGGAGGCCGCCGTGGACGGCACTGCCGACTCCCGGATCTACGACTGCGCCGACGTACCGGCGCTCGACTTCGACCCCTTCCTGAGGGAATCCCTCCAGCACGCGCCCGTCTCACGGATCCGCGTCCCGCACGGGCAGGGCGACTGCTGGCTGGTGACCCGGTACCACGACGTCCGGTTCGTCACCTCCGACCCGCGCTTCAGCCGCGACATCCTCGGGAGCGCCGCCCCGAAGATGACCAAGCACACCATCCCCCTGGAGCGGGCCGTCAGTTACGCGGACCCCCCGGAACACGCGCGCGTGCGCGGAGTGGTGGCCCAGGCGTTCGGCCAGCGCGGCATCGACCGGCTGCGCCTGCGGGCCCAACTCCTCCTGGAAGGACTGATGACCGACCTGGAGGCCGCCGGCCCGCCCGCCGACCTGATCGAGCACGTCGTCTCCCCGTTCCCCCTGCAACTGATCGGCGAACTGCTCGGCGTGCCCGCCGCCGACCGGGCCCGCTGGTGCGCCTGGACACAGACCCTCTTCACCCGCGCCCACGACGAGGCGGCGGCCGCCCGCGCCGCACAGATCAAACAGGCCGCCCGCGACTACTTCGGGCAGCTCGCGGCCCGGCGGCGCGCCGAACCCCGCGACGACGTGATGACCGTGCTCGTGACCGCCGTCGACGACGGACGCATCGACGAGGACGAACTCCTCGCCCTGGCCACCCTGTTGCAGCTCAACGGCTGGCACGCCGTACGCAACAACGCCGCCAACATGATGTACGCCCTGCTCACCCACGACGGCCTCGCCGACCGGCTGCGCGCCCGGCCGTCCCTGGTGCCCAGGGCCGTCGAGGAACTCCTGCGCTGGATCCCGCACAAGCACGCCGTGGGCCAGCCCCGGGTGGCCACCGAGGACGTGCGCGTCGGCGACCAGGTGATCCGCGCGGGCGAGTTCGTCTACGTCTCCTACGTCGCCGCCAACCGCGACGGCGAGGTGTACGAGGACCCCGACCGCATCGACTTCGAGCGCCAGGGCCCGCCGCACATCGCCTTCGGCCACGGCCCGCACTACTGCGTGGCCCCCCAGCTCGCCCGCATGGAGGCCGAACTCCTGCTGTCCAACCTCCTCACCCGATTCCCCCGGATGCGCCTCGCGGTCCCCGCGCGGGAGGTCCGCTGGCAGACCGACGTCGTCATCAGGGGGCCGGTCGGGCTGCCGGTCGTCTGGTGAGACGGGACGGGACGGAACGGCCGGGTCAGCGGCCGGCGTGCGGGGACAGCGCCCCGAACCACAGCAGGGCGACCGTGGCGACCCCCATGACGGGCGTGAGGATCTCCGTCTCCAGCCGGTTGCCGCTGTGCTTGATCAGGACCAGCTCGTAGCGCTTCTTGTGCGGCCACAGCCACGGCGCGCCCCGTTTGGTGAGGGAGTCCCCCAGCAGGTGCGCCACACAGCCCAGGCCGACGGCGTACGGCAGCCAGCCGGGCGCCGTCGGGATGAACCGGGCGATGATCGCCGTGCCGAGCCCGGCCATCGCCACGACGGTCCCCCAGGCGTGGAACCCGTGCCCGGGCGGGCAGATACCCAGCGCCCGGACGGCCAGCGCCAGCAGGAAGAACGCCAGGCCCAGGGTGAACGGCCGCCCCAGGTACGTACTGCCCGCCCAGCTGCCGAGCGTCATCAGGGCCACGAACAGCAGCGAGTGCGTGGCATGGCGGTGCCCGCCGGAGACCCACGCCACGAACCGGCACAGCGCCTTGGAGACCGGGCCGAGGAAGTTGGCTATGGTCCCGTCGTGGTGGTCGAGGTCCGGCAGCAGCGCCGCGCCCGCGCACAGCACCGTCCCCATGAGGATCTCCTGCGGCTCCAGGTGCACCCCCAGCACCTGGGGCGGCAGATAGGGCGCCGTACCGGCGAAGAGCAGCGCGCCGCTCACGGCGTGCGAGTGGCCCATCATCGCGTCGTTCCTTCTCCCGTGCCGGCGCCACCGGCAGTGACGCTCCGTCAAGCGCGGGAGAGGCTATCAGCAGACCCCGGAGGGGATCCGGGGCCCTGACGGGGCCGTGCCGTTCAGTCCGATTCCTGCGAGCGGACCGCCTCGATCACCGCGTACGGGGCCTGCAGCGGGGTGACCCGCGCCCGCGTCAGCCCGGCGGCGGCGAACAGCGCGTCGAACTCGGCCAGGGAGCGCTCCCGCCCGCCCGGGAGCAGGACGAGCATCGCGAAGTCCATCAGGGCGGCGGGGTCGCCGGGCCGGATGTCGCCCAGCACCATGTCCACCACGACGACGCGGGCGCCCGGGTTCATCGCCTCACGGGCACGGCGCAGGATCTCCACGCACTGCTCGTCGCTCCAGTCGTGGAGGATGAACTTCAACAGGAAGAGGTCGCCGCCGGGTATGTGGCGGAAGAAGTCGCCCGGGACGGCCTGCAGCCGCTCGGCGAGCCCCTGTTCCTCGGCCCGGGCCCTGGCCCCCTCCATGGAGTGGGGCAGGTCGAGCAGGACGCCCCGCAGATGCGGGTTGGCCCGCAGCAGCGCCCGTACGAACGTGCCGTCGGCGCCGCCGATGTCGACGGCGACCCCGGCGCCGGAGGCGTCGATGTGCGGGACGGCCTGCTCGATGACGGGCCGGGACAGGTCGGCCATCGCCGCGGAGAACAGCGCGCCTTCCTCGGGATGCTCGCGGAACCGCTCGAAGATGGTGCTTCCCAGTACCTCGGCGATCGGCGACGTCCCCTCGCGCACCGCGTCCGTCGCGTGGGTGAGCGCACGCCACTGCCAGTCGGCCGTCACCGTCAGGGCATAGGACTTGAGGCTGTCCGGCGCGTCCCCGCGCAGGACGCGCAGCCGCTCCGTGGCGGCGAACCGGCCGTCGTCGGTGTGCCGTACGAGCCCGAAGGACGCACAAGTCCGCAGGAAGCGGAAGGTGGAGTCGGGGGAGCAGCCGGTGGCCCGCGCCAACTCTTCGTGGCCCAGCGGTTCTTTGTCGAGACGCTCGGCGAGATCGAGGGTGGCGGCGGTGCGCACGAGCTGACTGACCCAGCAGCCGACGATCATGTGGAGGACGGCGTCGTAGGGCTGCTCGGAGCTGTGCGGTGTGTCCGTGGTCATGGGCTGGCCTCCAAAGGGTGGTGGGTGCCGCTTGCCGACAGGGTTCCGCGCGGTGAAGCGGTGGTACCGCTTCACACTCCGGGCGATCATACGGCTCGGTCGGTATGCCAGGGCGTAGCTAATCAGCCGTCAAAGTTCCTTTTTCAAAGGAAATTCGGCCAACCAAGGGGCGGACGGCCCAAGGGGTCGGCTCAAGGGACCAGGAACACCTTCCCCATCGTCCCCCGCGTCTCCAACGCCCGGTGCGCGGCGGCCGCTTCGGCGAGCGGGAAGCTCTGCACGGCGGGGACGAGCCGGCCCGCCGCGGCCTGGGCCAGGGACTCGGTCTCCAGCGTGCGCAGCGGGTTCTCGCCCCCGGCCTTCTGCAGCATCACCGGCCCCAGTACCGTCTGCGAGGTGATGCCGCGCGCCGCGAGCTCCTCCTCGCCGAACGTCAGGGGCGAGCCGTCGTGCAGCCCTTCCCCGGCCCAGCCGAAGACCAGGTGCTTGCCGCCCCGGCCGAGCAGGTCCACGGCCGTGCGCGCCGTGTCGCCGCCCACGGAGTCGAAGACGACCGTCGCCGGGCGTCCCCGTTCGGCCAGGAAGGCACGGACGGGCCCCGCCCAGTCCGGATCGCGGTAGTCGACCGCGAGATCGGCGCCCAGCGACCGTACCCGCGCGACCTTCTCCGGCCCGCCGGCCAGCCCCACCACGGTGGCGCCCACGTTCTTCGCGTACTGCACCAGCAGCGTGCCGATGCCGCCCGCGGCCGCCGGGACGACCGCCACGTCCTTCTCGGTCAGTTCGGCGAACCGCAGGATGCCCAGGGTCGTACGGCCCGTACCGATCATGGCCACGGCCCGGCCCTCGTCCAGCCCCTCCGGGATCTCGTGCAGCCGCTCCACCCCGGTCACGGCCAGCTCCGCGTAGCCGCCGGGCGCGAAGCCGAGGTGGGCCACGACCCGCTTGCCGAGCCAGCCCGGGTCGACGAGCTCGCCGACGGCGTCGACGCGCCCGGCGACCTCGCGCCCCGGGATCGTCGGCAGCTTGACCGGCTCGGGCATCGGCCCCTGGAACCCCTCGCGCAGCGCGGTGTCGAGGAGATGGACCCCGGCCGCCGCCACGGCGATCCGCACCTCGCCCGGGCCCGGCCGGGGGTCCGCGACCTCCTCGTACGTCAGGTTCTCGGCCGGGCCGAAGGTGTGCAGCCGGATCGCGCGCATGGTGGCTCCTCGTCGTGGTCGCGCCGTTCTCTTGCGCCGCCCACTGTTCAACCTCAAGCGGGGTTGAGGTCAACACCGTGCGGCATACTGGGACAAGAGCCGCGAAGCCGCTCTTAGAACCCTCTTAGGGCACATCGCCACGCTGTGGTCATGGCTACAGCACACGACACCCTCTCGGTGGTCGTCGGGGCGGGCGGTACCGGCGGCCACATCTACCCGGGGCTCGCGGTCGCCGACGCGCTGCGCAGAGCCGTCCCGGACGCGGTGATCAGCTTCGTGGGGACCGAACGCGGGCTGGAGACACGGCTGATACCCGAGGCCGGATACCGGCTGCACACCGTCGACATGATCCCCTTCGACCCCATGCTGGGCGCCCGCCGCTACCTGCTGCCCGCCGATCTGGTGCGCTCGGCCGGCCAGGCCCGCAAAGTGATAGAGAAACAGGGCGCACAGGTCGTCATCGGCATGGGCGGCTATCCGAGCGCCCCCGCCGTCCTGGGCGCGCGGCTGGCCGGCCGCCCCGCGCTGGTGCACGAGTCCAACGCCGTCCCGGGCCGCGCGAACCGCTTCGCGACCGCCCTCACCCCGCACGTGGCACTCGCCTTCGACCGCACCCGCGAACACCTCTCGGCCCGCGCCGCCACCCGCGCCCGGACCGTGGGCATGCCCCTGGTCAGCGCGGTGGCGGGCCTGGACCGGACGGCCCGCAGAGCCCTGTGCGCCACCGCCCGGCACGCCTTCGGGGTGCCGGAGACGGCCCGCATGGTGCTGTTCAACGGCGGCAGCCTCGGCGCCACCCGCCTCACCCGGGCGGCACTCGGCCTCGCCCGGCGCTGGCGCGACCGCCCCGACGTCCACCTGGTGATCAAGACCGGCCCGGCCGCCCTGGAGGACGTACGGGCCGCACTGGCCGCCGACGACTGCGAGCGCGTGGCCACCGCCGTCGGCTACCTCGACCGCATGGACCTGGCCTACGCCGCCGCCGACCTCATGGTCTGCCGCGCCGGCTCGTCGACCGTCGCGGAACTGGCGACCCTCGGCATGCCGGCCGTCCTGGTCCCCTACCCCTACGCCCCGCACGACCACCAGACCCACAACGCGCGCGTGCTCGCCGACACCGGCGCCGGACTGCTGCTGCCCGACGACGAGACCGACGGCGACCGGCTCGCCGGCCTCATCGGCCCGCTGCTCGCCGACCCCGACCGCCTGGAGCGGATGGGCGACGCCGCCCGCCCCGGCACCCACGCGACGGCCGCCGACCTCATGGCCGCCTGGGCCCTGCGCCTGGCCGGACGCACCCCGGTCAACCCCCTTCCCGAACAGCCCTGTTGATCCATCTGTTGAGTCACCTGTTGAGCAAGGAGCGATCGCCCATGAACGACAACGCGCAGAACCACGACTCCCGTTGGCAGGACCGCACCGTTCTCGTCACCGGCGCCGAGGGCTTCATCGGCTCGACACTCGTCGACCTGCTCGTCGCACGCGGCGCCCGGGTCCGCGTCCTGGCGCACTACAAGCCCTACGCCGAACGCGGCCACCTCGCCCACCACTTCGGCCCGGACTCGCCGGTGGAGATCCTCGCCGGCGACGTCCGCGACGCGGGCCGGGTCATGGACGCCGTCGACGGCTGCGACACCGTCTTCCACCTCGCGGCCCTCATCGGCATCCCCTACAGCTACGCGGCCCCCGAGGCGTATGTGCAGACCAACGTCGCCGGCACCGAGAACGTCGCCGCCGCCTGCCGCCGCCACGGAGTACGCCGCATGCTGCACACCTCCACCAGCGAGGTCTACGGCACCGCCCGCACCGTCCCGATCCGCGAGGACCACCCGCTGCAGCCCCAGTCCCCCTACTCCGCCTCGAAGATCGGCGCGGACATGCTGGCCCTGTCCTACGCGCACTCCTTCGACCTGCCCGTCACGGTCGTCCGCCCCTTCAACACCTACGGCCCCCGCCAGTCCGCCCGCGCCGTGATCCCCACGATCCTCGCCCAACTGCACTCCGGCGCCCAGGAGATCAGGCTCGGCTCGACCACGCCCACCCGCGACTTCACCTACGTCACCGACACCGCCGAGGGCTTCCTCGCCCTCGCCGACTGCGAGCGGGCCGTCGGCCACACCGTCAACCTCGGCACCGGCCGCGAGATCTCCATCGGCGACCTCGCCGCCTCCCTCATCCGCGCCTCCGGCCGCGACGCGAAGGTCGTCGTCGACCCGGCCCGGCTGCGCCCCTCCGGCAGCGAGGTCGAACGCCTGCTGTCGGACAACTCCCGGGCCCGCGAGTGGGCCGGCTGGCAGCCCCGCGTCACCCTGGAGGAAGGACTCGCCCGCACCTCGGACTGGGTCCGCGACCACCTGCACCTCTTCGCCCCCGACCGCTACCAGGTCTGACAGCAGGTCCGATACCGGGTCAGGGCGGGGCTGGGCCGCCCGGGCGACGCCGCCCCGTCCCGCGAGCACGGCGCGCGGCACCCGGGAACACAGAGGTCCATGAACCGGACGACCGCCCGCTACCTGGAACTGTGCCGCACCGACGGGGGCGCGCTGAGCACGGCGGTGACCGGGGCCGAGCTGCCGGGCCCCCTGCGCGGGGCCCGGCTGCTGGCCCGCCCCCTGTTCGTCGAGGAACCCGTCCTGCGGGCGGCCGCGGACGACCTGCTCGCCCTCTTCGACGTCCTGACCTCGCTGCCGGACCGGCTCTTCGACGGCGACCTCGACGCCTACTGGGCGGCACTCGGCGGCGAACCGCGGCTCGCCCCCCTGCTGCGGCGGTACGCGCCGGGGAAACCCGCGGCCCGCTTCGGCCGCGCCGACCTCTCCTGCGGCGAGGACGGCTTCGCCCTGCTGGAGTTCAACATCGCCGGGGGAGTCGGCGGCATCGAACTGGGCGAACTCCCGGGCGCACTGCTCGCCGAGGAGCCCTTCGCCCGCTTCGCCGCACAGCACGGGCTCGGCCACGTCCGCACCGGCGCACGGGTCGCCGCCACCCTGCGCGCCGTCGCACCGCGCCCGGACCCCGTCGTGGCCCTCGTCCTCGCCCCCGGAGCCTTGGACCACTACCGGCCCCTGCTGGCCCCCACCGTCGAGGTACTCCACGGCCAGGGACTTCAGACCGTCCTCGGCGAACTGGGCGAAGTACGGGAGAAGAACGGGAAGTTGTACATCGGCCGGCACCGGGCCGACGTGCTGCTGCGGCACTTCTCCGTCGACGACACCATCGGATACGAGGAGTGCGCGGACGCCGTCACCCGCGCCCACCGCTCCGGCGACGCCACCCTGTGGACGCCGCTGGACAGCACCCTGTACGCCAACAAAGGCGCGCTGGCCCTGCTGTCGGACCCGCGCTGCGACCCCGTACTGTCCGCGTCCGAACGCCGGCTGACCGACCGGATCCTGCCCTGGACCAGACTGCTCACCCCCGAACTCGCCGAGCAGTGCCGGACCGGACGCGAACACCTCGTCCTCAAACCCTGCCGCGGCTTCGCGGGCGCCGGCATCGTCGCCGGATGGAACAGCACCGACCGGGAATGGGCCGACGCCCTGCGCCGCTGCGCCGACGGCGCACACGTCGTCCAGCGCCGGATCGCCCCGCTACCGGAACCCGTGGTCGACCCGCGGACCGGAACCACCGAGGACTGGCTGCCCGTCTGGGGCCTGTACGTCACCCCGGACGGGTACGGCGGCAACGCCGTCCGCGCCCAGCCCGCCACGGGCACCGGCGTCATCGGCTACAGCACGAGCACCGCCACCCGCGCCACCGTCGCCTTCAGCTGCCGCCCCGACGCTCAGCCAGCACCGGCGGACCCCGGCGCCGTGGACCCGTGAAGCAGACTGGGCTGCCCCTGCCAGTACGGCGCGCGCAGCGCGGACTTGTCGACCTTCCCGACGGGCGTGAGCGGCAGCGCGTCGACGAACTCGAAGCTCGCGGGCAGATACACCGGACGCTCCAGCTCCTCCAGCACGTACTTGCGCAGCTCCTCCGGATCGACCCGCACCCCGGGATCGGTCACCACGACCGCGTGCACGGCCTGCCCGTACATCGCGTGCGGGACGGGGATCACCGCCGCGGCCCGCACCGCGGGATGCCGGGCCAGAGCGTTCTCCACCAGCGGCGAGTAGATCGTGGAGCCCGCCTCCCCCGTGATGATCACGTCGTTGCGGCGGTCCATCAGATAGAAGTAGCCCTCCTCGTCCCGGTACCCCAGATCACCGGTGCGCAGCCAGCCACCGGGATGGAAAGCGGCGGCCGTGGCCTCCGGCCGGCCGAGATAGCCCTCCATGACGCGGGGCCCCCGGGCACAGATCTCCCCGACCTCCCCGTCCGGCACGGCCGCCCCCCGCTCGTCGCGGACACTGGCCTCCATGTCCGGGAAGGGCCGCCCCACCGAGCGCAGCAGCCGGCCGCCGTCGACGAGGTGGTCCGGGGAGTCCAGGGCCGTGATGCCGAACGCCTCCGTCATCCCGTACAGCTGCCACAGCACCGGCCCGAACCGGTCCAGGGCCTGCCGCGCCCGGTCCGGGGTGATCGGGGTCGCCCCGTACATGATCCGGCGCAGCCCCGAGCAGTCCACGTCCGCCAGCGCCGGATGGTCCAGCAGCCGGTACAGCGTCGGCGGCATCAGCATCATCGCCGTGATCCGCTCGCTCGCCAGCGCCTCGGTCACGGCCTCGGGCGAGAACCGGTCCAGCAGCACGACCGTGCTGCCCCGGGCCAGGCTCGTCAGCGCGTACAGCCCGCCCACGTGCGCGATCTGACTGGTCACCAGCAGCCGCACCGGCTCGGCGATGAACGGGTGCTCCAGGATCGTCCGGTACAGCCGGTGCCGGTGCAGCACGGCCTTCGTCAGCCCCGTGGTGCCCCCCGAACACAGCACCGTCTCCACCTGACCGGCCGTCGCCCACCCCCCGCCCGCGACCGGATCCACCTGCCGCGCTGCGGCCAGCAGATCCCGCCCCGGCCCCCCGGGCCCCAGCGACCACAGCCGCGCCCCCGAGAACGCGGACGTCACCGCCTCCGCGCACGGCTGCGAGATCCGGTCGTCCACGATCAGCGCGTCGGCGGGCGCGTGGTGCGCGACGCTCGCGTACTCGGCGGGCCCCCGGTCCGCCGGCATCGGCAGGAACCGGGCCCCCACCAGGTGCGCGGCGAACGGCACGCACACCGCCTCGGCACGGTTGCCGCTCGCCAGCGCCACGGTGGACCCGGGCCCCAGACCGTGGTCCCGCAGCACCGTGGCGATGCGCCGGACCGTCTGCGCCAACTCCGCGTAGGTGATGCGGCGGTCCCCGTGGACGACGGCCTCCCGGGCGCCGTGGCGGGGGAACTCCTCGTCCACCAGCCGGGCGGCGTAACTGCGCCCGGACGCTTCGCTCCCGGTGCTTTCGGTACGTTCGGTGGTCATGAACCGGCCTTTTTCTCCGAGTGATCCCAGGTGATTCCGGATCGACGTGACTCCGGATCGACGCCCACACGTGACGCCGTCTCACATATGACCCGGAGGCAGGGCGAATTCCGTGCTTGAGGGGCAGGGTCACTCAGGCGGGTGAGACAGGGGCCGGGTCATGATGGCGGGGTGGACGACGAGAGACCACCGGCCGGGGACCGCGTCGCGGTACGGACCCGCCCGTACCGACACCGCCGCCGGCGCCCGCTCCCGGCCGCCGTGCTCGCCGCGCTCCTCGCCCTGACGACCACCCACGCGCACGCCGCGCAGACCTGGACGACCGCGCCCGCCCTGCCCACGGCCCGCTTCGGCATGACAGCGGTCACCGCGCCCTGCCCGACGGCCGCCCGACAGCTGAAAGGCACGTGCGTGTACGTCGCCGGCGGCTTCGACGGCAGGGCGGCCCTGCGTACGACGCAGGCGTACAGCCCGGCGACGGGCGTCTGGGCGACGCTCCCGGACATGCCCACGGCCCGCTCCTCGCTGACGGGCGCCGCCGCACCGTGCCCCCAGGGCGTCGAGCGGCTCAAAGGCGAGTGCGTGTACGCCATCGGCGGCAACGGCGGCAGCGGGGTACTGAGCGCGGTGGAGGCCTACAGCCCGGCGACCGGCGTGTGGGCGGCGCTGCCCGGACTGCCCACGGCCCGCGAGGCCCTGGCGGGCGCCGCCGCCCCGTGCCCCGTCGGCGCCGCGCGGACGCAGGGCGTGTGTGTGTACGCCATGGGCGGCTTCCGTGACGGCGCGGGCCGCGACACGGTCGAGGCCTACAGCCCGCGCACGGGCGCCTGGACGGCGCTGCCCGCCCTGCCCACCGCGCGGTTCGCGCCGGCGGGGGCCGCCGCACCGTGCCCCGACGCCGAGGAGCACACCTGCGTGTACGTCATCGGCGGCCGTGACAGCGGCGGATTCCAGAACCGGGTGGAGACCTTCCGGCCCGCCACGGGCACGTGGGCGACCGCGCCCGCCCTGCCCACGGCCCGCGATGCCATGGCGGTCGCCGTCGCCCCCTGCCCGCCGACCGCCGGCGCGCGCCGACCGGGGTGCGTGTACACGGCGGGCGGCTTCCGGGGTACCGACGGGCTGCGCACGGCGGAGGTGTTCGGGCTGGTGAGGGGCGGGTGGGCGGCCCTGCCCGCGCTGCCGACGGGGCGCTACGAACTCGCCGGGACGGGGGCGCCGTGCCCGGGGGCGGTCGAGCGCACCTGCGTGTACGCGATCGGCGGCCACGACGGCGGCGGTCTGCTGAGCGTGGTCGAAGTCCTCGGCGCGGGACGGCAGTCGGGGGTCACCGGCAGCCGTCGCGGGGGGTGATGCCGGGAAGGATGTCCTTCCACTGACGGTCCGGCACCGGGTTCCGGCGCACCGAGCACAGGGTGCGGCCGAGGCGGCCGAAATCGGTGCTCACGACGAGGGTGCGGACCCCGAAGGGCTTGAGAGGACCGGCCGCGTCGGTGTCCACGACGAGATCCCCCGCCTCGGAGAGGGCCTGGATCTTCCCGCCCCACGTCGCATCGGACAGCGCGAGCAGGGCGTCGTCACCACCCGGCCGGGCCCCGTCCGGGTCGGAGACGTGCCACAGCCCGAAGGCACCGTCGTAGTTCGAGGCCACCACCAGCCGGCGGTCCCGGGAGGCCAGGACGTTCCTCAGGCGGGGAGCGGGCCCCGGAAGGGCGATGCCGTGCTGCGGCTTGCGCAGGTCCCACAAGGTCGGCCCGCTCTCCTCGGAGGCGGTCACCAGCGCGTGGTCGGAGACGAGTTGCAGCCCCGTCGGGTCCAGCCGGCCGCTGGTGGCCGACAGGTGGGGCGTACCGTCGTCGTCCAGCGTCCACAGGCGTACGGCCGGCAGCCGGCGAGGGTCCGTCTTCTTGGTGAGCAGGGCGTAGCGGGTTCCTTCGCCGAGCGTCGCCACCGGTGTTTCCCGCACCGTGCCCGCGAGGCGGGGGTGCCGGGCGTCGCGGACGTCCCACAGCTCGGTCCGCGCCGGCAGCATGACGGCCAGTACGCCCGGCGGCCCGGTGAAGGCGGGCAGGGTCCGCGTCCCGTCCGTGCTTTTGGGCCACGGCAGTTGTCCGAGCCGCCGCGGACGGTTCCGGTCGCGGATGTCCCACAGCCCGATGGCCTCCTCGGAGGCGCCGCGCAGCGCGAGCAGGGTCCCGGCGTCGTTCACGCTCAAGGCCACCGGATTCTCGTCCTGGACCGCGCCGGGAGGCAGGACGAACTCGTGGGCCGGGCGCAGGCGGTCACCCTCGACGGACCACAGTCCCAGCCGGGTGTGGTGCTCGTCCTCGCTGATCAGCAGCCCTTCCGCGAAGAACATGGCCCTGGCCCACATCCGGGGCAGTTCGGCGATCCGCCGCGCGGGCTGTCCCTCCGCGCCGGCCTCCCAGACCCGGACGGGCGACTTGTCGGAGCCGATGCCACCGGTCGCGACATAGCGGCCGGACGGGTCGACCGCGTGGCCCGGGGCGTCCCCGCTGTGCTGCTCGACCCGTCCCGGCAGGGAACGTGCCGGGGGCTCGCGCACCACGATGCGCCCGGTGTCGTCCCCGGCCACCACGCCACGGCCGCCGGGCAGATAGGCGACGCACCACACCTTCTCGCCGATCGGCAGCCGGTCCGCCCAGCCGGGGCTGTCGTCCTTGTCGAAGTCGTAGAGGTGGACGGCCTGTCCGTCGTCGGCACCCGCCATCGCACCGGCACCGTCCGGGCGGAAGGCCACCGAGGTGTACCGGGGCCTGATGGAGGCCGAGATACCGTCCTTCAGACCGCGCGGGTGCGCGGGGTCGGTGACGTCCCACGCCTTCAGATGGTCGACTCCTCCTCCGAGGAGAACGTGTCCGTCGGGCCGGAAGGCCAGGGACGACAGCGGAACGTCCGTCACCGTCGCGAGGGGCTTGAGGCCGGGGCCCCGGCCCGCTTCCCACAGCCGGAGGGTCCCGTCGTCGACGGCCGTGGCCAGCACCCTCCCGTCCGGGCTGTAGACAGCGGAGTGGACCGCGTGGTCATCGGCGACGCGGGTCTCGGCGGACACCGGGTGGGCGGGATCGCTCAGGTCCCACAGCCGCAGCCGCCCGTGGCCGGACGGCACCACGAGGGTCCGGCCGTCCGGACTGAACGCGGCGCCCGACAGGCCGTTGCGCTCGGCCGTGACCCGCGCGACCTCCCGGGGCCGGAGGGGATCGGCGGTGTCCCACACGAACAGTCCGTCCTGGGTGACGCCCGTCAGGTAGCGGCCGTCGGGCCGCCAGGCAATGGCTGTGACGGCCCCGGTCCGCAGCACGGGGCCCGGCGCCGGGTGATAGGGGTCGCCGAGGTTCCACAGCCGTACCGTGCCGTCCGGCGACGAACTCGCCAGCACCTTCCCGGACTTGTCGAAGGCCAGGTTCACCACCCGGGCGGTGTGCCCGGCCAGGGTGATGGACACGGGCGCCGTCGCGCTGCGCAGCAGACTCGTCCGTGCCTCCACCGTGTGCGCGGTCCGGTACGCCGCGAGGCTCAGGTCGAGGGCAGCGGCCGGATCCTGCGAGCGCATGGCCTCCGCCTGCGCCGCGATCCGCTTGGAGTCCAGTTCCGCCGCCCGCTGCCGCGACCGGTCGCGCTCGATCGCCGCGACCGTGCCCACGCCCGTGAGCAGCAGCGCGAGTACGGCCGCGACGCCGGCGAGGACCCGGCGCCGGATCCGGGTGCGCCGTGCGGCCCGTACCCCGGCCTCGGCGAAGGCCCGTTCCGTGGCCGTCAGCGCGATACCCGGGCCGGCGCCGGCCCCGGGGGCGAGCCAGGGGCGGACGCGTTCCAGACGGCTGCCGGTGTAGAGCCAGCCGGGGTCCCGGCCGTGGGTGTCCCAGGCCGTCGCGGCCTCGGACAGCTCCTGGTGGGCGAGGAGTTCGGCGCGCGCCTCCCGGATCCACGAGCGCAGCCGGGGCCAGGCGCGCAGCAGCGCCTCGTGGGCGATCTGGGCGACATCCCGGTCGATGGTGACCAGGCGGGCGGCGGCCAGGCGCTCGCACACCTCCGTCACAGTGCGCCGCTCCCGCTCCGGGCGGCCGGCGAGCAGCTCGGGCAGACCGACGCGGCGGCGTACGGCCTCCGCGCCCGCCGTCAACTGCACCATGCGCAGCAGGAGTTCCCGCAGAGCGGCGCGGGCGGGTGCGTCCAGCTCCTGGTAGAGGGCCTCGCCGGTCGTGGCGACGGACTGCCGGAGCCCTCCGGTCGCCTGGTAGCCGGCCAGCGTCAGCGTGCAGCCGGAACGCCGCAGCCAGGTCTCGCGGAGGGCGTGCGCGAGGAACGGCAGGGCACTGGCCTCCGGTTCCTCCTCCGGGCCGGAATCCTGCCGCACGTCGGCCAGGAGCCGGTCGGTCAGACCGTCCTCCAGCGTGAGCCCGACGCGCAGCGCGGGCCGTTCGACGGCGGACCGCAGCCCCCTCCCGCCCATGGGCGGGACGGTGAACTGCCCGTGCTCCAGGGCCTGTACGAGCTCGGGCTGGGCCAGGCAGTCGCCGTAGTGGTCGGCGCGCAGCGCGAGAACGGTCCGGGGGCGTACGGCCGTACCGTCGTCCGGCGCGCACAGCAGACGGACGAACCGTGCGCGCTCCTCCGGGTCCGCGCACCGGGTGAAGACCTCCTCGAACTGGTCCACCACCAGCAGCCGGCAGGGCTCGAAGCCGGGCCGGGGAGCGGGCAGCCGCTCCCCGGCGGCCAGGGCACGGTGCACCTCGTCCGCCGTGCGGCCGGTGGCCCGGGCCCAGCGTTCGGCGAGCGCGCGCAGCGGATGGGGTCCGGGAGCGGGCAGCAGCACGGCGGGCCACGGGGTGCCCGGCCGGCCGGACCCGCGCCGACGGTCCAGACCTGCCAGCACTCCGGCGCGCAGCAGCGAGGACTTGCCCGCTCCGGAGGCGCCGACGAGCACCAGCGGACCGTGGTCGTCGCCGCACACGGCGTCCAGTAATCGCTCGGTGAGCTTCTCGCGGCCGAAGAAGTGCGCGTGGTCCTCGGTCCGGAACGGCTCCATGCCGGGGTACGGGCAGGGGACGTCGGCCGGCGGCAGGGCGGTGGGAGCGCGCTGCGGCCGGTAGGCGCGGTTCGGCGCGACGATCAGGGTGCCGAGGGTGCCCGCGCTCTGCCGGTGGGGGCGCACGGGCCCGTCCCTGAAGGACCGGTCGAGGAACGCGTGGACGCCGTCCATCGTCAGCAGCGGCGGTCCCGACGGATCGCCTTCCCGGAGCAGGCGCAGCAGCCGGCCGCCGAAGAGCGTGTGCCGTTCGCCTTCGGGCGCGTAGGACACGGCGAAACCGGAGGCGGAGGTGAGCAGGAAACTGCCGTCCGGCAGGGCCGAGTCGAAGACGCCGCGCGGCCCGTGCGGGCCCGGTGCCGCGGCGCGCCCGGAGAAACAGCAGTCGAGGATCACCACGCTGCCGCCGACGGCCCGGCCGAGGAAGCCCTTGACGACGTGGTAGGGCACGCCGTGGGAGACCCGGTCCTCGGCCATGACGGCGTGGGTGGCGAGATAGAGCTCGTCGTCGGGCCCCAGCAGGCCGTGGCCCGTGTAGCAGAACAGGACCGTGCCCGTGGCCTCGGCGACGGCCTGCTCGACGGCGGCCTGCACGTCGGGGGCGGTGGCGTCGGCGGGCACCCGGTGGATGTGCTCCTCCGGCATTCCGCACACCTCGCGCAGGGCGCGGTGCAGGTCGTCGAGCGTCGTGTCGACACCGGGCAGGCCGGGCAGGGCGGAGCCGGGGGCGTGCCGGCCCGTGCCGACGAGGACGGCCCGGGTGCCGGGCGCCGCCAGGCCGGTCGCGCCGGCCTCCCCGTCGCTGTCGGCCCGCTCCGTCCGCTGGCTCTCGTCGGTTCCGTCCGCCCGCGGGTAAGGGCCGGTCACGACCGTGCGGGGCCGGAGGGTGTCGCGCCGTCCAGGGTGGCGGCCAGCTGCCGGGTCAGCTCGGCCACTTGCCGGGCGTCGAGACCGCCGACCTGGGTGGTCGTGACCGTGAACCCGGAGCCGTCGGGCCGGGTGACCGTCACCGTCTGGGTGCCGCGGCGTGCGCGTATCCAGGCGACCACGGCCCCGGCGAACGCCGCGGCCACGCCCCCGGGTTCGAGCACCGCCAGCAACGCGTCCCCGGACGCCCCCATGGTCCCGGGTGTCGTCACGCGCGTCTGCCTGCTGACTCTGCCCCGCAGTTCGTGATGCTCGCCGAGCCAGCGCCTCAAGTCGTCGGTCCCGCCGCGCCCGTTGGGGCTCTCCACGGTGATGGTGAGATGCATGGTGCGAGCGTAGTGAAGATGTGGGGCGTGCGGGAGCGCCTTACGGTGGGTGATGTGCCCATGAACGCCGAGAACCCCGGACCCCGCGCCTCCGCCACCCCCGCGGACCGGCGGACGGCCGCCCGGTTCCGGGCCGTGCTGGAGGCCGAGCGGCGCAGCGCGGCCCTGTACCGGGGGCTGGCCGCCGGCGCCACGGGGGAGCGGCAGCGGGTCTTCCTGGAGCTGTCCGCCGTCGAGGAGCGGCACGCCCGGCACTGGGCGGACAAGCTCACCGCCCTCGGCGAGGACGTCCCCGAGCCGGGGAGCCCCGGGCTCCGGGCCCGGGTGCTGTGCTGGCTGGCACGCCGGTTCTCCGTGGACGCGGTGCTGCCGATGGTGGAGCGCGCCGAGCACGCCGACGCCGGCATGTACGAGGACGACCCGGACGCCGCGCCGGGCATGGCCGTCGACGAACGCTCGCACGCCCGCGTCCTGACCCGGCTGCGCGGGCAGACGGCCGCCGGGCCCGACGAGGGCGGGCGGGGCATCGCCCGCCGCGAACGCCGGCACCGCGGCGACCGCTCCGGCGCCCTGCGGGCCGCCGTCTTCGGCGTCAACGACGGCCTGGTCTCCAACTCCGCGCTCGTCATGGGATTCGCCGGATCCGGGGCCGCCGCCACCACCATCCTGTTCGCCGGAGTGGCCGGACTGCTGGCCGGAGCGTTCTCGATGGCCGCCGGCGAGTACATCTCCATGCGCAGCCAACGCGAGGCCTACGAGCGGGAGATCGCGCTGGAGGCCGACGAACTGCGGGAGGACCCCGAGGCGGAGGCCGAGGAACTCGCCCTGATCTACCGGGCGAAGGGCCTGGACCGCACCGAGGCGGAACGCGTCGCGAGGACCATCATGAAGGACGACCGCGCGGCCCTGGACACCATGGCCCGCGAGGAACTCGGGCTCGACCCGGGCGAACTCGGCTCGCCGTGGTCGGCGGCCGTCTCCAGCCTCTTCGCCTTCGCGGCCGGCGCCGTGGTCGTCGTCCTGCCCTACCTGTTCGGCTCCGGCACGGCGGCCCTCGTCACCGCCGTCGCCCTGGCCGCCGCCGCGCTGTTCACCGTCGGCGCCGTCCTCGGCCTGCTCAACGGCCGCTCGCCGCTGCGCTCCGGCGCCCGCCAGTTCCTGGTCGGCGCGGGCGCCGCGGCCGCCGTCTTCGGGATCGGGCACGCGATCGGGACCGGGGCGGCGTGAGCCGGTGACCGGCCGACCGTACGGTCACCGCTCCCCGTCGCCCGCCCGTTCCCCCGCGAGAATGGCCTGCACGGGGCAGGCCGCCACCGCCCGCAGCACACGCTCACGCTGCTCCTCGGGGACGGCCGGCGCGTACATCAGGGCCTCCTCGCCGTGCAGTTCGAACACCTCGGGGGCGAGGAACGCGCACTGCGCGTAGCCCTGGCAGCGATTGAGATCGACGACGACCCGCATCACGCTCTCTCTCCTCCTGTCCTGCCGTCCCCCGCCTCCGTCCTACCCCCTGCCGGGGAGCCGCGCGGCCGGGAGTGCGCCGACCGGGGCAGCGCACGCCCGAACGGCTGCTTCCCCCTTCCCTCCCGGCGTGCCCGTCATACTGCGGAGAGAACGAGAGCCGCCGCCACGGCCAGCGCCAAGTAACCTGCGGGAAAAGCGATGTTGTGGTAGACGCGCGCACGGACGTGGGCCATGACGGCGCCCACGTAGAACAGGACCAGCCCCGACGCCGCCGCGAGGCCGACCGGCGGGGCCCCGAGCAGCCCGAGCAGGAGACCGGCGGCACCGGCCGCCTTGAGCGCGGCGAGCCACGGGAGCCACGACCGGGGAACACCGACTTCGGCCGAGTTGGCGAGGACGAAGCGTGCTCCGGCGAGGTCCGCGACGGCGATCGCGGCGTTGGCCACGATCGCCAGGACCACGACGGCCGTACCGGCAGTGGACAGATCGGCAGTGGACATGAGGCTCTCCCCTTTCCCCGGGAGTTCCCCCGAGAACATCCCGGCGCGACCAGCCTCAAGGGGACCCGGCCCCGGCGTCCAATACCTGCATCCATAACGTGTGGGCATGGACGTCGACATCCGGCTGCTGCGCTCCTTCGTCGCCGTGGCGGACGCGGGGAACCTGACGCGCGCCGCGGAGCACCTCTTCGTGTCGCAGCCCGCGTTGAGCAAACAGATCAGACAACTGGAGGCCCGGATCGGGGTGCCGCTGTTCACCCGGTCCCGGGCGGGCATGACGCCCACCGCGGCGGGCCGGGCCCTCGCGCGGCGGGCACCCGGACTGCTGGCCGAGTGGGACCGGGCGCTGCGGGAGACCAGGAGCGCGGCCGACCGGGCGTCCCGCGTCCTGCGGGTCGGTTTCCTCGCCAGCGCCGCGAACGAGGCGACCCAGGCCATCGTCACGGAGTTCGCCCGCCGGCGGCCGGGACGGCGGGCCGAGATGCGGCAGTCCTCCTGGTCGGACCCGACCGCCGGGCTCGTGGGAGGCGAGGTGGACGTCGCCCTGCTGCGGCTGCCCTTCCCCGGGCAGGAGGCGCTGCGCACAAGGGAGTTGTTCGCCGAGCCCCGCTGGGTCGCGCTGCCCTCGGCACACCCCCTCGCCGCACGGGCCGCCCTCGCCTTCCGGGAGCTGTGGGACGAGCCGTTCGTGGCGGCACCGGCCGCGACCGGCGCCTGGCGCGACTACTGGCTGGCCGCCGACGAACGCGAGGGACACCCGGTCCGTATCGGCGCCGTCACCGACCAGCCCGACGAGTGGCTCAGCGCCGTCGCCCACGGCCACGGCATCGCCCTCGCCCCCGAGTCCGCCGCCCGCTACTACGCGCGCCCCGGCGTCACCTACCGTCCCGTCAGCGGCGTCAGCCCCAGCCGGGTGGGCGTCGCGTGGGCGCCCGCCGCCGACGCCGACCCGGTCGTCCAGGACTTCGTGCGCTGCTGCGTGGACAGCGTCCCCCGATGAGCCCTACGGCCCCCTGAGGGGTCAGCGGACGGTGCGGCCGAGGCAGCCGGCGAGGCGGTCGAGGGCGGACGCGTCGTGGGACACGGGCCGGGCCGGGGCGAAGGAGCCGCCCGGTGTCCGCGGCAGGCCGCCGTAGATCTCCCGTACTACGGGGAGGGCCGATGCGGCGAGGTCCGGGACGAGGTCACGCGGGTGTCCGATGGCCGTGGCCAGGTCCCAGCCGTGCACCAGCATCTCGATGACCAGCTGCTCGACGAGCCGTCGGCCCGGCGCGGGCCCGTACCGCTGATCGAGCATGCCGGGGCGGCGGAAGGCGGTCAGCGAAGCCTGAGCGGCGGCATGGAACGCTGCCACGTGGTCCTCGCCGAGGTGGTCGGCGGTGACGTCGGAGCGAGGGGCGCCGTCGGCCAGGCCGGCCCACAGCAGGTTCTCCCAGACCAGATGATCGAGCAGGGTGCGCACATCCCACTGTGCGCAGGGCGTCGGCAGGCCGAACTGGTCCGGACCGACGGATCGGACGAGACCGTCCACAGCGGCGAGAACCCTGGCGCAGGCATCGAGCACTCCCGCGGGCTGCCACGCGTCGGCCCCCGTGTCGTACAGGGTGCCGAGCTCCTCGGCCCGGGCACCGGGAGCGGGGTTGGTGCGCAGCGCGGTCTTCAGCCAGTCCCCGGCCGCCGCCATGCCGGTCCGCACCGGCCGGCCGTTGATGACGCACATCAGCTGCCAGTACCGCTCGACCTTGACGTCGCAGACGACCTCAAGCTGTTCCAGCAGCACGCGGCGGGCGTGTTCCCCGTCGGTGTGCACGGCGTTGCGGGTGCGCGTCTGTGTGGGGATCCAGGCGGTGACGACGGCGGCGACCACGTGGTCGGCCGCGGGGGAGTCCGGGGCGATCCCTTCCTGTATCGCCGTGTTCACCCGCTGCGTCCAGTCGTCGGTGAGCTGTTGGGCGTCCCGCAGCGTGCTCTCGTCGTGGTCGCCGGGGGCGTGCTCGGCGGCGTACCGGGCCATGCGCCGCATCCCGGTGCGCAGGGCCGGGTCCGTGACCAGTTCGCTCAGCTCGATCCAGGCGTCGACCTGCTCGTCGGTGGGGTGGTCGGGCAGGTCCGGGGTGGCGGCCAGCAGCCCGCGGCGGTAGGCCGGCACATCCAGGTCCGTGAGCGTCCCGGTCACGAACTCCTGGATGAGCGCGCGCCGTTCGGCGGCGGACAGGCGGGCGGTACGGGTCATGAAGGCGAGTCCTTCGGCAGTGGTGGAACGGCGGGTGACGGAGCGCAGCACCGCCTGCTGCGTACGCAGCGCGCGGATCTGCGCCTCCAGCGCGTCGGCATGGGCCGTGGCCACGTCCGCGAGCGTGTGCTCGCGGTCGAGGACATCACGGATCTGCGGCAGTCCCAGCCCAAGGTCCCGCAGGGTCTGTGCCAGTTGCAGACGGGCCAGGGACCCGGAGTCGTACAGGCGGTATCCGGCGGCGGTCCGCCCGGCAGGCGGCACCACCCCGACGTCGGACCAGTGCCGGACGAGCTTCACCGACAGCCCGGTCTTCCGCGCGATCTCCCCGATACCCCACAAACCCGCGTCGCCGACGTGCATGCACCCCACCTTCGACTCTCCCACGGTGGGAGAGTCAACCAGGTCCGACGTCCGTACGCCTGTCCGCGCGACCTCTCAAGGCTTCTCCCAGACCGAGACGTGCCCGCGGCTCCCGCTGGTGAACGGGGCCCGCGACCATCCCTCCCACCGGTCGAGCGGCCGCAGGCCCGCGAGCCGTGCCATCAGGTCGAGCTCGGACGGCCACACGTAGCGGAACGGCGTGGACGTGTGCTCGGCGCGGCCGTCGACGATCGTGACGTAGTGCGAGCTCATCGCCTGCGTGACCACGTCGTAGGTGTCGAACGCCCACTGCTCCGGGCCGATCCGGAACGGCACGGCGCTCTGCCCCGGCGGCAGCAGCCGCAGCTGCGGCACCCCCACCTCGACCACGAAGCGTCCGCCGGGCCGCAGATGGGCCGCGGCGTTGCGGAAGCAGTCCACCTGGGCGTCCTGCGTCGTCAGGTTGTTGATCGTGTTGAAGACGAGATACGCGACCGCGAACTCCCCCGGCACGCGGGTCGTCGCGAAGTCGCCGATCGTCACCCCGACGCCGTCGCCGCCGGGCTTCGCGCGCAGCCGCGCCACCATGGCCCGCGACATGTCGATCCCGTGCACCGGCACGCCGCGCGCGGCCAGCGGCAGCGCGATCCGCCCCGTGCCGACACCGAATTCGAGCGCGGGCCCGTCCCCGGCGAGCCCGGCCAGCACGTCGACCGCGGGACCGACGGCGTCCGGGCGGAACATCTCCGCCTCGGACTCGTCGTAGGTCGCCGCGACGCTTTCCCCGAACCAGCCGTCGTCATCGAGCATGCCGGGACCGTACCGCTCGGGGGCGGGCCGTCGCGCGCGAATTTCCATGGCCTCCACAGGCGCTCTCAGCGCTTGGGCCAGTGCCAAGCAGGCTCGTCCAACGGGCCTTCGCGCCCCGCGACTTGCGTCCGGCCGAGGTCGTCCTTGACCAGCGTGACCGCGTTGACGTCGAGGCGGTGGCGCGGGGCGCCCCGGCCGAGGGCCTCGGCCAGCTCGGGCGCGTGCGTGACCACCACGATCTGGGTGTCGCGGGCCGCGGTGAGGACGAGGTCGGCCAGGGGCGGCAGCAGCTCCGGGTGGAGGCTGGACTCCGGCTCGTTGAGGACGAGCAGCGCGGGCGGGCGAGGCGTGAGCAGGGCCGCCGTCCACAGCAGATAGCGCAGGGTGCCGTCGGAGAGCTCGGCGGCGCTCAGGGGGCGCAGCAGTCCGCTCTGGTGCAGCAGCAGCTCGAACCGGCCGCCCTCGCAGACGACTTCGATCCCGCTGCCGGGGAACGCCGCGTCCACGGCGGCGGCCAGCCGCTCGTGGTCGCCGATCTCGCGGATCGTCTGGAGCGCGGCCGCGAGGTCGGCTCCGTCGTGGGCGAGGACCGGGGTGCGCGTGCCGATCCGGGCGGCGCGGGCGGGCGCTTCGGCGTCGGTGCGGACGTGGTCGTAGAACCGCCAGGACCGCAGGTGCTCGCGCAGGCGCAGCAGATCGGGCGCCAGCTGGGGGTCGGCGAACTGGCCGATCATGCTGTCGTGGGGGAGGAGGGTGCCCGTCGAACGGTGCCAGATGCCGTCGGCGGCGCGCGTGCGGACCGCCGGGCCCGAGCGGTCCGAGAGCAGCGCGGCCGGACGCAGCACGGGGCCGGCCCACGTGCACTCGCGCTTGATCTCCGGATCGAGGTTGAACAGGGAGGCCCCTCCCGGGGCGCCCGTCGGTATCGGATGCCCGAAGTCGACCGCGTAACCGAACTCGTCCCCGGCGAAGCCGAGCCGCAGGCTCGTCGGCGCGACGCCGCGGGCCGTCCCTTCCTTCTTGCCCGCCCACAGCGTGGAGGGCAGCCCGCCCTCGCGCGCGAGCGCCGCGACCGCGCCGCCGTCGGCCGCGTCGGCCAGCAGCCGCAGCGCGCGGTAGAGGCTGGACTTGCCCGTGCCGTTCGCGCCCGTGACCACGTTGAGGCGGCCCAGCGGGAGGATCAGACGGCGCAGGGAACGGTAGTTCTCGACGGCGAGGGTGGTGAGCATCGTGCCCTTCCGGGGAGCGCGGCGGAATCTTTCCCTCCAGTGTGCCGAGGGGGTGTGACAACCGGGCGGGAGCGGCTCCCAGGTGTCCGCCGCCTCGGCGTGGGGAACTGCTGTATGCGACAGGGATCCAGTGAGCAACGCATTGCAGTGCGTGACGGAAGGGAACCCGTGATGTCACAGGTGTCGGGTGAGCGGCCGCTGATCGTCGCCGACGAGGTCCGCGCGGCGCTCGGCGCGGGCCGCCCGGTGGTCGCCCTCGAATCGACGATCATCGCGCACGGCCTGCCGAGACCCCGGAATCTGGCCGTGGCGCGGGAGCTGGAGGAGATCGTACGGACCGCCGGCGCCGTCCCCGCGACGATCGCCGTCCTGGACGGCCGCCCCCGCATCGGGCTGGACCAGGCGCAGTTGACGCGCGTGGCGGGCGAGGACGGCATCCGCAAACTGGGGCACCGGGACCTGGCGCCGGCGGTCGCGGCGCGGGCGAGCGGGGCGACCACCGTGTCCGCGACGGCCTTCCTCGCGGCCCGGGCCGGGATCCGCCTCTTCGCGACGGGAGGGCTCGGCGGGGTCCACCGTGAGTGGGCGCAGACCCAGGACGAGTCGGCGGACCTGCGGCTCCTGGCGCGGGAACGGATCGCGGTGGTGTGCGCGGGCGTGAAGTCGGTGCTGGACGTACCGGCCACGCTGCAGCGCCTGGAGTCCCTGGGCGTGGGCGTCCTGGGCTACCGCACCGCCGAGTTCCCGGGCTTCTACCTCAGCAGTTCCGGCGAACCCCTGGACTGGACGGTCCGGTCCGCGACGGAGGCCGCCGACGTCCTGCGCGCCCAGGACGCGCTCGGCGGCCCGCCCTCGGCGCTGATCGTCGCCAACCCCGTGCCCGAGGCGGAGCAGCTGGACCCGGCCCTGCACGACCGCGCGCTCAGCGAGGCGCTGACGGCGTGCGCGCGGGAGCGGATCACGGGCCAGGCGGTCACCCCCTTCCTCCTCGACCACCTCGTCCGGCACACCGGCGGCGCGTCCCTGGAGGCCAACGTGGCGGCGGTACGGGGCAATGTGCGGCTGGCCGCCGAGATCGCCGCGGCCTACGCCTCATGACGGGCGGCACGGGTCGTACGGGCGGTCAAGGCAGTACGGGCGGTACGGGCGGTTCCGGCGGCGCCCTGCTCGTCGTCGGCGACGTGGTCACCGACGTCGTCGCCCGCCACCGCGCCCCGCTCGCCCCCGCGACCGACACGGCCGCCCGGATCTCCACCCTCCCGGGCGGCGCGGGCGCCAACGTGGCCTGCTGGGCGGCACGTTCGGGAGCCCCCGACGTACGGATCCTGGCCCGGGTCGGCGCCGACGCCGCCGAGTGGCACGCACGCGCGCTGCGCGCCGCCGGTGTGCGCCCGTACCTGGTCGTCGACCGGGACGCCCCCACCGGCACAGTCGTGTGCCTGGTCGGCGCGGACGGGGAGCGGACGTTCCTGACCGACAGCGGCGCGGTCGTACGCCTGTCTGCCGCCGACTGGCGTGATGAACTCCTCGACGGCGTCGGCCGGCTGCACCTGTCCGGCTACCTCTTCTTCGCCGGTACGAGCCGCGAGGCCGCCCGGACCGCGCTGGAGGCGGCCCGGGCCCGGGGCGTCCCCGTGAGCGTCGATCCGGCCTCGGCGGGCTTCCTCGCCGGCTTCGGGGTGGACCGCTTCCTTGCGGCCGTGGCGGGCGCGGACGTCCTGCTGCCCAGCCGTGACGAGGCCGCCCTCCTCACCGGTCTGCCGGAACCGGCCGACGCGGCCGCGAAGTTGAGCCGTCTGTTCCCGCTCGTGGCCGTCACCCAGGGCGCGCGGGGCGCCGTGGTGGCCCGCTCCGGCGCTGCCGTCGTCCACGTGCCGGCCGGGCCCGCCTCCGTCGTGGACACCACGGGCGCGGGCGACGCGTTCAGCGGGGCCTTCCTCGCGGCACTGCTGTCCGGTCTCGACGCGGCCGGGGCGGCGTACCGGGGGTGCCGGGCGGGCGCGGAGGCGGTGGGACGGGTGGGCGGACGGCCGTACCGCCCGGCCTGAGCGGGGCGCCCCGGAGCGGGACTTCTTCGCGCGCGCCGTCACCGAGAGGGACGGCGCGCGCACAACTTCGCTGTTGACAGCGGAGGTTGGTCTAGTCCACTTTGGTGGGGCGCGAGTTCCACGGGGGACGGGGGAGCCAGGCAGCCCCGGGGGAACTCGGCGCGGGCCCGCTGCCCCGTCGCCCGGCGCCGCCGCGCACCCGGGGAGCAAGGACGCCCGAGCACCGCACGCACCGCGGTCACCCGCGTCCTCCCGGGAGCGGAAAGAGAACCGAGCCCTGGAGCAGCCCTGTGACCCTACCCGACCCCTATCTCCATCGCGCCGCCTCGCCCGTCCCCTACTTCAGCGCGGACGGCGAGACCTACCTGGCGCGAACACCCCTGCGGGACCTGCGCAAAACGCTTCCGCTGCGCGTCCTGACCGAAGAGGACTTCGCTTTCTGGCAGACCTACGGCTATATCGTGGTGAAACAGGCGATCCCCGCCGAATCCGCCCGTGAACTGCTCGATTTCGCCTGGGAGTTCCAGGGCCTCGACCCCGCCCGCCCGGACACCTGGTACCAGGAGCGCCCGTTCCGCTCCGAGCTGGAACAGGAGCTGTACATCTACGGCTTCGTGGAGGCCTACCACCACCAGCTCCTGTGGGACAGCCGGCAGACGCGGCGGGTCTACGACGCGTTCGTCGACGTGTGGGACTGCGAGGAACTGTGGGTGACCCTGGACCGGCTCAACCTCAACCCGCCCAACGTCGGCAACCGCGACCGGGCCCTGATCGGTACCCGGGAGAAGGGGTTCGACATCGAACTCCACTGGGACGTCGACACCTCGCAGGGCGTACCGCCCCAGCGGGTCCAGGGAATCATCGCCCTCAACGACACCGCGCCGGAATGCGGCGGATTCCAGTGCTGCCCCGAGCTGTTCCGGCAGTTCGACCGCTGGAAGGCCCTCCAGCCGGACGACCGCGACCCGATCCGTCCCGCCGTCGACCGCGGCGCCCTGCCCGTCGTCCGGCCGGAACTGCGGGCCGGGGACCTCCTGATCTTCAACGGGCTCCTGGCCCACGGCGTGGCCCCCAACACCTCACGGCAGGGAGTGCGGGCCGTGCAGTACCTGGCGATGATGCCCGCGCTGGAGACACACCGGACCTTACGGCGGTCACGGATCGACTCCTGGCACCGGCTCACCACACCGGACTGGAACGCGACCCTCCTCGGGGACGCCCGACAACCCGAAGCCCTGCGCTACGACAGGGCCGAACTCGACGAACTCGGCGCCCGACTGCTCGGCCTGAACCCCTGGCACACACGGCCCCGGCACTCACGGTCCCGCCACACACAGCACCCGCGTACACAGCACCCGCACGAGCCCATACGGGAAGAGACATGCGCCGAATCTGCCTGACCCTTCCCACCAACCGGCCCTGCCCCGCCACGATCACCGCCCTCGGCGAGGAAGCGGCCCACGCCGCCGATCACTTCGACATCGAGGTCCACCTGGTGATCCTCGACTCCTGCGACGCGCCCGCCCGGACGGAACACGCACGGGCTCTGCGCCGCCTCCCCGGGCACCCCCGGGTCGTCGTCCACCACCTCGACGAGGCGCGGCAGCGGGACTTCCTCCAGCGGGTCGTCGACCACTCCGGACTCACGCCCTCCGGCACGCTGCTGGACCTGATGCTTCCCGACGCCCTGTCCTACGGGGCCTGCACCAACCGGGCGTTCCTCGTCGCCGCCGCACTGGGCTGCGAGTCCGTCCACCGCAGGGACTCCGACAGCCGCTACCAGCAGACCGCCGACGGCGAAGCCGTCTTCCCCGTCCACCACGAACTCCTCGCGCTCGGCCGGCGCGCGGCCGACGCCGCGTCCACGGTCACCGCGACCGCGCTCCCCGCGCGGCTCATGGACCGGCGCGTGGCGATGGCCGGCGGCTCCTTCATCGGCGAACTGTCCGTGGACATCGGCGAGATCCTCGCCCTCGACCCCGGGATCTACCACGAGGTCGTCGGCCTCTGGGCACCCCTGGAGGCGCCCGACGAGGAGAAGAGGCACCTCGTCGGGGAATCCTTCCGCGGAGCCGGCACCGAGGCGTTCACCCGCGACCACGCCACGCTGACCCTGGTCGACCCGATGCGCGTGGACATGTGCAACATCGCCTTCCACGGAGTGCACGAACAGGTCCCCCTGCCGCCCGCCACCGACACCATCGGCAGCGACTACTTCCTCATCCACCTCGTCCACGACGCCGCCCTGCCGGGCGTCCTGCACAACCGGAACATCGTCAACTACTACACGGGCGAACGCAGAACGGACCAAGGGTTCCTCGCCTACCAGACGCGCTTCGTCAAATTCCTGCTGTCGATGCTCTACTTCCACTTCGTCTACGACGGGATGGCCGAGGCGGGCGAGGCCCTCCTCGACGGACGAGGACGCGTTCGCGCGTCCGCCGTCGCCGCCCTCGCCCGGGACAGCGCGCGGCTCGACCGCACGGAGAACGTCCGGCGGCTGGACACCCTCGATCTCGCCTACCGGAAACTGGGCGGCAAATACGCCGACTTCGCCGACCTCCTCACGGCGCGCCGCGAGGCCCTCCTGGAGGAGGCGTGGCGCGACATCGAGCACTTCGCCCTGCTCGTCGACGCCTGGCAGCCGCTCGTCCGTACGGCCGCGACCACCCCCCTGTACCACTCCCCGGGACAGCCGCGATGACCACAGCGATACCCCACGACACCACCCCCCTGTTCACGGCGCTGGCGGCCGCCGACGAGGACCGGATCGTCTTCGACCTGACCGGCATCGAAACCGGCTACGAGCGGCTGCGCCGCGAACTCCCCGACGTCTCCGTCCGTTTCGCCATGAAAGCCTGCCCGGTGGACGAGGTCCTCGCCTGCCTCGTCCGCAAGGGCGCCGGAATCGACGCGGCCGGCCCCCGCGAAATGCGGCAGGCCCTCCGCGCGGGCGCAGCCGTCGGCAGCATGCACTACGGCAACACCGTCAAGTCCGACCGGAACATCGCCGAGGCCCACCGGCTGGGCGTCAGGGACTTCGCCACCGACAGCCTGGAGGACGTGGCCGCAATCGCGCGCCACGCCCCCGGCGCCCGGGTCTTCTGCCGGATCGCCACCAGCGGGGAGGGAGCCCTGTGGGGCCTCGGCCGCAAGTTCGGCTGCCCGCCCGCCCACGCCGTACGGGTCCTGGAGTCCGCCCGCGACAGCGGACTGACCCCCTCGGGCCTGTCCGTGCACGTCGGCTCCCAGCAGATGACGGCGGACGCCTGGAGCGCCGCGATCGACACCCTCGCCGACGTCCTCACCACCCTGCGCCGGCGCGGAACACACCTGGACCACATCAACCTCGGCGGCGGCCTCCCGGCCCTCGGCTACCTCGACAAGCACGGCAGACCGCTGGACCCGCCCCTGGAGAAGATCTTCGCCGTGATCCGGGACGGAATCCGGTACCTCCGACGCGTCCACGGCGGCCGCCTCGCGTTCCTCATGGAACCCGGACGCCATCTCGTCGCCGACCACGGGGCCGTACGCGCACACGCCGTCCGCCTCACCCGGCGGCCGGGGCACGACGGTGAGGACCGGCGCTGGCTCTACCTGAGCTGCGGCAGGTTCAACGGCCTGTACGAGACAGACGCGTTGCAGTACCGGCTCGTCTTCCCCACCCACCCCCACGCCCGGTACGTATCGGCCACCGTCGCCGGACCCACCTGCGACAGCGACGACGCCCACTCCCCGGACCACGCCCCGGTCCGGGTACCGGAGAACCTGGCGTCGGGCGATCCGGTGTGGGTGCTGTCCTGCGGCGCGTACACCACCAGTTACACCACCCGGGGCTTCAACGGCTTCGCACCACTGCCGTACGAGTGCACCGGCGGCACCGACAGCGAGACGGCCCGATGACCGGCCAACCACCCCTGCGCATACGCCCCATCGCCGAGCAGGACTGGGACGGCATCGTGGCCCTGGAGTCCCGCGCCTACACCCCGCTCGGCCTGTCGGAGGAGCGGACCGTCCTCAAGTCCCGGGCGGACGCCTCACCGGGCACGTGCTTCGTCCTCGACGCGGGCGGCCGGCTCGCGGGTTACGTACTGGCCCTGCCGTACCCGCCGTTCCACCACCCGGACCTGCGGCGGCCGCAGACCACCGTCCCTCCCTCACGCAACCTGCACCTGCACGACCTCGTCATCGCACCGGGCCTGCGCCGCGCGGGACTGGCGCGGCACCTGCTGCGCCATCTCACCCTGACGGCGCGGGAGAACGGCTACCGGCGCATGTCCCTGATCGCCGTCGGCGGCAGCGACACGTACTGGGCGCGACACGGCTTCACCGCCCACCCGGGCCCCGCCCCCGACGGCTACGGAGCGGACGCCGTCCCCATGTCCAGAGCGCTGCCGCCCGCCCGGGGCGGCGGCGCGCACCAGCGCGGCTCGCACCCGCACGACGAAAAGAGCTGATGCGCGTGTCCCGCGGTCGATCCACTCACGAAGACAAGCTTGTCCGCCCGGACACCGGCCAAAAACCCTTCCCGCAGGGCTTCCTGCGAGGACAGACGGCCGTCGCCGCGCTGTTCTGCTCCCTCGGATTCCAGTACGCCACCTGGGCCGCACGGATCCCCGCGATCAAAACGGACCTCGGGCTGAGCGCCGCCGAGGTCGGCGTGCTGCTGATGGCGGCGGGAATCGGCGCGAGCGTGTCCTTCCCCCTCGTCGCGGTCCTCATGCGGCGCCTGGGCTCGCGGCGGCTCGCCCTGCTGTCGGCCCTCGGCCTGACCGCGCTGCTCCCGGCGCTCGCGGCGGCGCCCGGCTATCCGGCTGCCCTGCTGGTCGTGTGCGTCGACGGCGTCCTCGTCGGCTGCCTGAACACCGCGATGAACGCCCAAGGCGCCGCCCTGGAGGCCGGGTTCGGACGCAACGCCATGGCCCGCCTGCACGCGACCTTCAGCGGCGGCTCCCTCCTCGCGGCGCTCCTGGCCTCCGGCACCACCGCCGTGACCCCGTCGGTCACGGCGCACTTCTGCGCGGCCGCCGCCGTCCTCGTCCTGCTGATCGCCTACGCCCGCACCGGACTGCTGCCCGACGACGCCCCGGCGGCACCCGGCCCCGGGCCGAAGAAACCCCGGACCCGATGGACCGCCCTCTCCCGCACGACATGGTGGATGTGCTGCGCGATGGCCTTCGGCACCGTCACCGAGGGCGCCATGAACGACTGGTCCAGCCTCTACCTCAAGGACGTCGCCCGGGCGCCGGCGGAACTCGCCCCCCTCGGCATCGCCGTCGTCTCGGGAATGATGGTCCTGGCCCGGCTCTTCGCCGACCACTGGCGCGCCCGGTGGGGAGACCGGCGCGTCGTCCTCCTCGGCAGCGCCCTCGCCGGCACCGGACTGGCCCTCGCCCTCGCGAGCGGCGGCGTCGCCCCGGCCCTCATCGGCTTCGCCTGCGTCGGACTGGGCATCGCGGCCGTCACCCCGTGCGTGTACGTGGCCGCGGCACGCCAGGGACCGGACGCGCTGGCACTCGTCGCCGCGATGGGCACGACCGGCCTGCTGGCCGGCCCGCCCCTCATCGGCTTCGTGGCCAACGCGAGCGGCCTGACGTGGGGGATGGCGGTCGTCGCCGGCGCGGCCTGCGTCGTGGCGCTGTGCGGTACGCGTATCCGGTGGACGGCCGTGACCGGCTGACGGTACGGCCTGCGCGCCGCCCGGCGGCGGCCGGGGCACCATTCGTCCGCAGGCCGCAGCCTGCGGTGGAGAGTGGCTGGGGGGCACCTCCGAACAAGGAGGCGGGGGATCGATACGGCAGGACCCACACGGGGGACATGGCGGGTGCGGCCACCCGAGTGCGGGCAGCACGTCCCACGGCAACACTCGCTCCAGAAGGGACAGTTCATGCGCCGCACCGCCGCCGTCGTCCTCTTCGCCGCCATTCTCAGCACCGGCGTGATGCCCGCTCACGCCGCCGGTTCCACCATGGACGCTGCTCCCGTCGCAGTCCGTCCCATGCTCACCTGGGACCAGATCAAGGGTCGTTCTCTGGAAGATGTCGTCGAGCTGATGCCGACCGCACTTCGGCAGGAGACCCAGAGCAACCCGTTCTACCCGATGCTCAAGAATCTCAAGATGGAGAGCCTTCCGGGATTTCTCCAGGACCACATCAGGAATGCGATGACCCTCACCAGCTGACCTTCGAACGATCGCCGGTCATCAGCACAGCTGCACACTGATGGCCGTTCCGACGTGCCACAGCAGTGCGCCGCGTCGGTCGGCCATCAGGCAGCCTCATCACCACCGCCCGTTCCGGCCCGGTGACGAGTCCGACCACGGTGAGCGAGAGCGGGAATCGTCTTCACGCCGCTTTGACTGGCGCATGTAGGAAACTGCTGGCACTTGATCGAGATTGAGGCGCCGATCAGGCGCCCTTCTGACGAGAGGTGTCATGTGCCCAGTGTGGTGAAGATCAACGTCCTGACCGTCCCGGCCGAGCAGCGCGAGGTGCTGGAGCAGCGGTTCGCCGCCCGCGCCGGCGTGGTGGAGAGCTCCGACGGCTTCGAGTGGTTCGAGCTGCTGCGCCCGGTGGAGGGCACCGACCAGTACCTCGTCTACACGCGCTGGCGCAGCGAGGAGGACTTCCAGGCCTGGATGAACGGCCCGATGCGCGCCGCCCACCAGGGCCAGGGACAGGGCCAGGGCGGCGGGGAGGGTGCCGGCCGGCCCAGGCCCGCCGCCACCGACTCCACCCTGTGGTCCTTCGAGGTCGTGCAGCAGGCGGCACCGAAGGCCGACTGACCCCGCCCGGGCAGCGCGCTCAGCGCGTCGGATCCAGGGGCCCGACCGCCGGCCCGTGGTCCCCGGTCCGCCCCGCCCTCGTGCCCGGGACGTCCTCCGCCACATGGTTGGGGGAACCGCCGCCCACCGGCAGGCCCATGGCCCGGGCGACCTCCGCACGCAGCCCGGGCAGCCGCTTGTAGAGGGCGTTGCCCGGGCACTCGGTGGCGAGCGGGGTGCCCGGCTGGTTGAGGTCACGGTGCCCGACGAGCGCCGTCATCGGATCGAGCCCGTACCCGTGGCACAGCCACGCGCAGGTCGCGACGAGGGCCCGCCACTGTGCGGCGGGCGGCAGCTCGGTGACGTACGTGCCCTCGTTCTCGATGCCCAGGCACACGCTGTTCCAGTTGGCGACCTGCGCCCCGACGACCTGCTTGCGGCGGCGGATCGCCTCGGCGGAGCGGTACCGCCCTTCCATGAGGAACCCGCCCCGGCTGAGGGTCAGTTGCTGACCGATGTCGTTCCAGCCGTTGTGGCGCATGTGGTCGTCCTGGCAGTCCCGGGACAACTGGAAGGCGTGCTCCAGCGAATAGTCGGTGCTGTTCGGGTAGGCCATGTGATGCACCACGATCAGCGCGGGCCGGAACGGCTCCACCCTGACACCGGCGGGGTCCTGCGGCGGAACGGCCTTCCACTGCTCGCGGGTGTACAGGGTGGGGCGGGGGAAGGGACAGGCGACCGCCGGTCTCGGCGCCGCCTGCGCCCCCGGCGCGGACAGCACACCCCCGGCCACCACGGCGGCCCCGCCGGCGAGCGCCCCGCTCAGCAGACCACGGCGCCCCACCTGTCGTACGTCGGACTGTTCGGTCACCACTCGACCCCTTCCTGAGCACACCGGTGGTCCCGGACGGCGCTCCTTTGCGTTGTCGGTGCCCGGAACAGCCCCTGGGGAAAACCGCGGCCCCCGGTCGGTCCTGGTTGCCGCCCACTGCCGGGCGGGGCCGGGCGAGCCGTCCGGATCCCGCCCGGAGGCGGGCATTGCGAAGATCTCGGGTACACCGGGGCGTTCCCGGCGCCGGAGCTCGGTACGGTGGCCTCATCGAGTCGGCTGTTCGGGAGCCCGACGCGGGTGGTGAGGAGGCGCGTTGAACAACGCCGGGGACGAGCCTGTGCGGCTGCCGCAGCTCAAGCTGGACGAGCTGCTGGAGGAGCTCCAGTCGCGGCTGGACGCGGCACGCCGGACCGGGGACCGGGTCCACAGCCTCCTGGAGGCGGTGCTCTCGGTCGGGCGCGAGCTGGATCTGGAGCATGTGCTGCGGCGCATCGTGGAGGCCGCGACGGTCCTGGTGGACGCCCAGTACGGGGCCCTGGGGGTGATCGGCCCCGACGGCCGCACCCTCTCGGAGTTCCTGACCGTGGGCGTGAGCGCAGAGCAGATCGAGGCGATCGGCCCGTTCCCGCAGGGACACGGCATCCTCGGCGAGCTGATCCGCCACCCCGTGCCACTGCGCCTGGCCAAGCTCTCCGAGCACCCGGCGTCCTACGGCATCCCGCCCAACCATCCGCCGATGCACAGCTTCCTGGGCGTGCCGATCCGGGTGCGCGACGAGGTCTTCGGCAACCTCTACCTGACCGAGAAGCGCGGCGGCGCGGACTTCGAGGACGAGGACGAGTCGGTCCTCGCCACTCTCGCGGTGGCCGCCGGAGTCGCCATCGACAACGCCCGGCTGTACGAGGAGGCGACGCGCCGCGAACGGTGGCTGCGGGCCGGCGGGCAGGTCACCACGCGGCTGATGTCCGGCAGCCCGCAGGCCGATGTGCTGGTGGTGATCGCCGAGCAGGCCAGGGAGATCACGGGCGCCGAGCTGGCCACGTTCTCGCTGCCCGTGGACGGGGACGCGGCGCTGTCCGTCGAGGTCGCGGTCGGTGCCGGGGCCGACGCCCTGCGGGGCCGGGTGCTGCCGGCCGAGGGCACGCTGGTGGGAGCGGCGTACGGGCAGGGGGAGCCGGTCCACAGCCGGGACCTCGCCACGGACCCGCGCGACAGCGCGTCCCCCACGGCCCTCACCCGTCCTGGACCGGCCGTGGCCGTGCCCGTGAAGACCGGTGACGTGGTGCGGGGCGTGCTCTTCCTCGTGCGGGCCGGCGGCCGCCCGGAGTTCTCCGAGGAGGAGACCGAGCCGCTGCTGCGGTTCGCGGGGCAGGCCGCGCTGGCGCTGGAGCTGGCCGAGCGGCGCGCGGACGCCGAGCAACTGGCGCTGCTGGAGGACCGCGACCGCATCGCCCGCGACCTGCACGACCTGGCGATCCAGCGGCTGTTCGCGACCGGCATGACCCTGCAGAGCGCCGACCGCTTCATCGAGCACGACCAGGCGTCGGAACGGGTACGGCGGGCCATCGACGACCTCGACGAGACCATCAAGATCATCAGGTCGACGATCTTCGGCCTGCGCGCCCGCGAGGCCGCCCCCCAGCACGGACTGCGCACCCGCGCCGTACAGAAGACCGACGAGGCCGCCCGGGTGCTGGGCTTCGCCCCGAGCCTGCGGATGGAGGGCCTGCTCGACACCCAGGTGCCGCGCGCGGTCGTCGACGACGCGGCGGCCGTCCTGGAGGAGGCCCTCGCCAACGTGGCACGGCACGCCCGGGCGAGCTCCGTCGACGTCGCCGTCGTCAACGACGGCACGTGCCTGACCCTGACCGTCGCCGACAACGGCGTCGGCATACCCGGGGGCGACGGCCGCCGCAGCGGCCTGCGCAACCTCGCCGAGCGGGCCGCGCAGCACGGCGGCAGCCTCGACCTGACCGCGGCGCCCGGCGGAGGCACCGTCCTGACCTGGTGCGTTCCGCTGAGCTGAGCGGAGGGCCGGGGTGGGGCCCGGGGGGAAGCCCCTCTGCCGATTGCGGCTAGCGGTGCTCCCGCCGCCGGCCCTCCGCGCCCTCCGCCCGCGTCGCCTCCGTGGCGATCACGGCGGCCTGGATACGGCGCTCGACACCGAGCTTGGCCAGCAGCCGGGAGATGTGGTTCTTGACCGTCTTCTCCGACAGGAACAGCCGCTCACCGATCTGGCGGTTGGTCAGGCCGTCGCCGATCAGCGCGAGGATGTCGCGCTCGCGCGGGGAGAGCTCGGCCAGCCGCTGGTCCTCGGGCTCGCTCTCGGCCTGCTCCCCGCGCAGCGTGGTCATCAGCCGCGACGTGGTGGCGGGATCCAGCATGGAGTGGCCGGCGGCGACCGTACGGATGGCGTCCACGAGATCGGCGCCCTTGATCTGCTTGAGGACGTAGCCCGCAGCCCCCGCCATGATCGCGTCGAGCAGGGCGTCGTCGTCGTCGAACGAGGTGAGCATCAGGCACGCCAGGTCCGGCATGCGCGAACGCAGCTCCCGGCAGACCGAGATGCCGTCGCCGTCGGGCAGCCGGATGTCCAGCACCGCCACGTCCGGCCGCAGCGCGGGCCCCCGGGTGAGGGCGTGCGCGATGGTGCCGGCCTCGCCGACGACGGTGATGTCGTCCTCGGCGTCCAGCAGGTCCCGGATGCCCCGGCGTACCACTTCGTGATCGTCCAGCAGGAACACCCGGACGGGATGCTCCGGCGAGAACGCCCTTGACTGCTCCACCGTTCCTGGCTCCCTGTCCGTACCGCGCGCGTGCTTCTCCTCCTTCCGATCATGGGCCAAAGCCCCCGGCACCGCCATGGGCCGACCGGCCCTGCCCCTACTCGAAGCCCGCGGGGACGGCCAGCGGGTTGGGGACGGGGACGTAGCGGGGGTCGGTGCCGTCCGCGTCGATCCAGCGGGACAGGAGATTGGCCTTGCACGGGACCGTCGCCGCGGCGAGCAGCGCCTCGATCTCCGGGAGTCCGTGCTCCTTGGCGCACCGCCGGAACTCCCGTCGCGCCGCGGGCCACAGGCACTCGGCGGCCCGGGGGAAGCGGTGGGCGAGGACGTGCGCGATCTCGGTCAGGTTGTTGACGACGAGGCAGTACACCAGGCGCCGCCAGGCGGCTTCGCGGGGTGTCGCGGGGACGGCCTTGGCGCCCTCGGTGTCGCGGAAGACGGCCTGGACGGGGTGGCCGGACGGATCCACGGCGATCAGGGTGTTCTGGAGGTGGCACTCGACGGCGACGCCGTGCCGGGCGTAGGCGTCGAGGACGGGCGGGACGACGCGGCCCAGATAGGCCGACCACCACGGCAGCGGGTCGGTGAGGCGGTCGAGGGGGTTGCCCTCGAAGCCCTCGGTGAGCGCGGCGGCCAGCAGCGGGGTGGCGGCGGGCAGGACGTGGTCGTCCAGGCCGTCGCGGACGAGGACGGGGAAGGTCTCGTCGAGGCCGCGGACCGTGCGGTGCCCGCGTTCGCTCAGCCACGCCGCGGGTCTGTCCATGGCCCGGAAGGCCTCGGTGACCAGCGGGTCGGTGCGGCGCACGTGGCGCAGTTCGTGCCGTCGGATCCGCCGGACGTCGTTGGTGATCCGCACTTCGAGGCTGAACTTCAGGAACAAGTCCCCGGCCGCTCCGGGGCGTTCGGGTCTTCCGGGGACGTGGACGGTGCGCACCGAGGCCGTGGCCCGGGCGTTCCAGGGGGTGTGGCCCAGGTGGACGAGGCGGCCCTGGGCGAAGGCGGCGCGCACGGCGGGCAGGCGGTGGGTGAGGCCGAACTGCCAGGGGTGGGCGGGTAACAGGCGGTAGCCCGGAGGGGCTTGGCCCAGGGCGTCGAGGGCGCGGGTGTCGCCGTCGTCGAGCAGCGCGTCCTGGCGCACGCCCAGCAGGACGAGGGGGAAGCGGGCCCGGGCCTCGGGCGCGTAGCGCAGCCAGGTGCCGGGCGGGCCGCCGCCTCTGCGGGCCTTGGGGGCCGGGTGGTAGGGGTGGCCCATGACCAGGGCCTGTTCGGAGCGCAGCCAAGGGTCGTCGGGCGCGGTGGTGCGGGCGCGGGCGGCGAGGAGGGCCTCGACGACCGCGCGGCCGGCGGCCATCTCGGCGGCCAGGGCGGCATTGCGGCGTCCGGTGACCGCGTGCATCTCCTGGACGGTGAGGTCGACGAGGCCGGGATGGCGCAGGGGCCGCCAGGTGCCGCCGGTCCAGAGCTCGGGAGCGGAGGGCCGGTGGCCGGTGCGGACGCTCAGCAGTCGGCCGGTGACGCGCAGGCGGTGGACGGTGCGGCCGGCGGCCGGTTCCCCGGCCGGTGCGGCGGCTTCCCTCAGCAGGCAGTTGAGCAAGGGTGCCATGGCCAGGGCGTCGGCTTCGCGGGCGAAGGTATCCATCGGCCACCAGTATGTGTGGGGAACGTTTGTCTGCGGTAGGACAAGCGCGTGCCCCATACAGCCGCCGAGCGGGAGATCGCCGAGGAACTCCGGAGCGTTCGTCCCGAGCGGACGTCCGCCTACCTGGCCGCCCTGCGCGGGGCGCGGCCGGCGGTGCTGGCGCGGCTGTGGCGCGGGCTGGTCCATGAACCGCTGCCCTGGATCGTGGCCCGCGTGTCCGGGAGCGACGGTGTCACGCTGCGGCTGGTCGACGGGCGACGGCTGCACGGTCCGCCGTCGGATCCGTGGGCGACGGGAACGGCGGTCGCCGCCCTGGAGCTGGACGGTGTCCCGTACGACCATCCGGCCCGGTTGATGGCAGCGCTGCGCGTACCGGGCGGCGCGCGGTTCGCCGCCGAACTCGACCACAGCGTCGCGTCCATGGCGCTGTCCCGGACGGCCCGGCGTCCGGCCGGGCCCCCTGTCGAGCCCTGGGAATGGGAGCAGCGGTCACCGGACGGCCATCCGTACCATCCCGGCTGCCGCTCCCGGCCGGGTTTCTCGGCCGCCGAGCAGCTGGCCTACGCGCCCGAGCACCGGCCCGTGGTGGGTGTGCGGCTCACGCCCGTGACGGAGGCGACGGTACGGGGCCCGTGGCCCCCGGAATGGCGGGACGGCACCGCCGTGCTCGTCCCGGTGCATCCCTGGCAGGGCGCGCACGTCCTGAGCGGCCGGACCCTGCTCCACGGGCCGCGGGCCCATCCGCTGCTGTCATTGCGCACGCTCGCGCTCGACAGGACGCTGCACGTCAAGACGGCGCTGACCACCCAGCTCACCTCGGCGGTGCGGGACATATCGGCCTACTCGGTGCACTGGGCCCTGGCCACCTCGGAGCTCGTGGAGCGGGTCGCGGACCGCCTGGGCGGCCGGCTGCACATCGCGAGGACGCTGGCGGCGGCGGGGGCGGGCACACCGGACCTGGCGGCGGTGCTGCGGGAGTCGCCCTACGTCTACGCCGGAACGGGCGAACAGGTCGTACCCGTGGCCGAGTTGCCCGCGTACTTCGCCTCCCACAGCCCTCGCGAGCGCCTGGCACGGATCCACGCGTTCGCGCGCCTGGCCCTCGGTGTCTGCCTCGACCTGCTCGGCCTGGGAGTGGCCCTGGAGGCGCACGGGCAGAACCTGCTCGCGGTCGTCGACGCGCACGGGTGGCCCCGGCGGCTGGTCTACCGCGACCTCGCCGACATCCGCGTCAGCCCGGCCCGGCTGGTCCGGCACGGCTTCCCGCCACCGCCGCTGACCGGCCGGCTCCTCGACGACGACCCCACCGTCCTGCGCCGCAAGGTGCTCGGCTGTCTGATATCGGGCGCACTGGGCCCCCTGGCCGGGAACGCCACGACGCTGGGCACCCTCCTCGAAACCGCCACCCGCGCCCTCCCCCCGAGCCCGGACCTGCGGGCGCTGCGGACCGAGGAACTGCCGGTCAAAGCTCTCACGTTGATGCGGATGTCATCGGGCGGCGAGCAGTGGGCGCTGCTGCCCAACCCCGTCGTGGCCGACCCCGTCACGGCCGACCGGCGGAACTGACGCGCGCGTCTCCCGGACGCGGCCCGCAGCCGGACGCGGCCCGCAGCCGGGACGAAAGTCCTGCCCACGCCGGGACCAGGGGCCTGCGGCAGACGCCGCGAAGAGGACCCGGTCGGCGCCGCCGCGGACCCCGGCGGCCCTGTGCGGCGCGGACCCGCGCGACGACCATCGATGGTGGACGCCGGCCCGACCGCCGCGCCCGGCGTCGCCGACGATACGGAGACATGTGATGACCGCAGTGGCCGAACCGACCGTGGACACCTCCACCCAGCCGTGGCGCGGATTCGCCGGACAGGGCTGGCGCGAGCACATCGACGTACGCGACTTCATCCAGGCCAACTACACGCCCTACGAGGGGGATTCCGCCTTCCTCGCCGGGCCGACCGGACGCACCCGGGCCGTCTGGGAGAAGGTCACCGCCCTCTTCCCCGAGGAGCGCCGCAAGGGCGTCCTCGACGTCGACACCGCCACCCCCTCCACGATCACCTCGCACGCCCCCGGCTACATCGACCGCGACCGCGAACTCGTCGTCGGCCTGCAGACCGACGCGCCGCTCAAGCGCGCCATCATGCCCAACGGCGGCCTGCGCACGGTGGAGAACGGGCTGCGCGCCTTCGGATACGAACCCGACCCGTTCGTCAGCAAGGTCTTCGGCACCTACCGCAAGACCCACAACGACGGCGTCTTCGACGCCTACACCCCCGACATGCGCAAGGCCCGCAAGGCGCACATCATCACCGGCCTGCCCGACGCCTACGGCCGCGGCCGCATCATCGGCGACTACCGTCGCGTCGCCCTGTACGGCGTCGACCGGCTCATGGAGACCAAGCGGGCCGAACGGGCGGCCCTGGACCGGCAGCCCTCCACCGGGTCCGTGATCCGCGACCGGGAGGAACTCGCCGAGCAGCTGCGCGCGTTGGACGAACTCAAGCGCATGGCGGCCGGCTACGGCTGCGACGTCTCCCGCCCGGCCGCGAGCGTCCACGAGGCCGTGCAGTGGCTGTACCTGGGCTACCTGGCGGCCGTCAAGGAGCAGAACGGCGCCGCGATGTCGCTGGGCCGCACCTCGACGTTCCTCGACATCTATCTGGAGCGCGACCTGGCCGAGGGCCGTATCGACGAGGAGCGCGCGCAGGAGCTGATCGACGACTTCGTCATCAAGCTGCGCATCGTGCGCTTCCTGCGCACCCCCGAGTACGACGAGCTGTTCTCCGGCGACCCGACCTGGGTCACCGAGTCCATCGGCGGTATCGGCACCGACGGCCGCCCGCTGGTGACCCGCACCTCGTTCCGCTTCCTGCGGACCCTGTACAACCTGGGCCCGGCGCCCGAGCCGAACCTGACCGTGCTGTGGTCGCCGGCGCTGCCCGAGGGCTTCAAGCGGTACTGCGCGCAGGTCTCCATCGACACCAGCTCCATCCAGTACGAGTCCGACGAGCTGATGCGCCCGTGCACCGGCGACGACACCGCGATCGCCTGCTGCGTCTCCGCGATGGCCGTCGGCAAGCAGATGCAGTTCTTCGGCGCCCGCGTCAACCTCGCCAAGGCCCTGCTGTACGCCGTCAACGGCGGCCGCGACGAGCTCACCGGCGAGCAAGTGACCCCGCCCATGCCGCCGTTGGAGGGCGACTGTCTCGACTACGAGGAGCTGGCGGAGGCCTACGACCGCGTACTGGACTGGCTGGCGGCCACGTACGTCAACGCGCTGAACGTCATCCACTTCATGCACGACAAGTACGCCTACGAGCGCATCGAGATGGCGCTGCACGACTACCCGGTGCGGCGCACCATGGCCTGCGGCATCGCCGGCCTGTCGGTGGCCGCCGACAGCCTCTCGGCCGTCAAGCACGCCCGGGTGAAGGTGATCCGCGACGAGAGCGGGCTCGCCGTCGACTACGCCGTGGAGGGCGGGTACCCCGCGTACGGCAACAACGACGACCGCGCCGACGAGCTCGCCGCCCGGCTGGTCGGGTCCTTCATGGAGAAGATCCGCAAGCACCCCACGTACCGGGACGCCGAGCACACCCAGTCCGTGCTCACCATCACCTCCAACGTCGTCTACGGCAAGCACACCGGCAACACCCCCGACGGGCGCCGCGCCGGGCAGCCGTTCGCGCCGGGCGCCAACCCCATGAACGGCCGCGACCACCACGGCATGGCCGCCTCCGCCCTCTCGGTCGCCAAGCTCCCCTACGAGCAGGCCCGCGACGGCATCTCGCTGACCTCGACCATCACCCCCGCCGGACTGGGGCGCACCCCCGAGGACCGGATCACGAACCTGGTGGGGCTCCTCGACGGCTACATGACGGCCGGCGGCTTCCACATGAACGTCAACGTCCTGGACCGGGCCACCTTGGAGGACGCCATGGAACACCCCGAGAACTACCCGGACCTGACGATCCGTGTCTCCGGATACGCCGTCAACTTCGTGCGGCTCACCCGCGAACAGCAGCGGGACGTCATCAGCCGTACGTTCCACGGTGCCGCGTGAGCATCGACCGCACTCCGGCCCGGGCGGCAGCGCACTCCGCCCGGGCCGGGCAGGACACGGGCAGGGTCCACTCCTGGGACCTGTCCACGGGCGTCGACGGCCCCGGCACCCGCTTCGTGCTGTTCACCAGCGGCTGCCCGCTGCGCTGCCTGTACTGCCAGAACCCCGACACCTGGCGCAGGCGCGACGGCCGTCCCATGACCGTCGACGAGGTCATGGAGAAGGTCGGCAACTGCCGTACGTTCCTGACCGCTTCGGGCGGCGGCGTGACCGTCAGCGGGGGAGAGCCCCTGCTGCAACCCGCGTTCACCGGCGAGATCCTGCGCCGCTGCAAGGACGCCGGGCTGCACACGGCCCTCGACACCTCCGGGAACCTCGGGGACCGCGCCGACTCCGCCCTGCTCGCGGCCACGGACCTGGTGCTGCTCGACATCAAGTCCGTCGACAGCGCCACCCACCGCGGGCTCACCGGCGGCGACCTGGCCCCGACCCTGCGCTTCGCCCGCCGGCTGGACGGGCTCGGGGTGCCGGTGCGGGTGCGCTACGTGCTCGTCCCCGGCTGGACCGACGGCGAGGCCGACGTCGACGCGCTGGCCGCGTTCGTCTCCGGACTGTCCGTGGTCGAGCGCGTCGACGTGCTGCCGTTCCACAAGCTGGGTGCCGCCAAGTACGAGGCGCTGGGCATCCCCTTCCCGCTGCGGGACACCCCCACGCCGTCCCGGGAACTGGTGGAGCGGGTACGCGGGCAGTTCGGGGCACACGGGGTGCGGGCGGACTGAGCGCGGGCGGGAGGCCCTTGCCGGGCGAAGAGGCCGGGCAAGGGCAAGGAGGCCGGTCCCGTGCGCCGGGACCCCGCGTCACTGACACCCGTCCGTCGTCAGGCGGTTGACGACTCCGATCACCCCGTCCACCCGCCACGCGCGCCGGACCGCCGAGGCCACCGTCTCCGCGTGTCCGACGTGCCCGGCCAGGGTCACCATGCCGTCGGTGACGCACACGGTCACGGTGCCGGACGGCAGTCCCAGGGCGCGGCCGAGCACCTCGTCCGCGACCTCCGCGCGGATCTCCTCGTCCGTGCGCAGGAAGACCCGCAGCAGATCGTGCCGGGTGATGATGCCGATGAGGCGGTCCTCCTCGTCCACGACCGGCAGCCGGTTGACGCGGTGGCGTTCCATCACCCGGGCCGCCGCCGCGACCTGCTGCTCGGGGTGCACGGTCAGGGCGGGCGAGGACATCAGCCGCTCCAGCGTCACCGTGCACGGCCGGCCGTGGTCCCGGCGTGCCGCCTGCGCGGAGCTCCGCGGCAGCCGGGAGCGCAGGCGCGCCCGTACCCCGGCGGCCTGACGGCGTATCAGGTCCGCTTCGGAGACGACCCCGATCACCTTGTCGTCGTCGTCCACCACGGGCACCCCGCTCACGCGCCGCCGGTCCAGCAGCAGCATCAGATCCGCGAACGTGGTGCCACGGGACGCGTGGACGACGTCGCGCGTCATCACCTCACCGACAGTCCGGGACTTCACCGCTGGCCTTCCTCTTCGCCGGTTCCGCGCGCGGCGCCCTTCGCGGCGCGCCCCTCCAGCTTGGCCCGCGAGCCGCTCCCGCACAGGGGCCGGGCGTCCCGAACCGGGGGGGACGGTCCGCAGGGCCGACCGGACCGCAACGGCCCCTGGATCATGGCCCACCGGGCCGTTGCCGGGGACCACCGGCCCAGCGGGTGCGCCGGGCCCGTGCGCGAGGCTGGGAGCGAGGCGGTGAACGGTCCCCGCCCCGCCGCCCGCACCGGCCACGGGCCGTACGCCCGGGCCACCGCACCTTCCGATGACGGAGCCCCTCATGAAACGACACGACGCCGCACGCCGCAGCACGGGCGAGGCGCCCGCGAAGGCCGAGCCCGCCGGGGCCGCGACCTCCGGGACCGCGACCGCCGTGGGCCGCCTGGTGGCCAACGGGCAGCAGGCCCTGGCCGACTACGCGTCCCTGACCCAGGAACAAGTGGACCACATCGTCGCCAAGGCCTCGGTCGCCGCCCTCGACCAGCACACCGGACTGGCCCGCCTGGCCGTGGAGGAGACCGGGCGGGGCGTCTTCGAGGACAAAGCGGCCAAGAACATGTTCGCCTGCGAGCACGTCACCGACAGCATGGCGCGCATGAAGACCGTCGGCGTCGTCGCCCGCGACGAGACCGAGGGCATCGTCGAGATCGCCGAACCCGTCGGCGTGCTGTGCGCGGTCACCCCCGTCACCAACCCCACCTCCACCACCGTCTTCAAGGCGCTGCTGGCGCTCAAGACCCGCAACCCGGTGATCTTCGCCTTCCACCCCTCCGCGCAGCGCTGCAGCGCCGAAGCCGCCCGCGTCGTACGGGACGCGGCCGTCGCGGCGGGCGCCCCCGCGCACTGCGTGCAGTGGATCGAGACCCCCTCCGTCGAGGCCACCGGCGCACTGATGAACCACCCCGGCGTCGCACTGATCCTCGCCACCGGAGGCAACAGCATGGTCAAGGCCGCCTACTCCGCGGGCAAGCCCGCGATCGGCGTCGGCGCCGGAAACGTCCCCGCCTACGTCCACCGCAGCGCCGACCTGCGCCGCGCCGTCAACGACCTCGTGCTCTCCAAGTCCTTCGACAACGGCATGATCTGCGCCTCCGAACAGGCCGTCATCCTCGACGCGGACATCTACGACGACGCGCTGGGGGAGTTCCGCACCCTGCACGCCCACCTCGCCACCCCCGAGGAGAAGCGCAAGCTGGAGGCGTTCCTCTTCCCCGCCGGCCCGGACGGCGCCGACGGCACCCGCGTCAACCCCGCGGCCGTCGGCCGCAGCCCGGCGTGGATCGCCGAACAGGCCGGGTTCGGCGTGCCCGCCGACACCTCCGTCATTCTCGCCGAGGCCGCGCACGTCGGCCCCGACGAACCCCTCACCCGCGAGAAGCTCTGCCCCGTCCTGACCGTCCTCCGCGCCTCCTCGCAGGCCGAGGGCTTCGAACTCGCCGCCGCCATGGTCGACTTCCACGGACAGGGCCACAGCGCCGTCATCCACACCGCCGACCCCGCGCTCGCCGAGGAGTACGGCCGGCGCATGAAGACCGTCCGCGTCATCGTCAACTCCCCCTCCTCCCAGGGCGCCATCGGCGGCGTCTACAACCAGCTGCTGCCCTCCCTGACCCTCGGCTGCGGCTCCTGGGGCAGCACCTCGGTGTCCGACAACGTCTCCGCCGCCCACCTGCTCAACATCAAGCGGGTCAGCGCCCGCCGCAACAACCTGCAGTGGTTCAAGGTCCCCCCGAAGATCTACTTCGAGCCGCAGTCGATCCGCTACCTCGCGGCCATGGCGGACGTGCACCGGGTCACCGTCGTCACCGACGCCACCATGACCCGCCTCGGCTACGTCGACCGCGTCACCGCCGTCCTGCGGCACCGGCAGCAGCCGGTGACCGTCCAGATCATCGACAACGTCGAGCCCGAGCCGAGCATCGACTCCGTGCGGCACGGCGCGCGGCTGATGCGGGACTTCCGCCCCGACACCATCATCGCCCTCGGCGGCGGCTCCCCCATGGACGCGGCCAAGGTGATGTGGCTGCTGTACGAGCAGCCCGACATCGACTTCCACGACATGCGGCAGAAGTTCTCCGACATCCGCAAGCGCGCCTTCCGCTTCCCCGAACTCGGCAAGCGGGCCCGGCTGGTGTGCGTACCCACCACCTCCGGCACCGGCGCCGAGGTCACCCCGTTCGCCGTCATCTCCGACCCGGCCACCGGCCGCAAGTACCCGCTCGCCGACTACGCGCTCACCCCCAGCGTCGCCATCGTCGACCCGCTGCTGACCAAGGACCTGCCGCCCGCGCTCGCCGCCGACAGCGGCTTCGACGCCCTCACCCACGCCACCGAGGCGTATGTGTCCGTCTACGCCAGCGACTTCACCGACGGGCTCGCCCTGCACGCGATCCGGCTGATCTTCGAGAACCTGGAGCGGGCGGTGGGCGACCGGGCCGCCTCGCCCGAGGCCCGCGAGAAGGTGCACAACGCGAGCACCATCGCCGGCATGGCCTTCGGCAACGCCTTCCTCGGCATCGTCCACGCCATGGCCCACACGCTCGGCGCCACCTTCCACATCGCGCACGGACGCACCAACGCGATCCTGCTCCCGCACGTCATCCGCTACAACGGCACCGTCCCCGGCAAGCTCACCGGCTGGCCCAAGTACGAGCACTACCGCGCCCCGGAACGCTTCCAGGACATCGCCCGCACCCTGGGCCTGCCCGCGGACACCCCGGACGAGGGCGTGGCCTCCTACGCGGCCGCCGTGGAACGGCTGCGGGACGCCGTCGGCATCGAGCCCTCCTTCCGCGCCGCCGGCATCGACGAGAAGGTGTTCACCGACGCGCTGCCCCGCCAGGCCCTCAACGCGTACGAGGACCAGTGCGCGCCCGCCAACCCGCGCATGCCGATGCTCGACGACATGCAGGACATCATGCGCGCCGCCTACTACGGACAGCCCGTGCGGTGAACCGCGCACACCGGTGGGCCCGACGCCGCAGCGGGGCGTCGGGCCCACCCGCGCGCCGGGGCGCTACGAGGCGCGACGGGCACGGGCGGACGCGACGAGGGCCCGCGCCCGCGGCGTCGGGGCGCCCTCGGGCCCGTAGCCGAAGCGGATCAGGAACTGCGGACAGCGGCGCGGACGGCGCACCAACTGCTCCCGCAGGTCCGGCCATTCCAGGGCCTGGTACAGCGCGGAGGTCCGTACGCCGCGCGCCGTGGCCAGCAGCAGCGCGCGCTCCAGGCCCTGCCCGGCCCGCAGCCAGTCCTCCGGCCCGTCCTCCCGCGTCCACAGCAGGGCCAGCTGCGCGTGGCGTTCGAAGCGCACCGGGCGCGGGGCCGGGAAACGGACGGGGATCCCGGTGAAGTCCCGCATCGGGATGCGCCGTGCCGCGTCGGCGGGCCCGAGCGCGTCCACGGGCACACCGAAGGGCCCGGAGTCGCGGGGCACGACCCAGGCCCGGCTCTCGGCGGTACGCCGCCAGTCGGCCTGGTTGCGCTGCTCGGCCTCGGCGGTCAGCCGCAGCATCCTCCTGGTCTCGACGACGTCGGGGACATGCAGCCGGCCACCCTCGACGCGCACCCCGCTCGCCATCTCCGCGATGATCTGCTCCGGCACGGGGCGCCCCGTGAAGGGCAGCCGGCTGGTGCGGCGGCGCGCTATCGCCTCGTACAGGGCGGGCATCACCGGACCCTGGGCATCCGGGTCGGTCAGCAGGACCCGGGCGAGCAGATCGGGGTCCTGGGCGTCCGGCAGCAGCCGTACCTCGGGCGCCCAGCCCAGGTGCCCGGCCGCCACCCGCAGATTGAACACCGCGGCCCCGACGGACAGATGGACCGCGCGCAGCGCCGGATCCGCCAGCGGCAGCCGGCGCTGCGGCGCGGCCCGCACCTCCACGGCCGGGGTGCGCGGATCGAGCCGGAACCGCCAGGGCTGGGAGTTGTGGATCGACGGCGCGGCCACCGCCGCGCACAGGAGCTTCTCGACACGGGCGGCGTCGATGTCCGGGACGGGCATGGGCGGTCCTTCCTCTCCGGGGCCCGGTCACCGGGCCGGGCGCGCCTCCCAGCCTCCGCCGCGGAAGACCCCCGCGGCCAGGGACCAGGGACCCCGGCGGCCGGGAGAGCGGCCCTCCTCCCCGGGCCGGGGCGGCCCGCCCGGGGCCGCTCGGCGGGCACAAGGGGCCGCTCGGCCCCTGGCCCCGGGGCGGCGGGCCCGGACAGGATGGATCAGGCCCCGCCACGGCGGGGTGAGCACCCGAGTACGGAGCACGTCATGACCGACCACGACAAGGCCGGAGCACCGAAGACCGTCACGGTGTTCCTCCTCGACGACCACGAGGTGGTGCGGCGCGGCATCCACGACCTGCTGTCCGCGGAACCCGGCATCACCGTGGTGGGGGAGGCGGCCACGGCCGCGCAGGCGCTCGTGCGCGTCCCCGCCCTGCGCCCGGACGTGGCCGTCCTCGACGTCCGGCTGCCCGACGGCAACGGCATCGCCGTCTGCCGCGAACTGCGCTCGCAACTGCCCGGCCTGGCCTGCCTGATCCTCACCTCGTTCGACGACGAGGAAGCACTGCTGGACGCGATCCTCGCCGGAGCCTCGGGCTACGTCCTCAAGCAGATCAGCGGCAACGACCTCGTCGGCGCCGTACGCGTCGTCGCCTCCGGCGAGTCCATGCTCGACCCCGGCACCACCAGCCTGCTGATGGCCCGGCTGCGGGGCGAGCGGCAACAGCACGACGAGGAACGGGAATTGCCCGAGCTCAGCGAGCGCGAGCTACAGGTGCTGGAACTGCTCGGGGAGGGCCTGACCAACCGGGAGATCGGCGAACGGCTCTACCTCGCGGAGAAGACCGTCAAGAACAACGTCTCCCGGCTGCTGGCCAAACTCGGCGTCGAACGCCGGGTGCAGGCCGCCGTGATCGCCTCCCGGCTCCCGGAACTGCGCGACGAGCAGCCCGCACGCGTGGTGATCCCCCGGCCCAGAGGCTGACGGCCGGCACCGGTAGTCGGTGACGAAGAGGCGCCCTGTGCGCCTCTTCGCGCGTGTACGGGCGGGGGCGGGCGTGTACGGGCGTGGCGGGCGCGTCGGGCGCGTCGGGCGCGTCGGGCGCGGTCCCGGAGGTCCCGGCCCGGGCGGCCGTGCGGGCCCGGCGACGCGGGCCCCGCGGACCCCGACCGGGCCCCGTTCGCCGCTCGTTGCCCGTGGTGCGGGCGTGACACGGTTGAAGTGTCAGCCGGTGACGTCCCCCAAGGAGGCGGACACCGGACTCCGGAGGGCGAGCGCATCCGGCACGCCGGAGCCGACGCCCGTCGCTCCTGTTCCAGGAGAGCCATGAACTTCCACGTCGATTCCGAGGCCGGCCGACTGCGCCACGTCATCCTGCACAGGCCGGACTTGGAACTCAAGCGGCTGACCCCCACCAACAAGGACGACCTTCTCTTCGACGACGTGCTGTGGGTCAAGCGGGCCCGCGAGGAGCACGACGCCTTCGCCGACACCCTGCGCGACCGCGGGGTGCAGGTGCACTACCTCAGCGACCTGCTCACCGAGACCCTCGCCCGCCCCGCCGCCCGTACGCTCGTGCTCGACCGCGTCTTCGACACCCGGGAGTTCGGGCCGCTGGCCGTCGACGCCCTGCGCACCGCCTTCGACAAGCTCCCGCCGGAGGAGCTGACCGGCTGCCTCATCGGCGGCGTCACCCGGCGCGAGACCACCCCGTACCTCGGCACCGCCCGCAGCCTGCGGCTGCACACCCTCGCCCCGGACGACTTCGTCCTCCCGCCGCTGCCCAACCACCTGTTCACCCGCGACACCTCCTGCTGGGTCTACGACGGCGTCAGCGTCAACCCCATGAAGAAGCGGGCCCGCCGCCGCGAGACCGTGCACTTCGAAGCCATCTACCGGCACCACCCGCTGTTCGAGAAGCAGGAGTTCCACCACTGGACCGGCGGCCAGGCCGACCACCCCGCGACGATCGAGGGCGGCGACGTCCTGGTCATCGGCAACGCCGCGGTCCTGGTGGGCATGAGCGAACGCACCACACCGCAGGCCGTCGAGGCCCTGGCCCTGCGGCTGTTCGCCGCCGGCTCGGCACGGCGCGTCGTGGCCCTGGAGATGCCCAAGAAACGCAGCTTCATGCACCTGGACACGGTGATGACGATGGTCGGCGGCGACACCTTCACCCAGTACGCCGGACTGGGCATGCTGCCCTCCTGCACGATCGAACCCGGCGCGCACGAGGGCGAGTTGTCCATCACCGACCACGCCCCGCAGGACATGCACCACGCCATCGCCGACGCCCTCGGCCTGCCCTCGGTCAAGGTCCTCACCGCCACCCAGGACGTGCACTCCGCCGAACGCGAGCAGTGGGACGACGGCTGCAACGTCCTCGCCGTCGAGCCCGGCGTCGTCGTCGCCTACGAACGCAACGTCACCTCCAACACCCACCTGCGCAGGAACGGCATCGAGGTCATCACCGTGCGCGGCAGCGAACTCGGCCGCGGGCGCGGCGGACCCCGCTGCATGAGCTGCCCCGTCGAACGCGACGCCGCCTGAACGCTCCTACGCCCCACCCCCACTCGGCCAACTTGCCCTATTTGTCAGGAGATACCGTCATGGCCGTCAACCTGCGTCACCGAAGCTTCCTGAAGGAAACCGACTTCACCCCCGCCGAACTGCGCTTCCTGCTGGACCTGGCCGCCCAGCTGAAGGCCGCCCGCACCGCCGGCACCGAACAACAGCGGCTGCGCGGCAGGAACATCGCCCTCATCTTCGAGAAGACCTCCACCCGCACCCGCTGCGCCTTCGAGACCGCCGCCCACCAGCAGGGCGCCCATGTCACCTACCTCGACCCGGCCGGCGCGCAGATCGGCCACAAGGAGTCCATCAAGGACACCGCCCGCGTCCTCGGCCGGATGTACGACGGCATCGAGTACCGGGGCAGCGGCCAGGCCGTCGTGGAGGAACTCGCCGACCACGCCGGGGTACCGGTGTGGAACGGCCTGACCGACGACTGGCACCCCACCCAGTCCCTCGCCGACGTGCTGACCATGTGGGAGCACACCGACAAGCCCCTGCGCGAGGTCTCCTTCGCCTACCTCGGGGACGCCCGCAACAACGTCGGCAACTCCCTGCTCGTCGCGGGAGCCATGTTCGGCATGGACGTGCGCATGGTCGGACCCGAGAGCCTGCGCAACGACCCCGATGTCGTCAAGGAGGCCCAGCGCGTCGCCGAGACCACCGGGGCCCGCATCACCCTCACCGAGGACCTCGCCGAAGGCGTCGCCGGCGTCGACTTCCTCTACACCGACGTGTGGGTGTCCATGGGCGAACCGAAGGAGATCTGGGACGAGCGCATCGCCCTCCTCGCCCCCTACCAGGTCAACGCGGCCGTCCTCGAAGCCACCGGCAACCCCCGGGTGAAGTTCCTGCACTGCCTGCCCGCCTTCCACGACAGCGGCACCACCGTGGGCGCCGAGATCCTGGCCCGCACCGGCATGACCGGCCTCGAAGTCACCGACGAGGTCTTCGAATCCCCGCACTCGGTCGTCTTCGACCAGGCGGAGAACCGGATGCACACCATCAAGGCCGTTCTCGTGGCCACCCTCGGCGACTGACCGCCCCGACCGCGAACCCAGGAGAAGACATCATGCGCGTCGTCGTCGCACTCGGCGGAAACGCCCTGCTCCGCAGGGGAGACCGGCCGGACGCCGCCGTGCAGCAGGCCAACGTCAGGGCGGCCGTCGCCGCCCTGGCCCCCCTGGCCCGCCGGCACGAACTCGTCATCACCCACGGCAACGGCCCCCAGGTCGGCCTGCTCGCCCTGCAGAGCGCCGCCGACAAATCCCTCACCTCCCCTTACCCCTTCGACGTCCTCGGGGCCGAGACCCAGGGCATGATCGGCTACTGGCTGCTGCAGTCCCTGCAGAACGCCCTGCCCGACCGCCAGGTGTGCGCCCTGCTCAACCAGACCCTCGTCTCCGCCGCCGACCCCGCCTTCGCCGCACCCGCCAAGTTCGTCGGCCCGGTCTACGCGCGCGAGGAAGCCGAACGGCTCGCCGCCGCACGCGGCTGGACCGTCGGACCCGACGGCACGCACTGGCGCCGGGTCGTCCCCTCCCCGCACCCGCAGCGCGTCGTGGAGACCCGGCTGATCCGGCTGCTGCTCACCTCCGGCGCGGTCGCCGTGTGCGCCGGAGGCGGCGGAGTCCCCGTGATCCGCGACGACCAAGGGCGGCTGACAGGAGTGGAGGCCGTCGTCGACAAGGACCTCACCGCGGCCCTGCTCGCCGAAGCACTCGACGCCGACGCCCTGTTGCTCCTGACCGACGTGCCCCGCGTCCAGCGCGGCTTCGGGACCCCGGACGCCGAGGAGATCGGGCACACCAGCCCCGCCCGGCTGCGGGCCGAGGAGTTCCCCGCCGGATCCATGGGCCCCAAGGTGGAGGCCGTGTGCCGGTTCGTGGAACTCACCGGCGGCATGGCCGCCATCGGCGCCCTCGCCGACGCCGCCGCCCTCCTCGACGGCACGGCCGGCACCGTGGTGACCCCCAGCGGCCGGTGGAGCGTCAACGAGCCCCACAGGGAGCCGAGATGAGCACCGAAGCCCCCGCACCGGCACCCGCGGACCCGGGCCCGGCACCCGGACCCGCCGGGCCACGGCGCGGCTTCCGCTTCCCCTCCGCCTTCACCGTCCTCGTCGCGGTCACCGTCGTCGTCTGGGGCCTGACCTTCGTCATCCCCGCCGGCCGCTACGACACCAAGGACGGCGCCCCCGTCCCCGGCACCTACCACGCGGTGGCGCCGGTCCAGGACTTCTGGAGCCGGCTGAAGGACCTGTTCCTCTCGCCCGTCAACGGCCTCTACGGAGTCACCGACGCGCACTCCGGGCTCACCGCCCCCGGCGGCAGCGGAGCGTTCTTCGGCGCGGCCGGGGTGTTCCTCTTCGTCCTCGCCGTCGGCGCGTTCATCACCGTCACCCTGCGCACCGGCGCCCTCACCAGCGGGGTGAGCCGGCTCGCGACCCGGCTGCGCCGGCACCGCACCCTGCTGCTCGTGGTCCTGCTGACCCTGTTCTCCCTCGGCGGGACCACCTACGGCATGGCCGAGGAGACCCTCGGCTTCTACGGGATCGTCGTGCCCCTCGTGCTCAACCTCGGCTACGACCGCATGGTCGGCGCCACCGTCGTCATGGTCGGCGCCGGGGTGGGCACACTCGCCTCCACCGTCAACCCCTTTGCCACCGGCGTCGCTTCCGACAGCGCCGGCATCGGCACCGGCGACGGCATCGTGCTGCGGCTGCTGATGTGGGCGGTGCTGACCGCGCTCGCCGCGGCGTACGTGGTGCGGTACGCCAACCGCGTCCACGCCGACCCCTCCCGTTCCCTGGTCCCGCCCGCCGACGGCGACGGCGGGCCGGACGCGGAGGAAGCGGCTCCGCTCACCGCGCGGCAGCGCGTCGTGCTCGTCGTCTTCGCCGCGACCTTCGCGTTCATGATCTTCGCGGTGATCCCCTGGACCGATCTGCACGTGCCGTTCCTGCCGACCCTGGGCTGGTACTTCCCCGAACTCGCCGCCCTGTTCGTCGTCGCCGCGATCGTGGTGGGCCTCGTCGCCGGTCTCGGCGAGAAGGGCACGGCGGACGCGATCGTCGCGGGCGCCGGGGACTTCATCGGCGCGGCCATGATCATCATGCTGGCCCGCGGTGTCACCGTCATCATGAACAACGCCAGTGTCACCGACACCATCCTCAACGGCCTGCACAGCGTGGTCTCCGGCACCTCCTCGGGCGTGTTCGCGGTGCTGATGTTCCTGGTGAACATGCCGCTGGCCTTCCTCGTGCCCTCCTCCTCGGGCCACGCCGCACTGGCCATGCCCATCCTGGCCCCGCTCGCCGACTTCGCCGGCGTCGGCCGCGCCCTGGTCGTCACCGCCTACCAGTCGGCCTCCGGGTGGGTCAACCTGGTCACCCCGACCTCCGCCGTCGTCATGGGCGGCCTGGCCCTGGCCAAGGTCCGCTACGACCGCTATCTGCGCTTCATGGCACCCCTGATGGGCGTCCTGCTCGTGGCGATCGCGGGCTTCATGGCACTGGGGGCGGTCCTCGACTGACCCCAGCCGGCCCCCGGCAGTACCGGACACACCACCGGGCCGCATCCGTTCCACGGGTGCGGCCCGGCAGCGCCGGCGCAGAAGGCGGCGATGACGCAGCGTCAGAAGAGCACGGCCTGCCACTGCTCCGCGAACCGCCCCGCGATCAGCCCCGCCACGGCCGCGTACCACAGGGCGGGCACCGCCCAGTGGAACTCCCGCAGCGGCGCGGCCAGTCGGCGCGGCGCGCGGAGCACACCGTGGCCGATGCTGAACAGCGTCGTGTACCAGAACAGGGCGATCGTCGCCGCCCAGGTGACGCAGCACCACAGGCACAACGCCCCCAGGACGTAAAGGGACTGGCCCATCAGCCACATGCAGAAGACGGCACCGGCGAAGGCCCCCGCGTTCAGGGCCGCCCACGCCCACCGGGGCAGGCGGGCGCCCGTGACGAGGGCGACGCCCACGACGACCACCACCGCGTAGGCCACCAGCCCGAGCGTGGTGTTGTGCACCCCGAACGCCGACGCCTGGTCGCTGCGCATGACGTCGGTGCACGACAGCACGGAGCCGATGTCGCACGCGGGCCGGAAGCCGGGGTCGCTCTCCAGGCGCAGCCGGTCCCAGGTCAGGACCGAGGAGGCGAGCAGCCCCAGGCCGCCCGTGACGGTGACGAGCCAGGCCAGCGGGCGGCCGGCCCCGATCGGCGCGCTTCGCGCGTAATTCGGGTGCTCCGCCGGGGAGTTCATCGTCGCCCCCGCGCGTCCGGTTCCGTACCCGCGCACAGCCGCTGGGCGGCGTCGCGGCCCCCGGCGACGCAGGCGGCGACACCGACGCCCTCGTAGGCGGAGCCGCACAGCTCCAGGCCGGGCAGCCCGGCCACGGCGGTGCGGACGGCCCGCACGGTGTCGAGGTGGCCGACCGCGTACTGCGGCAGGCCGCGCGCCCAGCGGGAGACGTGGAAGTCCAGCGGGCGCGGCAACGGGCCCAGCACCGCACGCAGTTCGGACAGGCACACGGCGGCCAGTTCACCGTCCTCCCGCCCGAGCAGGGACTCCTCGCCCAGGCGGCCGACCGACGCCCGCAGCACGAACGTGTCGGGCGCGGTCTCCGCGAGCCAGCCCCACTTGTTGCTCAGCAGCGTGGCCGCCTTCACGGCGCGGCCCTCGACGGGCGGGACCAGGAAGCCGTTGCCCTCGGGCACCTCGGGGAGCAGCGCACGGTCGAAGGCGAGCGTCACCAGCGCCGTGGTCGCGTGCTCGATCGCGCCCAACTCGCGGGCGGCGGCCAGGGCGTGGGGCCGCAGCAGCGGGGCGGCGGCGTAGGCGGGGACGGCCAGGACGACGGCGTCCGCCTCCAGGGCACGGGGCCCGGCACCGGTGAGGACGGCACGCCAGCCGGTGCCGGTGCGCTGCAGTTCGCGCACCCGGCAGCTGGTGAGGACGCGCGCCCCGCAGGTGTTGGCGATCGCCCGGGGCAGCCGGGCCAGCCCGCCGCGCAGCCCGAGCATCACAGGGGGAGCGGGCCGCGCGGCGGGCGCGGCCGGTGCGCGGTCGCGCAGCGCGGCGAGCAGGGAGCCGCCCCGGGCTGCGATGTCGGCGACGGCGGGCAGCGCGGCCCGCAGCGAGGTCCGGTCGGCGCGGCCCGCGTAGATCCCGCCGAGCATCGGCTCCACGAGCCGGTCCACGGCCTCCTGGCCGAGCCGTTCGGCGAGGTAGCCGGCGACGGACGTGTCGCCTTCGACGGGCGGGGCGGGCAGTTCCTCCTCGCGGGAGAGCCGGGCCAGCCCCTCGGCCGACAGCAGCCCGGTCTCCCGCAGTGCCGTCAGGTCGGTGGGTATGCCCATGACGTGGCCCGCCGGTACCGGGCGCAGCGCGTCGCGGGTCCACACGGTCACGGGGGCCCGGGCGGGCACCTCCAGGTCCGCGCCGAGGCCGACGGACTTGGCGAGGTCGACGGCCTCGGGCCGCAGCGCGAGCATCGCTTCCGCGCCGTCGTCGACAGGGATGCCGGCGACGGTGCCGGTGCGCAGGATGCCGCCCGGCTGCGGACCGGCCTCCACCACGGTCACCTCGGCCTGTGACCGCAGGTGCCAGGCGGCGGCCAGCCCGCTGATGCCGCCGCCGATGATGATCACTGAACGCATGGGGGCCTCCCGGCCGTTGTGCTTGGAGACGTTGTGCTTGCGAGCCGTTGTGCTCGCGAAGACAGATGAGGCGTTCCGCCGTGGAACGCCTACGGGCGTCAGCCGCCCGTCAGCCCGGCGGCGAGCAGGACGACGCCCACCGAGCCGACGAGGGAGGCGAGCGCCAGCCCCCGGGCGAGCGCCGCCCGGCCCCGCGCGTACGCCCAGCCGTGCCCCGCTGCCGCGAGCAGCACCGCGAGGAACAGCGCGAGCTTCGCCGCCAGCGTGCGCCCGTACCCCGGCTCCGCCAGCGAGGCGAGGGTGACGCCCCGGTGCCGGGCCAACGCCCAGCCGGTGACGGCCTGTACGGGCAGGAAGACCGCGCCCGTGAGGATCCCGAACCGGCGCCCGGCCGCCTCCGCGAAGCGCGCCCGGTCCTCCTCGGGCAGCAGCCGGCGCGCCAGCGGAAGGACCACCAGCGACAGCGCCAGCTGACCGCCGACCCACACGACCGCGCCGGTGACGTGCGCGAAGCGCACCCAAGTCCACAGCTGGGCCAGGCTGTTCACTCCTGGCCCCCCGCGCCCGCCGCCGCGTGCAGCAGGGTCGCCACCTCGTCCTGGTACGGGAACGAGCCGGGCCGGTACGCGCACAACGGCTCCTGCGCGTACGGGTCGCCGCTGACGCAGTAGGCGCGGGACCGCGAACCCCCGCACACCGTACGGAATTCGCAGTGCCCGCACCGGCCGCGCAGCCGGTCCGGTTCGCGCAGTCCGGTGAACAGGGCGGAGTCGCGGTAGATCTCGGTCAGCGGACGCTCACGGACGCTGCCCGCGCCCAGCGGCAGGAAGCCGCTGGGGTGCACGCTGCCGGTGTGCGAGACGAAGGCGAAGCCCCGGCCCGCGTTGACGTCCAGCGGAGGACGGCGGGCACGCCGGGCCGGGACGTCGAGGGCGAGCGCGCGGGACCGCGCGCGCAGACGCTCGTACAGCGGGCCCAGCCCCAGCACCCGCACCGGGTCCTGGCCCTTGGCGCCCAGGATCGCCCGCTGCAGGGCGACCCGGCGGAAGTGGTGCGCCTCGGTGGTCTTGGCGGGCACGGCCAGTCCCACGTCGTGCACGAAGTTCAGCACGTCCTCCGCCTCCGCCGGTGTCAGCGGGTCCAGCTGCCGGCCCCGTCCCGTGGGCACGAGGAAGAAGGCGCTCCACAGCATCGCCCCGCGCTCGCGCACCAGGGCGACGAGGTCCGGCAGGTCGTGCAGGTTCCGCCGGGTGACCGTCGTGTTGATCTGGACCTTCATGCCCAGCGTACGGGCGGCATCCCAGGCGTCCAGGGTCCAGCGGTACACCCCGCGCACCCCCCGGAAGGAGTCGTGCAGCGCGGCGGTCGAGCCGTCCAGGCTCAGTGAAAGGCCGATCGCGCCGGCGTCCCGTACGGCCCGCAGGTTCTGGGGCGTGAGGGTCGGCGTGCCGGAGGGCGCCACCGCCACGGGCACGCCGCGCAGCCTGCCGTAGCGGATCAGCTCCAGCAGGTCGGGCCGCTGGAACGGGTCCCCGCCGGTGATCACGAACAGGGGGGCGGGCCGGCCGAAGGCGGCCACCTGGTCCAGCAGCTCGCGGGCGGCGGCGGTGTCCAGCTCGCGCGGGTCCCGGTCGGGCACGGCCTCGGCGCGGCAGTGCCGGCACGCCAGTGGACAGGCCCGGGTCGACTCCCAGATGACGATGAAGGGGCGGTCGGCCACGTCCTGGCGCCAGCCCCGCACCGGGCGGGCGGGGCTCACCGCCGGCCCCGGCCGGGACCGGCCGCCCGGGAGTCGTCAGGGTGGCCCGGGCGGACCGGCCGGTCACCGAGCGGAGGAACCGCGCGCCGTGACCGCCCGGTCGGGTGAGCACGGGATCGGCTGGGCGGGCGCGGCGTGCGGTCGTACACGAACACCTCCGGATCGGTTGTGCCCAGCATGCTCGCTCGCCCCCGGCGGGCGCGGCGGCCGAGCGGCCCTCGTGCGGGGCCGATGGTCCCTCGTCGACCGGACCGGGCGGCCACCCGGATCGGGCCTATTCGCAGCAAGTTGTCCGCTTCGTTCTTGTCTAGCGTGCGGAACCATGGACAACGAGACCGCAGCCGAGCCCGCCGCCCGAGAGGAACCGGGCGAACTCCTCGCTTCCCGGCGGCTGTTGCGGCGCCGGGACGCGACGCCCGACGGCCGCGCCGCGTTCACCGAGGGCGAGCGCGCCTGGGAGGGCTTCTACCGCGACCGCTGGTCGCACGACAAGGTGGTGCGCTCCACCCACGGCGTGAACTGCACCGGCTCCTGCTCGTGGCTGGTCCACGTCAAGCAGGGCATCATCACCTGGGAGCACCAGGCCACCGACTACCCCTCCATCGGCACCGAGTGCCCCGAGTACGAGCCCCGGGGCTGCCCGCGCGGCGCCTCGTTCTCCTGGTACACCTACTCGCCCGGCCGCGTCCGCCACCCCTACGTACGCGGCGCGCTGCTCCAGATGTGGCGCGAGGCGCGGACGCGGCTCGGCGACCCGGTGGCCGCCTGGGCCGAGATCACCGGCGACCCCGACAAGGCCCGCGCCTACAAGAGGGCCCGGGGCAAGGGCGGGCTGGTGCGCGCGGACTGGGACGAGGTGACCGAACTCGTCGCCGCCGCCCACGTCCACACCGTGAGGACCTACGGGCCCGACCGCGTCACCGGCTTCTCCCCGATCCCCGCGATGTCCATGGCCTCCTTCGCCGCCGGCTCGCGCTTCCTGTCCCTGATCGGCGGCACCCTGCTGTCGTTCTACGACTGGTACGCCGACCTGCCCGTCGCCTCGCCGCAGGTCTTCGGCGATCAGACCGACGTCCCCGAGGCGGCGGACTGGTGGAACGCCGGATACCTCATCATGTGGGGTTCCAACATCCCCGTCACCCGCACCCCCGACGCCCACTTCCTCACCGAGACCCGCTACAACGGCACCAAGACCGTCGCCGTCAGCCCCGACTACGCCGACAACGTCAAGCACGCCGACGAGTGGCTCGCCCCGCACCCCGGCACCGACGGAGCCCTCGCGATGGCCATGGGCCACGTGATCCTGCGCGAGTTCCTCGTCGAGAAGCAGACCCCCTACTTCACCGACTACCTGCGCCGCTTCACCGACGCCCCCTTCCTCGTCGCCCTGCGCGAACACGACGACGGACGGTACGTGCCCGACCGCTTCCTGACCGCCGCCGACCTCGGACGGGACGAGGAGCACGCCGGGTCCAAGACCGTCCTGCTCGACGCGCACGACGGCGAGCCCGTCGTCCCCAACGGCTCGCTCGGGTTCCGCTGGGGCAAGACCGGCGAGGGCCGCTGGAACCTCGAACTCGGCGACACCGTCCCCGAACTGACCCTGCTGGAACGCGCCGAGCAGACCGTCGAGCTCGCCCTGCCCCGCTTCGATACCGGCCCCACCGAGGGCGGCACCGTCATGGTGCGCGGCGTCCCCGCCCGACGCGTCGGCGGCCGCCTCGTCACCACCGTCTTCGACCTGATGCTCGCCCAGTACGGGGTGCGCCGCCCCGGACTGCCCGGCGACTGGCCCGCCTCCTACGACGACGCCTCCCGCCCGTACACCCCCGCCTGGCAGGAGACCATCACCTCCGTCCCCGCCGGACAGGCCGCGCGCATCGCCCGCGAGTTCGCGGCCAACGCCGAACGCACCCACGGCCGCTCCATGATCGCCATGGGGGCCGGCACCAACCACTGGTACCACTCCGACACCATCTACCGCGCGTTCCTGGCACTGACCACCATGACCGGCTGCCAGGGCGTCAACGGCGGCGGCTGGGCCCACTACGTCGGCCAGGAGAAGGTCCGGCCCGTCACCGGCTTCCAGCACCTGGCCTTCGCCTTCGACTGGCAGCGCCCCACCCGGCACATGGCCGGCACCTCCTTCTGGTACCTCAACACCGACCAGTGGCGCTACGAGGCGTTCGGCCCCGGCGAACTCGCCTCACCGCTCGGCGAAGGCCGCTTCACCGGCCGGGCCTTCGCCGACTGCCTCGCCCAGGCCGTACGCTCCGGCTGGACCCCCGGCCACCCCGGCTTCGACCGCAACCCCCTCGACCTCGCCGACGAGGCCGCCGCCAAGGGACTGCCCGTCGCCGACCACATCACGGACGAACTCTCCGCAGGACGCCTGAAGTTCGCCGCCGAGGACCCCGACAACCCCGTCAACTTCCCCCGCGTCCTGACCGTCTGGCGTGCCAACCTCCTCGGCTCCTCCAGCAAGGGCACCGAGTACTTCCTGCGCCACCTCCTGGGCACCGACGCCGCCGTCCGCTCACAGGAATCACCACCCGACGCCCGGCCCCGGGACGTCCACTGGCGCGAGGACGCCCCCGAGGGCAAGCTCGACCTCCTCGTCACCCTCGACTTCCGCATGACCTCCACCGGGCTGTACTCCGACGTCGTCCTGCCCGCCGCCACCTGGTACGAGAAGGACGACCTCTCCAGCACGGACATGCACCCCTTCGTCCACGCCTTCACCCCCGCCATCCCCCCGCCCTGGCAGGCCCGCACCGACTACGACACCTTCCTCACCCTCGCCGACCGCTTCAGCGAACTGGCGGCCACCCACCTGGGCACCCGCACCGACGTCCTGGCCGTCCCCCTCCAGCACGACACCCCCGACGAACTCGCCCAGCCCCACGGGGCCGTCGGCGACTGGCGGACCGGCGCATGCGCGCCCGTACCCGGCCGCACCATGCCGAAACTCGTCACCGTCGAACGCGACTATCCGGCCGTCGCACAGAAGATGCGCGCCGTCGGCCCCCTGCTCGACGAACTCGGCACCACCACCAAGGGCGTCACCGTCCGCGTCGGCCCCGAACTGGAGGACCTGCGGCACCGCTGCGGCACCGTCCGCGAAGGCATCGCCACCGGACGGCCCTCACTCGCCGGAGCCACCGAGATGTGCGAGGCGATCCTCGCCCTCTCCGGCACCACCAACGGCCGCCTCGCCACCGCCGGTTTCCACGCCCTCGAAGAACGCACCGGCACCCCGCTCGCCCACCTCGCCACCGAACGCGAAGGAGAACGCATCACCTTCGCCGACACCCGCGTCCAGCCCCGCGCCGTCATGACCTCCTACGAATGGTCCGGCAGCGAGACCGGCGGACGCCGCTACTCCCCGTTCGTCATCAACGTCGAGCACCGCAAGCCCTGGCACACCCTCACCGGACGGCAGCACTTCTTCGCCGACCACGCCTGGCTCGCCGAACTCGGCGAACAGCTCCCGGTGTTCCGCCCGCCCCTGGACGCCCGCCGCCACCACGGCGACGAGCACCTGCACGAGGACGGCCGCGCCGAGGTGACGGTGCGCTACCTCACCCCGCACTCGAAGTGGTCCGTCCACACCAGCTACCAGGACAACGCCTACATGCTCGCGCTCTCCCGCGGCGGACCCGTCATCTGGATGAGCACCGCCGACGCCGCACGCATCGGCGTGAAGGACAACGAGTGGATCGAGGCGTACAACCGCAACGGCGTCGTCACCGCCCGCGCCGTCGTCACCCACCGCATGCCCGAGGGCACCGTGTACATGTACCACGCCAAGGACCGCACCGTGAACGTGCCGAAGACCGAGACCGGCGGCAGACGCGGCGGCACCCACAACTCCCTCACCCGGCTGCTGCTCAAACCCACCCATCTCGCGGGCGGACACGCCCAGTTCACCTACGGCTTCAACTACTACGGACCGACCGGCAACCAGCGCGACGAGGTCACCGTGATCCGCCGCCGCTCGCAGAACGTGGAGTACTGACGTGCGTACTGACGTGCCCCGTGACAAAGTCACTACTGGACGCGTTCTGGCACAGATCGCCATGGTGATGAACCTCGACAAGTGCATCGGCTGCCACACCTGTTCCGTCACCTGCAAACAGACCTGGACCAACCGCAGCGGCGTCGAGTACGCCTGGTTCAACAACGTCGAGACCAAACCGGGAGTGGGCTACCCCTACCGCTACGAGGACCAGGAACGCTGGAAGGGCGGCTGGGTCCTCGACGCCAAGGGCCGACTGGCCCTGCGCTCCGGCGGCCGCCTCAAGCGGCTCTCCCGCCTCTTCGCCAACCCCGAACTCCCCACGCTCGACGACTACTACGAGCCCGTCACCCACGACCACGACACCCTCCTGAGCGCCCCCGCCGGCGGCGACGCCCCCGTCGCCCGCCCCCGCTCGGCCCTCACCGGCCGCCCCACCGCCGTCACCTGGGGACCCAACTGGGAGGACGGCCTCGGCGGCACCCCCGAACACGGACCCGGCGACCCCAACCTCACCGGCGGACTCGCGGAGAAGGTCCGCTTCGAGTTCGAACGGACCTTCCTGTTCCACCTGCCGCGCCTCTGCGAACACTGCCTCAACCCCGCCTGCGCGGCCGCCTGCCCCTCCGGAGCGCTCTACAAGCGCGCCGAGGACGGCATCGTCCTCGCCGACCAGGACCGCTGCCGGGGCTGGCGCATGTGCGTGACCGCCTGCCCCTACAAGAAGATCTACTTCAACCACGCCACCGGCAAGGCCGAGAAGTGCACCTTCTGCTTCCCCCGCATCGAGGCCGGGCAGCCCACCGTCTGCTCCGAGACCTGCGTCGGCCGGCTGCGCTACCTCGGCGTCGTCCTCTACGACGCCGACCGCGTCGGGGAAGCCGCCGCCGTCCCCGACCCGAAGGACCTGCTGGACGCCCAGCGCGCGCTCTTCCTCGACCCCAACGACCCCCAAGTCACCGCCGCCGCACGCGCATCGGGCATCCCGGAGGACTGGCTGGAGGCGGCCCGGCGCTCCCCGGTCCACGCGCTGATCAGCACGTACAAGGTGGCCCTGCCCCTGCACCCCGAGTACCGCACCCTGCCCATGGTCTGGTACGTGCCCCCGCTCTCCCCGGTCCTCGACGCCGTCAGCGCGTCCGGCGGCGACCCCGACAGCCCCGACCACGTCTTCGGCGCCGTCACCGGACTGCGCATCCCCCTGGAATACCTGGCCGAACTCTTCACCGCCGGGGACACCGACGCCGTCGCCGGCGTCCTGATGAAACTCACCGCGCTGCGCAGCCACATGCGGGCCCGCACCCTCGGCGGCCCCGACGCGCTCGGCCCCGTGGGACTCACCCCCGAGCAGGCGGTGGACCTGCACCGGCTGCTGGCCGTCGCCAAGTACGCCGACCGCTACGTCGTCCCCGCCGCCCACCGGGAGACCGACACGCGCGGCCCGGGAACCGTCGGCTTCCAGTGCCCGGTCGGCGAGCACGAACCGTCACCGGGACAGCGGCACGTCCTGCTCGGCATGCCGACGCGACGCCGCAAGGAAGAGACACCATGAGCCTGTTCACGCGTATCCGGCCCGCCGGGGCCGACCGGGACGCGCAGCGCGCCCGGGTGCTGCGGCTGCTGTCCCTGCTGCTACAGTACCCCGACGCCGAACTCTCCGCCGCCTCCGCCGAGTTGGCCGGCGCCGTCGCCGCACTGCCGCCCACGCCCGCGGCCCGGCACCTGGCCCGCTTCACCGACTGGTTCGTCCAGGAGCCCGCGCACGAGCGGGAGAAACACTACGTCGACGTCTTCGACCTGCGCCGCAGAACCGGCCTGCACCTCACCTACTACCTGCACGGCGACACCCGCCGCCGGGGCCTGGCCCTGCTCGCCCTCGCCCAGTCCTACCGCGCCCTCGGCTGGGAGGTGGCCGACGGCGAACTCCCCGACCACCTGCCGGTCGCCCTGGAGTTCGCGGCCGTGGCCGGCCCGGGACCCGGCGAGGCACCCCTGCGCCGCCACCGGCGCGGACTCCAGCTCATCCACCACGCGCTGCGGGACCTGGACTCCCCCTACCGCCATCTCCTCGCCGCCCTCCTCGCGTTGCTGCCCCCGCCGACGGCGGCCGACCGGGAGGCCGTACGCCGCCTCGCCGCCGCCGGACCGCCCGTCGAGGAAGTCGGCCTCACCCCCTACGGAACGCCGCCCCCCACCCCGGAAGCCCCCCGATGAACCACCTCACCCCCACCTCCGTCCTGCTGTGGGTCGCCGTCCCCTACACCTGCCTCGCGGTGTGCGTCGCCGGACACGTGTGGCGCTACCGGCGGGACCGCTTCAGCTGGACCTGCCGCAGCACCCAACTCCTCGAACACCGCTGGCTGCGCTTCGGCAGCCCCCTGTTCCACCTCGGGACCTTCGCCGTCATCGCCGGACACGTCGTCGGCCTCGCCGTACCCGCCTCCTGGACCGAAGCCGCCGGAATCAGCGAACACACCTACCACACCACGGCCGTCACCCTCGGCTCCGCTGCCGGGGCGGCCATGGTCGCCGGACTCGCCATGCTCAGCGCGCGCCGCCTGCTGTCCGCGCGCATACGCCGCACCACCGACCGCAGCGACCGGATCCTCTTCCCCGTCCTGTTCACGACCGTCCTGCTGGGCGTCGCCGCCACCTTCGTGCACAACGTGACCGGAGGCGGCTACGACTACCGCGCCACGATCTCGGTATGGTTCCGTGGCCTGTTCACCCTGCAACCCCACCCCGAGGCCATGACCTCGGCACCCCTGCTGTTCCAACTCCACGTGCTCTGCGCCTTCTTGCTCTTCGCGGTGTGGCCGTTCACCCGGCTTGTGCATGTGTGGAGCGCACCGGTGGGGTATTTCAGGCGGCCGGCGCTTGTTTATCGCGGGAGGGGGGACGCCTGAGATTGCCCAGTCCCTGGGCGCGGGGTCGAGCCTCGCACGCGGCCGTACGCGAGTTCCTACAGCTCGGGTAGACCAAGCACTTTACGGAGGCGGGCGGCCGCAACCTTCTCGTCCAGCGCGAGGAGCGGCGTGATGCCCAGCCTCTGGGCGGCAGCGAGATTGTCTTCGCTGTCATCGACGAACAGACACCGTTCGGCCGGCACACCGAGCTTGCCGAGCACCAGGCGGAAGATGGCGGGGTCGGGTTTGCGCACTCCATGCTCGGCGGAGAACACCACCTCATCGAAGGTGCCGTGCAGGTCGAACCCCGCGTAGGGGTCGTACGGCTCCCGGCCGAGACTGTTGGACAACACCGCGGTCCTGATCCCGGCAGCCCGCGCCTGCCGGGCCACTTTGAGAACCTGGTGGGCCGGGAAAGCGTCGTGGAGATAGCGGGCCATCAGGTCGTCGGAGGCGACGCCGATCAGGTGAGCGAACCCGTTGTTCCAGTCGGTCTGGGTGATCCGGCCGAGTTCGAGCTGCCGGAACAGTTCCTGCCCTCGCGGGTCGGCCCAGGCGCGAAGAAAGGTTCCTCGGGCGAGCCTCTCCCTGTCCTCGAAGAATGAGATCACCTCGACCATGTTGAAGGTCAGGACCCCAAAGAAGTCGAAGATCAAGCCGTCGTACTCGGTTCTTCGGTCGTCGCCATCCCCAAAGGCTACGGCTTAAAGGGGAGTTGCAGCAGGGTCTACGCGCGTCTCACTGCTCGGGCATCGGGCACCTAAGCGATCGGCCAGACCGTCGAAGCAGGCGGGTGGAGCGCGCCGTGGTGCTGCGCCGACGCGGTCGGGGTGCCCCACAGCGCGCTCGCCCCAGCCGGCGAAGACGACCTCGACGGCCTGGGTGCGCAGCGGGGCGGGGTGATGCCGTTCACCGAAAGGGCTGATGTCACCGTGGTCGTGGACTCCTCGGTGCCCGGCATGGGGCGGGTGTACTGCGGCAGCGGCCGGGCGGACCGCACGCTGTGGGTGGACGTGGACGACATTGTCGCTCTGTCTCCCCAGCGCGTCCTGGCTCCGATCGGTAAGAGCGCTTGAAACCGTGTGCAGGGGCGTGGCCCGCCTTCAGGGCCCCGGCTCCCGGAACTCGCCCTCCTCGTCGAACACCGCCGTCAGCAGCATCCGCAGCATCTCCGTCTTCATCCCGTTCGCCTCGGAGATGTGCTCGATCGCGACCACGGAGTAGCACGCCAGCGCCGTGAACAACCCCACCAGCGCGTCAGGCCCGTCCGATTCCGGGTCGGCCTGCTCGTTGTAGACGTCGCATGCCAGCTGTTGCGCGGCAGCGGCGATGCCCTCGGCGTCCTCGTTGCCCAGTGCCGTGCGCATGAACTTGATGATCCGCTGGTTGAGTTCCTGCACGCTCGGGCCGGCAGGGGGCTCCTGCTCCGCCTTCGTCTGCGAGTCTTCCATGACGCCGCCTCCCCGGTCCGCGTGGCCAGTCCGGGAACGACCCTATGGCTCACCGGCCGGGCCGGGGAAGGCTTTGCGGATTTGAGAACCGAAGAGTCACATGGCCACTACGCGCTCTTCGCGCCACGGCACAGCCGTCGACGCTGTGCCGTGGCTCCGCAGGCGGGGGCAGCAGCAGAGATTCCCGCCGGGGTACGGAACTGGTCGAGGTTGAGTCAACTCAAGTAGCCATAGTCCTCTCCGAGGTAGACGGCCCCCTCGGCCGGATCGTCGAGGACGGCGTGAACGATCCTCGGCAGCGACGGCGGCAACAGCCGGATATGCGCGAGTTTGGACAGGGGAATCCACTCGGTGCCGGTCTGCGGCCCGTCCTCGTGATGGCCGCCCAGCACTGCGGGCTCCTCGACGATGTCGCACCAGAACATCGCCTCCAGCCGGTGCGTGGCCCCGGACAGCATCGCCACGCTGTCCTGGTGCCGGGCGGGGATGTACTCCCGCAGCACCACCAGCCGCTCGGCCTTCACCCTGACGCCGGTCTCCTCGAACACTTCGCGCTCGGCACACTCAGCGAGCGTTTCCCCGGGCTTCTGTCCGCCACCGGGGATGAAGAACGTGTCCGGGCGCGGCCAGTTCTCACGGATCATCAGCAGATGCCGGTCCTTGACGACGATCCCGGTAGCCGCGTTTCTGATCCAGCCCTCGTCGGGCATACCCGCCCCCTATCGGTCCTGTGAGAGTTCGTACAGTTCCTGGAACAGACCGCCTGCCGTGGCGAGTTGGCCGAAGGTGCCGTGTTCGATGACCTTGCCGTGTTCCATGACGACGATCCGGTCCGCGATCTTCGTGTTCTCCAGCCGGTGGGTCACCACGATCGTGATGCGGCCTTGGGCCATCTTCTTGAGCTCGGTGAAGATCTGGTGCTCGCCCCGGGCGTCCATCATCGATGTCGGTTCGTCCATGACCAGGAGTGCGGGCTGGCGGTACATGGCGCGGGCGCACGCGATGCGCTGCCACTGGCCGCCGGAGAGCAGCACCCCACCGTACAGTTCCCGCGCCAGCAGGGTGTCGAGCCGGTTCGGGAGTTCTTCGATGGCTTCGACCATGCCGACCTGGTTCAGCGCCTCCCAGACAGGAACATCGTCGTGGGTGCGGGGCTGGCCGAGGGTGACGTTCTCCCGCACCGACAGAGGCCACGAGCAGAATGCCTGCGTCACCACGCCCGTGCGGTCCCGCAGGGCTACCTGGTCGGCGTCGCGCAGGTCGATGCCGTCCCAGGTGACGGTGCCCTTCTCCGTGGTGTACAGGCCGAGGAGGAGCCGGATCAGGGTGGACTTGCCCGAGCCGTTCTCCCCGACGATCGCCACGACCTCGCCCCGGTTGAACGTGAGCGACACATCGTCGACGGCCGGGGCGGTCTTGTTCGGGTACCAGTAGGAGACCTTCTCCGCCCTCACCGTTTCCACCGCTTCCGGCACCACTGGGCCTGTGGTGCGCGGGGCCTGGGTGCGGGAGTTGTCGATGAACTTCTCCCAGTCGGCGAGGTAGAGGCAGTGCCGGAACAGGCCGATGGTGTACGCGAGCAGGTCACGGATGGAGGCGAGGGCCTGGCGCACCGCGACGATCACCGTCGCCGACACCGCGAGTGACACGCGACCGGTGACGGTCAGCCATCCCAGCGCTCCGTACGCCCCGGCGAGGCATAGTCCGCTCGTGGCGTAGGACAGCAGATCCACGCGGAGCTGTTTCGGGGTCTCGGCGAGGATCTTCTCATCCACGCTGGCGCTGATCCTGGCGTACCAGAACCGCAGGTACGGGCCCATGCTGTTGCCCCGCACTTCGTCGCCGACCCACTTGGATGTGGCGTAGCCGCGCATCATCGACTTGATCGTCCTGCCCGCCGTCACCGTCAACGACGTGCGGTATTCGATGCGTGCCCGCAGCACCGCTCCCACCCCCGAGGGCACCACGGCCAGCAGCAGCACCCCGAGCATGAGCGGGTGCAGGCCCGCCAGGACCCCGCCGGCCGCCACCAGCCGGATCAGTGAACCGAGGAACACCTGGATCTCGGTGACCAGGCGCTCCGAGCGCACGACGCCGGCTTCGGCCCGCTCCTGGTCCTGCGTGAATTCCGGGTTCTGGTAGACCTCCAGCCGCACCCGTAGCACGGCATCGAGCAGCGACTGGTCAGCTGCTGTGAGGAGTTGGGGGCGTAGCCGGTCCTCGGCCCACTGCCCGAAGGCATGCGATCCCCGCGACACTGCCGCACTGACCCCGGCGCCGATCAGATACGGCATCGCCTCGTGCACTCGGTGCGCGACGGTACCGGTGCCGACGAGCGGGGCCATGGCCTGTGCGGTCATCGCCAGCAGCACCCCGGACGCGGCCCCACCCACGACTTCCGCGACCAGCAGCACGATCACTGCGCACCGGTCCGCCTGCCATGCCATCGCGAGGAACCGGCCCAGCAACCGGGGCGAATGCCGGGCCAGGTGCCACAGGCTGTGCTCATCCATCACGTTGCGGGCCTTCGTGCCCTGGTATCCGATCGCCGCCGGCTCCGGCATGGGAGGCCGTTCCACGGTCCGGGTCCGTTTGCCGCCTGACGAGGCTTCCACCGTCCTGTTCTCCCTCCCCTTGGGTAATAGGCGTCTGGTTGAAGGCACCCGGTGTTTAACGGGCTCTATGCGCGCTGGGTCACGCCTGCGGGGCGTGAGCGATGGCGAGAAGGTGAGCGCTGGCCGCGAGGAGAGCCGGTCGTGCGTCGGCGAGCCGCGCGGCCGCGAGAGCTGAAGAGAATTCCTGTGAACTGGTGCTTATGCGCGTGCAGTTGTGCTGCTCGATGCCCTTGATGATCCAGTAGCCGGGCCCTTCTGCCCCACGGATCACCGCGTCGAACAGCCCGGCGTCGGTGAGTTCGGTGCGGAGTTCGTCGACGGTGTGGAAGTACGAGGTGGTGAACCCGCCGCTCGAAGTACAGATCCCGCTGTCTGTGGTGCCGACGACATCACCGCAGACGGCGGGATCTGTGAGGGCGTGCTTGGCCGCCTGGTCGAGGAAGCGCGAGTACCTGTTCATCGCCGCTACAGCGATGAGTGCCCCGGGTCGGGCGACGCGGACGGCTTCCTTGAGAGCAAGGACTCTCTCGGCCCGCTGGGTCAGGTGATAGAGCGGACCGAGGAGGAGCACCGCATCGTAAGTGTGGCTGGGACAGTTGAGCCGGCGGGCGTCGCCGAGGACGGCGTCGATGCCGACGGCTCGGCCCTGATCGACATGCTTGGGCACAGGGTCGATGAGGTGGACGGTATGTCCGTCGGCGGTGAGCCAGCGGGCGTGTGCGCCCGGTCCGCCGCCGACGTCCAGGACGCTGGCGGGCGGCTGGGGCAGGTGTGCGCGCAACAGCTCCTGGATGCGCGTGAATTCGAGCATGCTCGCGCCACTCGCGGTGCCAGGTGCGAACCGGTCGGCTTCCTCGTAGCCGTTGGTGTAGTAGTCGATGATCTCCGGGCAGATGGTGGGGGTTTCGTCTGCGGACAACAGGGCTGTCCTCTCGCTCGGGAGACGACGAAGGGGTCAGAAGATCGGCGGCCTGCCGGCTGCGGTGAGCCGGGCGACCGTGCGCCAGCTCATCGGCGACCGCGTACCAGGATCGGTGCGCAGTCCTTCGCGGAAGCCGGCGAGAGAGGCACGCAGAGCGGTGCGCTCGCGGAAGCGCCACAGGGTGATCAGGGTCCAGGTGGCGAGGTTGAAGGGGATCAGGGGCGCGGGGAGGTTGCGGCGGGCGAGCCAGACGCGGTTGCGGGCGTTGAGCCGGTAGAAGCGCTCGTGGCGTGCCGGGTTGGTCGCGGGGTGGTGGACGAGGATGTCGGGCTTGTAGAGGCCGGTGTGTCCGTGGTTCCACAGCCGCCAGGCGAGGTCGATGCCCTCGTGGAAGAGGAAGAAGTGTCCTGGCCACCCCCCGGCGAGTTCGAAGGCGCTGCGGCGGACCATCACGACGCCTTCGGCCATGACGGTCACCGTGCCCGGCCGCGTGGCGTCGCCGGCGCGCAAGCGGGGCACCCAGCGGCGCAGGGTGACGCCGGTATCGGGGTCGGCGATGCGGGGCTGGACGTACGACAGGTGGGTGTCGCGGTCCAGTTCTGCGGCCAGGCGGGCGAGGGCGTCAGTGGCGGGGAGGACGGCGTCGTTGTCGAAGAAGAACACGTAGTCCCCCTTCACGTTGTCGGCGCCGATGTTCCGTCCTTCGGGGATGCCCACGTTCTCAGGCAGCGCGACGGCACGGACACGGTCCGGTACCTGGGCGGGCTCGCATCCGTTTCCGACCACAACCACGTCGAGGTCCACACCTTCCTGGGCGAGGAGCGAGTCCATGGCCCGGGGGAACTCGGTCGGCCTGTCGTTCATGGTCAGGACGACGGCGCCGATCGTGGGGCGTGGTGCTCCGCTGCTCACGGTCTGGGCCTCTCTGCTGGTGTGGATCATGGTCGTGGGAGGCGAGCCCGCCATCGTCACGTCATCCGGTGGATGCCTCACCGTAATGCACCGGATGAGGCCGTCGGGGGTGATCTTGGATCGGCGGCGAGCGCCGTGAGGCTGGCCCGCGCAGCGGTAAGGAGGCTGGTGCGGGTGTCCGGCGAGTCCTGGCGAGGCCGGCGGTCGAGGAGGGAATCGGCGACGACGAAGAGAGCCGCTGCGTTGACGCCGCGGTGCTCGGCGACCGCGAAGACTCCGGCGGCCTCCATGTCGGCGGTGAGGATCCCGTCCGAGCTGTACAGCAGGACCTCACCGTGGGTCTCCCGGTACGGCGCGTCGGTACTCCACCCCGGCCCTTGCCGCACGGCGAGACCGGTCGTCTGGAGGGTCCGCACGAGGTGATCGGTCAGCGCGGTGGAGGGGCGAGCGTAGCGGGCCGGGGCGAGGTAGTGGCGGGAGAGTCCTTCGTCGCGCAGGGCCCGGGTGCACACGACCAGGTCACCAGCGTGCAGGTCTGGCTGGAGCGCTCCTGCCGTGCCGACGGTGATGACGTGCGCGACGCCCAGGCTGACGAGCTGTTCCAGCACGAGAGCTGCCGCCGGGGCCCCGGGGCCGAAGCCTCCGCAGACGCCCACCCACCGGCCGTCGTGCTGGACGAGCCACAGGTCCCCGCGGACCCAGCCGTCCAGGAGGCTCGCCTTCTCGGCGGCGAGCACGTCGCGCAGGAGCGAGCGCTGGTAGACGAGCACCACGCCGCCGAGGTGGTCGAGGGAGGCGTCCGGTTCCCGGGTGCGCAGGTACGCGGCGTGCTCACCGGGGTCAGTGGCCGCCGGCAGGGCGTGCTTGCCCCCGAACAGCGGGAACGAGGCGGCGATCACTGGTCGGCCTCGCGTTTCGCGAGGGACTGGGCGAGCTGTTCCTCGGCCCCGGGGTTGACGTGGTTGAGGACCTGCCATGGCAGAACACGGTCGTCCATGTGCCGCAGGTGCCGGTCGTAGTCGAGGCCGCGCTTGGCCAGCGCCTGGACGAGGTCGTCCTTGGTGAGGGACGAGAGGTCGGTGCCGGCGTCATAGAGGTCTTCCAGGACGTGGCCGATACGGCGGTCGCCACGGGAGCAGACGACTTCGAGGTGCATGCGGCTGGTGGGGAACTGCTCCACCCGGTAGTGCGCCTGGTACTCCGCTTCCCCGACGAGGCCGCGCAGCCGTGCGCCGATCTCGTTGCCGTACTCCCTGACGAGGTCGGGGTCCATCATGCGAAGACGCTGGGTGGGGGTGCCGGGCTTGGGCATGAACTGGTGGAGCTTGACGATGACGTTCGCGTCCGGTGCGCCGAGCCGCCGGCGGACATCTCGGGCGTAGGCGGCGATGGCCAGCCGGTCCTCGGGGCGTTCGCCGGGGGCGCCGATGATGAAGTAGAGCATGACGGTGTTGATGTGGCCGTTCTCGCGGCACAGGTCCAGGGCCCGGTCGACGCGTTCCTTCTTCTGTGTCTTGCCGTACAGGGCGACGAGGTCGGGTGCGGCCCACTCCGGGGCGACGGTGATGACGCCGCGTGGCTGGGCCAGGTGCAGCTCGGTGAACAGGTGCCCGAAGTCGCCGAGCTTGGTGACGGCGTCGAGGTAGTCGGCGTTGATCTCATCCGCGCGGATCGAGCCGATGATCGTGGTGACCCGGCGCCCCTCGGCCTCGGCCCGCCTGGCGTAGGCGAGGATGCGGTCGAGGAGCTGCTGGCGGTGCCGGTACTGGGTGAACGTCGGCGCGCTGATGATGATCTTCGGCACCTGGAGTTCTTCGAGGCGGTCGACGTAGGCCAGGAGCAGTTCGAGCGGGGCCTGCCGGAACGGGGGGACGCCGAGATTGCAGTAGTGGCAGCTGTGGAGGCAGCCGACGACCGGGTGGCAGCCGGCTGCGGTGCCGTCGGTGATCGGGTAGACGAAGTGCGCGTCGTGCAGGTCACCGGCCTGGAGGTACTGGGCGTGCACGGCGGCTGGCACCTGGAGAGTCCGCGGGCGGATTGCCTGGACACCCCCGCCGGGAAGGAAGTCGCACGCATACATCGAGGGCACGTACAGCCCCGGAACGCGGGAGAGCTCTTCGAGAAGCGAGCCGCTGCCTGCCTGGCGGTGGGCATGGACGATACGGATCAGCTCGGCGAGCGAGCGCTCGGCTTCGCCGACGGCCACGACGTCGAGGTAGTCGGCTAATGGTTCCGGATCGGCGAGGCCCTGATTGCCGCCGACGACAAGCGGGTCCCGGCCGGGGATGCGGTCGGCGCTGCGCCGGGGGATCCCGGCGAGATCGAGCAGGCGCAGGAGGCTGTGGAGGTCTCCGGCGTTGATCATGGAGACGCCGACGATGTCCGCCTCGTTGACCGGGCGGGGTGATTCCATGCTGCGGTACGGCTCGCCCCCGGGAGTGTGCAGGCGGTTCCCGTCGCGGGTGAGGCAGTCGTACTGGAGGGCGCGTTCGGCGACGGCGGGGATGTGGGGGCTGCGGTTGATCAGGTCGTACAGGCCCATGGGGCCGTTGCACATCAGGGAGAAGGCGTGGCCGAACGGGATGAGGAACACCATCCGCAGCAGGCCGGCCGGGTCCTTCGGCTCGTAGGGGGTGGTCAGGTGGAGTTCTTTGGCCAGGAGGGAGTCGATTTCCTGCGTGAGCACCGGCATCTGGCTTCTGCCCTTCTCAGTCAGGACGTGCTGCGGGTGCGGGCGATCTGTGCGGTGGCGCCCCTGACGGCGTCGGTGATCTCGTCTTCCTCGGCGACGCTCATGCGGGGGTGCAGGCAGGGGCACAGCAGCCGGGCGGTGAGCTGTTCCGCGCGGGGGCAGCGCTGGCCGGCGGTGTGGGCCCGGATCAGGCGGTGGAAGAGGTACGGGGGGCGGTCGTTGATGATGCTCCCGAGGCCGTACTCGGCGGCCAGGGTGTTCATCAGCTCGTCGCGGCCCTCGCCGGCCCAGGCTTCGGGCACCAGCAGGTTGTGGCGGTAGTACAGGTGCCGGCGGTCGTCGATGACCGGTGGCATGGTGAGCTCATGGGTGTCGGCCAGACCGCGGGTGCGTTGGTGGGCCCGTGCGATGCGCGCGTCGTTCATCTCGTCCAGGCGTGCCAACTGCACCAGTCCCACTGCTGCCTGGGCCTTGGTCATCATCTGGTTGGTGCCCCAGTGCTCCGTCCCCCCATAGGTGCGCAGCCAGCGAAGCTGCTCGGCGAGGGCCTGGTCGTCGGTGGTGACCATGCCGCCCTGGCCGAAGGTGGTCATCAGCTTCTTCGACTCGAAGCTGAACATCGTCGCCCACCCCTCAGCTCCGACCCGGGCACCGGTGGGCGTACGGCCTCCGCACGCGCGGGCAGCGTCCACGATGATCAGGGGTGCCCCGTGGACCGGGTTGGGGTGCCGGTCGGCCAGGTCGAGGAAGGGGCGGATGTCGGCGACGGCGCCGTTCCAGTGCGTGACGAGGATCGCCCGCGTGCGGCGGCTGATCACCCGCTCGACGTCGGTAGGGTCCAGGTTGAGGGTGTCCGGCTCGGGCTCGGCCAGGATGGGCTTGCCGCCCTGGCCGATGATCGCGATGAGGGGACCGACGAAGTTCACCGCACAGGAGATCACCTCATCACCCGGATCGAGCTGGAGGTAGTGCAGCAGCATCTCCAGCGCGGTACCGCCGGAGTTGAACGCGACGGCGAACCGGCTTCCGGTGAACCCTGCGAAGGCGTCCTCGAACGCCCCGACGTACCCGGCCGGCTTCCAGCCCACGTGCCAGTCGTCCGACTCCGCCAACACGGCGCGAACCGCCTCACGTTCCGCACGGGTGTACCAGCCTCCCTGCGCGGGCTCAACAGGCCAGCGCAGCACAGCATCCGTACTCGGCACGGTGGCAGGGTCAGTGGGCATCAGCAGCGCTCCGTCCCTGCCAGCGGTCTTCGAAGGCACTGATCGTCTCGATCTTCGCGGCGGCCGAGCACGTGTCGTCGAACCGGTACGTCAGCCACTCCTCGACCAGACGCCGCGCGAGGCCGAGGCCCACGATGCCCTGGCCCAAAGTGAGGACCTGCGCGTTGTTCGACAGCACCGCACAGCGCACGGACCACGAGTCGTGAGCCGTCACCGCGCGGATGCCGGGGATCTTGTTGGCGGCAATCGCCATGCCGAGACCGGTATGGCACACCAGCAGCGCCCGGTCCGCGCGGCCGTCCGCGACGAGCTGCGCCGCTGCGAACGCGATCTCCGGGTAGGCCGCCCGTCCCTGGCCGTCGAGCGCGCTGATGTCGATGATGGATGAGACGAGAGAGCTCGCTCGAAGGTCGTCGGTCAACGCCGTCGCGTGATCGCGGCCGGCCTTGTCGGATCCCACGGCGATGCGGAGCTGCTGTAATACCCGTTCACCCCGGTGGGACTGGGGGTGCTCATGGCACGTATGACCATCCACGGTGTCACTCCTCTACAGGAAGGGTCGGCGTCGTCACGGGCGCCGGCTCCGGGGGCGGGGCCGAGCGATCCGCCACGGACTGGGCAGGTCAGTGGCGGACATCTGGCCCACTCTGATCACCGAAAGAGGAAACCGCTTACTACGGCGATGCTTCCTTTATTTCAGGTGACCAGAGTGGGAGTTCGTGGACTGCGCGGGCAGTGCGTCGAGGCGTGCCGGGACGTCCACGGGCCAGGCGGCGAGTACGTACCGGCCCGTGTGGTCGGTCGCTGTCAGAGCGAACGGTGTCCCGCCGCGCAGTTGGTCGTAGGCGGCTTGACGCGACCGATCGTCGTTCGCCCAGGCGCGTAACTCGGCGGGTGCATCTCCGAGTTGGAATTCGGTATTGACCTTGTGGAGGGCTCCGTGCGGTGACGGTGCCGTATCCGGGTCGGGGTCAAGTCCGTCAGCGATACGCACGGCCTGACGGCGCAGCCACCGCAGCGCCCGGCCGAGGAAGGGAGTCGGGAGCGTGCCCAGCACGATCCGGCCCCATCCGGCGCCGCCGTAGACCACCTCGCACCAGTATCCCCGCGCGGCATTCACCGCACCAGCCATGCAAGGTCACCCCGACGCGTGATCGACGGGCGGGTGGGGACGGGCTTCTCTTCCGGGTGCCAGGGCACCAGGACCTTCCTCCACACCGGCGTGCCGCTGCTCGGTCATCTCGTCGGCACAGGCCAGGGCAAGGAGCTGGCGGGCCGTACGGGCCGACTCCTCCGCCCACTGCCGCGCGCACGCCGGGTACCGGTGCGCGTCCGGCGGCTCGTACTGCAGCCGGCGCCCAACCGACGCCACCAGCTCCGGGTGCACACCGGCGACCATCGGCATCAGCAGCCCCAGGTGGCCTTTCAGGTCCTGGACGGCCTTCGCGAGGTTGTCCAGGTCGAGATCCGGTCCCGGTTCGGAGTTGAGGACGGTGTCGATGGTCGCCCGGATCGTGTCGGCGTTGAGCTGGGGGAGCGTGGCCTGGTGGTCGCCATCGAGGTGCATTACCTCGAAGGACACTCCGGCCACGGAGGCGTAGAGACGCTGCTGAAGCGTCAGACGCTCCGATTTGACCGCTGCCAGCTCTTTTCGTGACACCGGAGTGATCCCGTACAACTTCGCGTAGAGCTGTCCGGCAAGCACCCAGCGGACCTTGGGGTCGTCGTAGGAGACGTACGCCTTGTCGCCGGCCACGGCATAGGGGTAGCCGGGCTTGTGGAGGACACCATGGACACCCGCGATCGTCGGCTTCTTCACGCGTACCAAGCTGTGCTCGCGGCGGAGGGTGGGGCAGAGTGTGACCGCCTTGCCGGCGCAGGGCGCACACACCGGCGGGTGCGTCGTCACCTCGCCTTCTGACGGGAACTCGCCCTCGACACCTTCTCTGTCCAAGAGCCACAGGGCGCCAGCTTGAGTCTCACCGGCCGGGCTCCCGCAGACCTGGCAGCGCAACGCCCCCATGGCGCGGCGTTGCCGCTGCGGATGGATCTTGCCGAAGTCGGGCTTCCCCCGGCCTTGCCGTAGGCCGTACGCGCTCCACAGCACTCCGTGCTCGTCGCGGTCGTAGATGGTCTCGCGCGGGTAGGCGATCCCCCTCCGGGTGGTGATCACAGCCGTCTTGATGGGCAGTTCCCCGGACCATGCCGTGATGTAGGGCACGTTGTTGATCAGCGTCGAACTGGCGACGTCGAGAACGGCGGGCATGGAAGTTGCCTCCAAGGGCGATGCGTTGCCCGCGTCGCCGGGAGGCCGATTGCCGTCCCGACTGCTGGGCGAGTCGATAGATTCGCTGTCCTTGGCCCGTCACAGCCATATCGTGGCGGGTCTCACCTGAGTACTCGTTCGAGGCTGATGCGATCACCGGAGTATCACCTGGGTCTCACATGACGTAAGTGGGTTGTTCTTCCCCGGTGTTCGGGGAGAGTTGACATAGCGGGGCCAGCGTTCCTGGCTCGACCCACCAGTCGGCCGGTGAGGGGAGTCATGTGGCTGAGAGGTCGTTGCTGCGGGTCCTGACCGTGGAGGCCGGGGTGCCCTTCCGGCAGTTCGTCCAGGACTACGAAGACAACGCGAAGGAGCTTGCGAAAGAGCGGTCCGATCCGAGGATCGCCTCAGCCACGGTCAGTGAGCCCACCTACCGGCGTTGGACGGGCGGCCAAGTCGTCAAGCTGCCGCTGCATCCCGCGCCGCTGATCCTGGAGCGCATGTACGGCTATGCCGCCCGCATCTTGTTCGGGCCGGCCGACGCGGTCCCGCCGCCAACTCCAGTGTCTGTGCTCGACGAAAGCGAATCTGCCATGACTGCTCGGGACGCCGCCGCCCACGCGTCGAATGCCGCCTCCCTTTCCGTGTCCGACATCACCCTCGATCAGCTGAAAGACGACGTCATCGCCCTGGCGCGCACGTACCACAGTACTTCTCCGGGCGACGCGCACCGCCACGGCGAAGAGCTGCAGCGCTTGGCCCAGACCCTGCTCGACCGTACGCAACGGCCCAGGCAGCGCCATGACTTGTACCTGGCGGCTGGTGAAGCCTCGGCGATCATGTCGGTTGCGGCCTTCGACCTCGGATTCTTCGGGCCGTCCGTGCAACTCGCCCGCACGGCGGCCCTCTACGGAGAGGTCATCGAGGACGGCCCCCTTCAGGCCTACGCAACGGGCCTGCTGGCATACATCGCCTTCTGGGAAAACCGACCGACGGAGGCGGTGCGGCTGGCCGGCTCGGCGATGGAACGGTACGGCGGGCTCGGCGCCACCGCGATCACACGCCTGTCTGCCATTCAAGCTCGCGCTTATGCCCACCTGGGCGACCGCGACAGCGCAGAGGGAGCCTTGGCCAAGTCCCTCGAACCCGGCAACAGTGACCGGGACGAGCTGCACGACGACATCGGTGGTGAGTTCGGCTTCCACGCTGCACGCCTCGCCATGAGCAACGCCACCAGCTACCTCCTCCTGGGCGACTCCGACCATGCGGAACAGTCCGCCACCCACGCGCTGCAACTGCTGGCCGATACACCGGAGTCCGCCCGCTCCATAGTCATCAGCTGCAAAGCCTCCGCAGACCTCGCACGCGCCCGGCTGCTGCGCGGGGAACTGGCGGGTGCGGCCGAGGCTCTGAACCCCGTCTTCGACGTGGGCAGCGAATGGCGGGGCACAGGCATCACCGAACGCCTGCTGACCACCAGAAAACACCTCACGCAGCCTGCGTTCCGTGACGCTTCCGAAGCGCGCGAACTCGGCGAACGCATCGAGGACTTCACCGCCAACGCTGTATCGCGGGGACTCGGTGGTTCAGCGCACCTCGCCATTGAAGGCTGAGATCTCGCCGCCGCTCGCCGCCGCGAGGATCGCCGCTTCCTTCTGTTCGTCGATGCCGTGCTCGCTCCACCGCGGGTGCTGTACAGGGATGCCACCCTGGTTCAGCCAGGCCCACGTCGACTCGACAGTCTCGGCCAGCGGCCGGCACACGAACCCGGCCGCCTGGGCCTGTTCCGAGCTGACATTCCAGACCCCGGGGTACGTACGCCACAGCGGAAGCTCTGTCCATTGCGCCACAGCGTGCTCGACAAGCAGGTCATCGGGCGTCCAGACCAAGTGCCCCCGGCGGCCCGTGGCGTCGAGGCACGCCTCCAGGAAGCCCCCCATCGTTTCCCGCCCGATGGGTGCCGTCACGTTGTACGCGCCGCCGTCACGAGCCATCGCCTGGTCCAGAGCGAAGATCGCAACGTCTCGGACATCCACGGGCTGGATGCTCTTCGTCGGCTCACCCGGAGCAAGGATCGCACCGCCGCGCTCGGCTCGACGCAGCCACCACGGCAGTCGGCCCACATACTCTCCAGGCCCGAGAATCACGCCGGGTCGCAGCACGGCGACACGATCCTTTCCGAACGCCTCCCACACCGCGCGCTCGGCACCGGCCTTCTGCCGACCGTAATGCAGATTGGGGCCATCCCCCTCCTTCGTCTGACGCCCGTAGTCAGCATCCGCATCCGCAGGCCCGTCCAGCAGCTCCGAACTCTCCGTCAACGGCTCGGAAGGCCAGCCGCGATACGCATTGACCGTCGAAACATAGACATACCGACCAGCCGCCGCCTCAAGCGCCCGCGCCCCGGCGAGAACGCTGCGCGGCGCGAGCGCTGACGAGGACGTATCGACCACGGCGTCCCAGGGCCCCTGCGCCGCAAGACGGGCGAGGTCGCCCGCATCCTCACGGTTGCCGCGGACCGCCTCCGCGCCCGGGAGATCAGTGCCTGACACTCCTCGGTTGAAGGTCGACACTCGCCACCCCCGCGCGAGAGCCTCCTGCGCGACTGCACGCCCCAAGAACCAGGTCCCGCCCAGAATGAGAATCCGCATGGGGACGATCCTGCCGTCTCTGGGGTACGCCCCGCCACCACCCGTCATGTGCCGACGTCGGCGAAGTACAGGGATTCAACTGCCCGCAACAGCAGTACGCCGCTAGCATCCCGCCCATGCCGATCGTCCGTCGCGCGATACCCGACGACGTCCCCGAACTCGTCCGGCTGCGTCGCGTCATGCTCGATGCCAACCACGACGAACCCACCCCCGGCGGAACCTGGATTAAGGAGTGCGAGCAGGCATTCCGGGCCTTCCTCCAGAACGACCCGCACTTCGCCGTGTTCGTCATCGACGCTCCCGGTGTCCCCGGCAGGCTCGCCTCGTGCGTGCGCCGGTCTCTCCCTGCGGCTGCCCGGCCACAGCTCCACCGCCCTGTGGCACGGGGAGATCCACCAAGTTGCCGCCGATCCCGCATACCGGCGGCGCGGCTACGCCCGCCGCGTCACCCGGGCCGCCCGCGACTGGCTGGCCGCCCAGGGCTGTTCCTCGGCCGCGCTCACCGCCACCGAGTCCGGCGTCGGCCTCTGCGAAGAGCTCGGCTTCCGGCCCATCCCTTACCAGCGCATGGTCTGGCGGCCAGTGCTCCCTCGGGGAACGAAGCGATCAGGGTGAGGTGGTGGCCGGGGCATCCGGCAGTCGCGTTCCAGGAGCGGGGAGTCGAGGAGCTTTTCGACGATGCGCTGCTCGGCGAGGAGCCGTTCGGCCTGCTGGAGCAGCACGGTGTCCCCGAGCTCGGTCAGGTGCGCGCCGTCGCTCCACAGGCTGATCGGACCGTCACCGTCCAGGGGGGGCAGATGCCGGGCGGTGGCGGTGAACGGGGTCCACACGTCGAGGAGCAGCGCGCCGTGGGTAGCGGCTGCCGCGCGGGATGCCTCGTTGTAGGTGGCGAGCTCTGCGTTCATGGCGGTGACGGTCTGGGGGGCCTCGACGGGCCCCGAATGGAGATCCGGCAGTCGCTACCGAAGGCCCGTCGGCCAACTAGCTGTATTGGGCAACCAGTTCGGGGTGTTCGTGATCACAGCGGGACTTGTGGGGCTGCTGCGATGTGTGGCACTGATGTGCGTATTGATTCCCTTGTGCCGGTGTCGCCTTCGCGGTTTCTCCGGTGCCGCTGGTCGACGGGGCGCGTCCCCCGAACCAGTGTGATCAGCTTGCCGGATGGACGGCGTTCCCTCGTACGGTCAGCGGAGGCCGTCGTGTTCACTGTCCGGCGGGCGTCATTCCGTTGAGGGACCGGACAGCGGGTTTCGCTGACCCCGCGTCCCCCGGTCGTGAGAGCCCGCTCCGCGCCGGTGTTCTGGCACCGGTCGTCTGTCCGTCAGGAGTCAAGTGAGCTGGTGCGGGCGGCATTTGACCGGCGGCCGGTGCGGTCGGTAGCTATCGGGGCCCTCACCGGCGAGACCTTCCCGGTGAGCACCGCACTCTTCCCCGTGCACGACAAGGAGTCACCATGTCCGTTTCCCGTACCGTCCTGTCCGCGACCCTGGCCGTCGCCGCTTCGGCGGTGGTCCTCGGTCAGGCCGGCACCGCGATGGCCGCCGAGCACCACCACAGCGCGCAGTCGCCGGCCGCGGCCACCAAGACGGTCGAGTCCGGTCTGGTCACCAACGTCAAGGACACCGTCAACTCCGCCGCGCAGAGCCTCTCTTCGGGCTCCGGCACCACGGCCGACTCCGTCCTGCGGTGACGTGCGCGGCCGTCTCCCGGGCGCCCGGGAGACGGCCGCCGACAACGGCTCGCACCGCTCGGCCGGACGGCTCTGCCCGTCAGCGGGGCAGGGTCGTCCGGCCCGAGGGGCGGCGCGGATCAGCCGACGCGCTGCCCCGCCCCTCCGTCGGCGGGCCGGGCAGGCCGGATGGCATACAGCACCGGTGCGATGCCCCCGCCCCCGGCCCGGCCCGACGGGGCACAGGACGTCTTGAGCGCACAGCCGCCGCACCCCGCCGCCGGGCAGCCGCCGCCCACCTCCTCGCGCGTCAACACCCCCCGGGCGACCCAGTAGTCGACCATCGACGCCGCCTCGTCGGGTGCCACGCCCGCCCGTTCCGCGAGCTCCTCCAGGCGCAGGCTGCCCCGGGTCTCCTGGACGAGTCGCAGGATGTGCCGCAGTGGGCTGACGGAAGCGCTCACCACCAGAGCCCCCCGATCCGGAACACCGCGACCGCCAGCAGCCAGGCGACCATCACTTGCAGGACGGTGGCGGTGAGGGTCAGTCGGCCGCCGATCTCCTGCCACTGCGTGGCGATCGTGGTCATGCACGGGGTGTACGCCAGCAGGAAGACCAGGAAGGCCAGCACCGCCGGCAGCGGATGGCCTCCCGAGGCGTGGTCGAAGGTCTCGCGCAGGGATGTGCTCAACCCGCCCTCGGGGGAAGGGTTTTCGGGCGCGTCGGTGCCGTACGTCTGGGCCATGGTGGAGACCACCGCCTCCTTGGCCACGAACCCGGTGCCCAGCGCCGCCGCCGCGTGCCAGTCGTCGAAGCCCGCGGGAGCGAAGAGCGGCGCCACGGCGCGGGAGGCGGCGCCCAGGGCGCTGTGCTCGACGGGTGCGGCACCGAAGCCCGTACCGGGCGCGGTGCCCACGGGGACGGCCGCGCACAGCCACACGGCGGTGACGGTCGCGACCACGACCCCGCCGGCGGTCTTGAGGAAGGCCAGGAGCCGCTGCCAGGTCTGCGTGCCCACCACGCGCACGGTCGGCAGCCGGTAGGGCGGCAGTTCCAGCACCAGGGACTCTCCGCGCAGTTCACGGAAGAGCGTGTGCCGCAGCAGCATGCCGACGCCGACGACGAGCAGGACGGACAGGACGTACAGGGCGAACACCACGGTGCCCGCCGCACTGCCGAAGAAGACGCTCGCCATCAGCACGTAGACGGTCAGCCGCGCGCTGCACGACGCGTAGGGGATGAGCATGCCGACCAGCAGGCGGTGACGCCGGTTCGGCAGGACGCGGACGGCGGACAGCGCGGGCACGTTGCATCCGAAGCCGACGACGATGGGCAGGAAGGCGCGGCCGGGCAGGCCCAGGCGCCGCATCAGCCGGTCGACGAGGAAGGCCGCGCGTGCCAGATAGCCGCAGTCCTCCAGGACGGCCATCAGCACGAACATGATGCCCATCAGCGGGACGAAGGACAGGAGTTGGCCCACTCCGGAGATCAGGCCGTCGACGACCAGGCCGGACAGCCAGTCCGGGGCGTGCGCCGTGCCGAGTACGGATCCGGCGCCGCTCGCGACCGGCCCGGAGAAGAAGGCGGTCAGGCCGTCCTGGAGCGGTTTGGCGAGGGTCGTGGTGGCGGTGAAGACCAGCCACATGACGGCGAGGAAGAAGGGGCCGCCCAGCCAGGGGGAGGTCAGGACGCGGTCGACCCGGTCGGAGAGGGTCTGCGCTCCGGCGCCGCGCCGGGTCCGTACCCGCGCGAGCACCTCGTGCGCCCAGGCGAAGCGCGCCTCGGCCCGCGCGATGTCGGCGTCCTCAGCGGTGGCGTCCCCAGCGGCGGGGTCGTCGGCGGTGGGGACGTCCACGGCAGGGCCGCCCCCGGCGGTGTCGTCCACGGCGGCGGTCGCGGCCAGACCCGCCCGTTCCTCGGCGAGCGCCCGGCACACCGCCTCGCCGAGCCCGTCAAGACCCTGCCGTCTGCGGGGGACGACCGGCACGACCGGTACCCCCAGCAGGTCCGCCAGAGCGCCGGTGTCGATCTCGATGCCGCGCGCGGCCGCCACGTCCGTCATGGTCAGCGCGACCAGGCACGGCACACCGGTCTCGCGCACCTCGGCGAACAGGCACAGGCCGCGCGCCAGGTTCGCGGCGTCGGCGGTGACGACGACGAGCTCGGGACGCCCGGCGGCCTGCGGGTCCAGGAGGAGGTCCCGGGTGAGGGCCTCGTCGGGGGAGCGCGGTACGAGGCTGCACGTACCGGGCAGATCGAGGAGTCCGACGCCGGTGTGTCCCGACGGGCGCCAGGTGCCCCGGGCGACGTGCACCGTCGTGCCCGGCCAGTTGCCGACGCGCGCCCGCGCGCCCGTCAGCGCGTTGAACAGGGTCGACTTGCCGACGTTGGGACTGCCGACGAGCGCGACGACAGGGGGCTGTCCGCCGTCCGCCGCGCCGGGGAGCGGGTGATCGCTGTCGGCTGTCGCGCAGCACGCCTTAGCCACCGGCGCTCACCCGGATCCCGCGAGTGGTGTCCGCGTCGAGGGCGATGCGCGCGTCCCCGAGGGCCACCAGCAGTCCGCCGGCCGCGCCCCGCGCGACGACGCGCAGTTCCTGTCCCCGGACGAACCCCAGCTCGGTGAGTCTGAGACGGTCCCCCGCGGGGAGGGAAAGGCCGTCGATCCGTATCCGCGCGTCCGGTGCGCAGTCCCGCAACGTCATGTCCGTACCTCCAGATCGCGACCAAGGTAAGGCTCGCCTGACTCGGAATTACCCGTAGATGGCATGACTTTGGGGAAAGTTGGCATTTAAGGGACTTTCGTCCCAAGGGAGTGGGTCCGGCCGGACCCACGGCCCCGGACCTGATGGCGCGGCGCGGAGCGTCCGCGCGGACCTCCGGCCGCGGGTTCGGCCCCGTTCGGCCCATGTCCGCCCCGTCGCCTTCCGCCGATGCTTCAGAGGAGGCCGCTGGGCCGTACGGGACTCACGCTCCCGGAGCGGCGCGGCAGCCCGCTGCACCATCGAAGGAAGGGGTCGCCATGAGCGGACCACAGGACATGACCGAGGACGAGAAGACCGGGGCCGGAGCCGCCGGGGCCGCCCCGGCGGGCAGGCCCTGGCTGATGCTGTTCCTCGCCACGCTCGGCTTCGCCGTGAACTTCTGGGCCTGGGCGCTGCTCAGCCCGCTCGGCCCGCGCTTCAAGGACATCCTGGCGCTCGACTCCTTCCAGCAGTCGCTGCTCGTCGCGGTGCCCGTCGTGGTGGGCTCGGTGGGCCGGATCCCGGTGGGCGCGCTCACCGACCGCTTCGGCGGCCGCGTGATGTTCCCCCTGGTGTCGGCCGCGACCGTCGTACCGGTGCTGTACCTGGGCCTGTCGGGACACTCCTCGCTGTGGGGGCTGCTGGTGGGAGGCTTCTTCCTCGGTATCGGCGGCACCTCGTTCGCGGTGGGCGTGCCGTTCACCAACGCCTGGTTCCCGCCGGAGCGGCGCGGGCTGGCCATCGGCCTGTTCGGCGTGGGCATGGGCGGTACGGCCGTCAGCGCGCTGACCACCGTGCGGCTCGTCGACGCCCACGGCATGGCCAACCCGTTCCTGATCACCGCCGCCGTCCTGCTCGCGTACGCGGTCCTGTCCTTCGCCCTCCTGCGGGACGCGCCCGGCCGTACCGTGCCCGCCGAACCGCTGCTCCGCCGCCTGGCCGCCACCGCCCGCCTCGGCGTCACCTGGGAGGCGTCCGCCCTGTACGCGGTGACCTTCGGCGGCTACGTGGCCTTCTCCGTCTACCTGCCGACCTATCTGCGCACCGGCTACGGCCTCACCCAGGCCGACGCCGCCAACCGCATGGCCGGCTTCGTGCTGCTGGCGGTCGCGATGCGGCCCGTGGGCGGCTGGCTGTCGGACCGCGTGGGACCCGTCCGGGTCCTGGCCGGCTCGCTCGCGGTGGTCGTGGCCGGGGCGGCCGTGCAGTCCGCGACCCCGCCGCTGATGCCGGTCGGCACGATCGCGTTCCTCGCGATGGCCGCGGCGCTGGGCGCGGGCAGCGGCGCCACCTTCGCGCTCGTCGCCCTGCTCTCCCCGGGGAACATGGTCGGCTCCGTCACGGGCGTGGTCGGCGCGGCCGGCGGCCTGGGCGGCTTCGTCCCGCCGCTGGTGATGGGCGGCATCTACGGGGCCTCCGGCTCGTACGCCGTGGGCCTGCTCCTCCTGGCGCTCGTCGCGGCGAGTGCCCTCGCCTTCACCCTCACCCGGGTACGCCGGGCCATGGCCGGAACGCGGAGCGCGGCGGCCGCCGGGGCCGGGTGACCGTACGGCCGGAACCGGCCCGGCAAACGGAGGTTTGAAGGCGCGTCGTGCGTTCCCCTCACGGGGCGGTGCGGCAAGGTGGCGCGTGAGACGCGCGCACCACCGGCCGCGAGCCGCGTACGAGCGGGCCGGTACGGCCCGGAGGAGGACGAGGCAGTGCCAGACCCCGCCACGACCGTCGAATCACCGGGCCTGGACGGCGAGTTGACCGAGGCCCTCGTCCGGGCCCGCCGCTTCCTCACCCGCGCCGACATCTCCGACGACCTGCGCACCGTCCACCGCTCCGGCGGCCGCCAGGCCGACGCCTTCTACCGCGACCGCTGGTCGCACGACAAGGTGGTCCGCTCCACCCACGGCGTCAACTGCACCGGCTCCTGCTCGTGGAAGGTGTACGTCAAGGACGGCATCATCACCTGGGAGTCGCAGCAGACCGACTACCCCAGTACCGGCCCCGACCGCCCCGAGTACGAGCCGCGCGGCTGCCCGCGCGGCGCCGCCTTCTCCTGGTACACCTACTCGCCCACCCGCGTCCGCCACCCCTACGTGCGCGGCGTCCTGCTCCAGATGTACCGCGAGGCGAGACAGCGGCTCGGCGACCCGGTGCTGGCCTGGGCCGACGTCGTCTCCGACCCCGAACGCTCCCGCGCCTACAAGGCCGCCCGCGGCCGGGGCGGCCTGGTGCGGGCCGGCTGGGACGAGGCACTGGAGCTGGCCGCCGCCGCCCACGTGCACACCATCAAGGCGTACGGGCCGGACCGGCTCGCCGGGTTCTCCCCGATCCCGGCCATGTCGATGGTCTCGCACGCCGCCGGGGCCCGCTTCTACTCGCTGCTCGGCGGCGTGATGCTCTCCTTCTACGACTGGTACGCGGACCTGCCCGTCGCCTCCCCGCAGGTCTTCGGCGACCAGACCGACGTCCCCGAGTCCGGCGACTGGTGGGACGCCGGCTACCTGATCATGTGGGGCGCCAATCTGCCGGTCACCCGCACCCCGGACGCCCACTGGATGGCCGAGGCCCGCTACCGGGGACAGAAGGTCGTCGCCGTCTCCCCGGACTACGCCGACAACGTCAAGTTCGCCGACGAGTGGCTGCCCGCCCGCCCCGGCACCGACGGCGCCCTCGCCCTCGCCATGGGACACGTGATCCTCAAGGAGTTCTTCGTCGACCGGCGGTGCGAGCGCTTCGAGAACTACGTCAAGCGCTGCACCGACCTGCCGTTCCTCGTGACCCTGGACGACAGCGGCCAACAGTCGTACACGCCGGGCAAGTTCCTCACCGCCGAGGGCCTCGGGGGAGAGGCCGCCCGTGCCGAGCACGCCGCCTTCCGCACGGTGCTCCTCGACGCGGCGACCGGCGAACCCGTCGTCCCCAACGGCACCTTGGGGGACCGCTGGGGCGAGTCCGGCGCCGGCCGCTGGAACCTCGACCTCGGCGGCACCGACCCGCTGCTGTCCGCCGCCGGGGGAGCGGAAGGCGCCGTCGAGGTACGGCTGCCCCGCTTCGACACCCCGGACGGCGCCGCCGGCGTCGTCCTGCGCGGCGTCCCCGTCCGCCACGTCGCCGGACGCCTCGTGACCACCGTGTACGACCTGCTCCTCGCCCAGTACGGCGTGGCCCGTACGGGACTGCCCGGAGTCTGGCCCACCGGCTACGACGACCCCGAGCAGCCCTGCACCCCCGCCTGGCAGGAACCCCTCACCGGCGTGCCCGCCGCCACGGCCGCCCGCATCGCCCGCGAGTTCGCCGCCAACGCCGAGGAGACCCAAGGCCGTTCAATGATCGTCATGGGGGCCGGCACCAACCACTGGTTCCACTCCGACACCATCTACCGGGCCTTCCTCGCCCTCACCACCCTCACCGGCTGCCAGGGCGTCAACGGTGGCGGCTGGGCCCACTACGTCGGCCAGGAGAAGGTCCGCCCGCTCACCGGACACGCGACGCTGGCCACCGCCTCCGACTGGCAGCGGCCCGCCCGGCAGATGATCCAGACCGCCTACTGGTACCTGCACACCGACCAGTACCGCTACGACCACTTCGGCGCCGACACCCTCGCCGCCGCCGGCCACGGGGGAATCTTCGCCGGACTGTCCACCGCCGACGTGATCGCCGCATCCGCCCGCATGGGGTGGATGCCCTCCTACCCCACCTTCGACCGCAACCCCCTCGACCTCGCCGACGACGCCACGGCCGCCGGCCGCGCCCCCGCCGACCACGTCCTGAACGAACTCAAGGCAGGGCGGCTGAGGTTCGCCTGCGAGGACCCCGACGACCCGGCCAACTTCCCCCGCGTCCTGACCGTCTGGCGCGCCAACCCCCTCGGCTCCTCCGCCAAGGGCAACGAATACTTCCTCCACCACCTGCTGGGCACCGAGGCGGCCGTCCGCGCCACCGAGACCCCGCCCCGCGCCCGCCCCCGCGACGTCGTCTGGCACGAGACCGCGCCCACCGGCAAGCTCGACCTGCTGCTCACCCTCGACTTCCGGATGACCAGCACCACCCTCCACTCCGACATCGTGCTGCCCGCCGCCACCTGGTACGAGAAACACGACCTCAGCAGCACCGACATGCACCCCTTCGTGCACGCCTTCAACCCCGCGATCCCCCCGCCCTGGCAGACCCGCACCGACTGGGACGCCTTCACCGCCCTCGCCCGCGCCTTCAGCGGCCTCGCCGCCACCCACCTGGGTACCCGCCAGGACCTGGTGGCCGCGCCCCTCACCCACGACACCCCCGACGAACTGGCCACCCCGCACGGCCGCGTCACCGACTGGAAGGACGGCACGCACGAGCCCGTCCCCGGCCGCACCTTTCCCAAACTGGCCGTCGTCGAGCGGGACTACGCCGCCGTCGCCGACAAGCTCACCGCGCTCGGCCCCCTCCCGGACGCCCAAGGGCTGACCACCAAGGGCATCACCTACCGCGTCGACCGCGAAGTCGACTACCTGCGCCGCAAGAACGGCACCGTGCGCGGCGGACCCGCCGACGGCCGCCCCTCCCTCGCCCGCGACACCGACGCCTGCGAGGCGATCCTCACCCTGTCCGGTACCACCAACGGACACCTCGCCACCCAGGGCTTCCGCACCCTGGAGGCCCGTACCGGCACCCCCCTGGCCGACCTCGCCGCCGAACACGAGGGCAAACAGATCACCTTCGCCGACACCCAGGCCCGCCCCGTCCCCGTCATCACCTCCCCGGAATGGTCCGGATCCGAGACCGGCGGCCGCCGCTACTCGCCCTTCACCGTCAACGTCGAACGCCTCAAACCCTGGCACACCCTCACCGGACGCCAGCACTTCTACCTCGACCACGACTGGATGGCCGCCCTAGGCGAACAACTCCCCGTCTACCGGCCGCCGTTGAACATGCACGCCCTCTTCGGCGAACCCCAGGTCGGCGAGCACGGCGAACTCGGCGTCACCGTCCGCTATCTGACCCCGCACAGCAAGTGGTCCATCCACTCCGAGTACCAGGACAACCTCTTCATGCTGTCCCTCTCCCGCGGCGGCCCCACCATCTGGATGAGCCCCAAGGACGCGGAGAAAGTGGGCATCCACGACAACGACTGGATCGAGGCCGTCAACCGCAACGGCGTCGTCGTCGCCCGCGCCGTCGTCTCCCACCGCATGCCCGAAGGCACCGTCTACATGCACCACGCCCAGGACCGCGTCGTCGACGTCCCCCGCGCCGAGACCACCGGCCGCCGCGGCGGCATCCACAACTCACTGACCCGGCTGCTGATCAAACCCAGCCATCTCATCGGCGGCTACGCCCAGCTGTCCTACGCCTTCAACTACCTGGGGCCCACCGGGAACCAGCGCGACGAGGTCACCGTGATCCGCCGCCGCTCGCAGAAGGTGGAGTACTGACGTGCGCGTCCTGGCACAGATCGCCATGGTGATGAACCTCGACAAGTGCATCGGCTGCCACACCTGTTCCGTCACCTGCAAACAGGCGTGGACCAACCGCGGCGGCGTCGAGTACGTGTGGTTCAACAACGTCGAGACCCGCCCCGGCCAGGGCTACCCCCGCCGCTACGAGGACCAGGAGACCTGGCGCGGCGGCTGGACGCTCGGCCGGCGCGGCAGACTCGTCCTCAAGGGTGGCGGCCGCCTGAAAAAACTCCTCACCCTCTTCGCCAACCCCCGGCTGCCCGGCCTCGACGACTACTACGAACCCTGGACCTACGACTACGACACCCTCACCCGCGCCCCCCTGCAGGACCAGATCCCCGTCGCCCGCCCCAAGTCCCTCATCACCGGCCAGGACACCGCGATCACCTGGTCGGCCAACTGGGACGACGACCTCGGCGGCTCCACCGACCACGGCGAGAAGGACGTTCTGCTGGACAAGCTCTCGCACAAGGTCCGCTTCGAGTTCGAGCAGACCTTCATGTTCTACCTGCCCCGCATCTGCGAACACTGCCTCAACCCCTCCTGCGCCGCCTCCTGCCCCTCCGGCGCCATCTACAAAAGGGAGGAGGACGGCGTCGTCCTCGTCGACCAGGACCGCTGCCGGGGCTGGCGCATGTGCGTCACGGGCTGCCCGTACAAGAAGGTCTACTTCAACCACCGCACCGGCAAGGCCGAGAAGTGCACCTTCTGCTTCCCCCGCGTCGAGGTCGGCCTGCCCACCGTCTGCTCCGAGACCTGCGTCGGCCGGCTCCGCTACATCGGCCTCGTCCTCTACGACGCCGACCGCGTCCTCGCCGCCGCCTCCACCCCCGACCCCAAGGACCTCTACGAAGCCCAGCGGTCCGTCCTCCTCGACCCCGACGACCCGCAGGTCGCCGCCGCGGCCGAGCGCTCCGGCATCCCCCGCGACTGGATCGACGCCGCCCGCCGCTCCCCGGTGCACTCCCTGATCAACGAGTACCGGCTGGCCCTGCCCCTGCACCCCGAGTACCGCACCCTGCCCATGGTCTGGTACATCCCCCCGCTCTCACCCGTGGCCGACGCCCTGCGCGACACCGGCCACGACGCCGAGCACCACCGCAACCTCTTCGCCGCCATCGACGCCCTGCGCATCCCCGTCGACTACCTCGCGGGCCTGTTCACCGCCGGGGACCCGGCCCCCGTCGACGCCGTCCTGCGACGGCTCGCCGCCATGCGCGCGTACATGCGCGACATCAACCTCGGCCGCGAACCCGACGAGACCATCGCCCGCGCCGTCGGCATGACGGGGCGACAACTGCGCGCCATGTACCGGCTTCTGGCCCTCGCCAAGTACGACGAGCGGTACGTGATCCCGCCCGCGCACGCCGAACAGGCCCACGCCCTGGAGGAGTTGGCCACCGAGTGCAGCCTCGACTACACCGGCGGGCCCGGCATGGGCGGCTACGGCCCCTTCGGCGAGTCCTCCGGCGAGCCGACACCACTCGCCGTCGAGAACTACCGGGCGTTGCGCGAACGCCAGACGACCGACAGCGGCCGGGTCAACCTGCTCGCCTGGGATGGCCGAGGAAAACCACCCGGACTCTTCCCGCCGGAACGGCCCGAACGGCCTGAAGGGCAAACCGGCGAGAGCGAGCCGGGACCGTGACGCGCGCCGCCATGCGGACAGTTCGGCGCCGGGCGAGCCGAGTCGTCGCGGAAGGCCGCCGCCGAGCACGGCAGGGACGAGGCCGTGCCGTGACCCGCGCCCGGCGGGCGCGATGCCCGCGGAAGGCTGTTGGTGAGGGCGATGGGAGCGGGGCCGCGTCCGTGATGCGTGCTGGTGCCTGGGTGTGCCGTGTCCGGCAGGCTCGCTCCCCGCGGGAGGCCGTCCGCCAGGACGATGCGAGCGGGGCCGCGCCGTGACCCGAGCCGACGTCCACACGCCCCGGGCCTGGCAGGCCCAGTCCCTGCTGCTCGCCTATCCCGACGAGCAATTCCACCGCCACTGGCTGCCGTTGGCCCGCCGGGCCGCCGCCACCCTCCCCCAGCGGGTGGCCGCACCCCTGCTGGTCTTCGCCGACCACGTCGGCACCCGCGCTCCGCAGGACCTCGCCGCCGACTACGTCGCCACCTTCGACCAGCGCCGGCGCTGCTGCCCCTACCTGACCTACTACGCCCACGGCGACACCCGCCGCCGCGGCCCCGCCCTGCTGCGGCTCAAACAGACCTACGTCGCCGCCGGCTGGCGGCTGGTCGGCGACGAACTGCCCGACCACCTCGCCGTCGTCCTGGAGTTCGCCGCCGCCGCGGGCACCCACGAGGGCCGGCGGCTGCTCGGCGAGCACCGCGCCGGCATCGAACTCCTGCGGCTCGCCCTGCACGGGGCCGGCTCCCCCTGGCACCACGTGCTGGACTCCCTGCACGCCACCCTGCCCGCGCTCAGCGGCGACGAACACACCGCCGTCGCCCGCCTCGCCGCCGAAGGACCCCCCGAGGAACAGGTCGGCACGGCCGCCCCTTCCGCGCCGCCCCCGAGCCCCTGACCGCCCCCCCCACAAGAGCCCCACGAAAGCCCCGCGATGAACAACGACTTCCCCACCGACGCCCCGACCACACCCGCCACCTGGGACACCCTGCTGTGGGTCGTCCTGCCCTACCTCTCCCTCACCGTCTTCGTCCTCGGCCACATCTGGCGCTACCACTACGACAAGTTCGGCTGGACCACCCGCTCCTCCCAGCTGTACGAAAGACGCCTGCTGCGCATCGGAAGCCCCCTCTTCCACTTCGGCATCCTCCTCGTCCTGCTCGGACACATCGGCGGACTGCTCGTGCCCAAGAACTGGACCGAGGCGGCCGGCATCAGCGAGCACAGCTACCACGTCACCGCCGTCGCCCTGGGCACCGCCGCCGGCGTGTGCACCCTGGGCGGGCTGGCGATCCTGGTCGTGCGCCGTCGCACCGTCCGTCCGGTCTTCTCCGTCACCACACGCAACGACAAGGCCATGTACCTCTCGCTGACCGTGACCATCCTGCTCGGCCTGTCCGCCACCGTCGTCGCCAACCTCGTCGGCGAGGGATACGACTACCGCAGCACCATCTCGGTCTGGTTCCGCTCCCTGTTCACGCTGCGCCCGGACGTCGGCTTGATCAGCGGAGCCCCCCTGCTGTTCCGGCTCCACGCCCTCAGCGCCCTGCTGCTGTTCGCGTTCTGGCCCTTCACCCGGCTCGTGCACATGCTGACCGCGCCGGTGGGCTACCTGTGGCGGCCGTACATCGTCTACCGCAGCCGCGAACCCCGGCTCGGGGTACGGCCGCCCCGGCGCGGCTGGGAACGCGTCGGCTGAACCACCTTGCACGGGAAGGTGGTTCACCGGACGCGTCCCGACATCTCCGGCTCCTTCTGCCTCCACTCCGCCTCCCACTGCGCGGCCCGCCTGCGGTCCGTGACCAGCACGAAGACCCGCCAGCCGCCCCAGGCCAGGAGCGGAACCCCGGCCGCGGCGCCGCCGGCCGCCAGCCAGGCCGCCGTCGCGGCCTGCGCGGCGGTCCTGGGCGGGGAGGCGGTCGCCGAGCCGTCCCGCGCCACCCACACCCGCACCCCGGCCCCGCGCGGGCTGCCCGGGTCGACCTTCACCGAGGCCGTACGGACCGTACCGTCCGGCGCTGTCCAGCTCACCGGAACGGTCACGAGCCGGGGCGACCGGCCGCCGAAGGCGTCCCCTCCGGCATCCCGCGTCAGGCGGGCGTCCGCCGCGTACACCCCCGCGTCCGGGTCCACGGCACGCAGCTCCGCCCGGTAGCAGCCGAGACCCGCCACCGCCCCGGCGGCCGGGGCGGCCACGCACGTCCCGGCCAGCAGCAGCCCGGTGAACCAGCGCCGCACCCGGTCGCACGGGCGCACCAGGGACCCGGCGCCCCGCGCCCCGCCGGGGCACGAGCCCGACTCCGGACCCGACTCCGGACCTGGCGGACGTGCGCTCATGACCTCGCCCTCCTCGTGCCGCGAAGCGTCGGCGGCCTCGCGCCGGCATCACCGCCACCGTGCCCCCGCCAGGCGCCCCCGGTCAGGGGCCGACCGTCCCCGCCCGCGGCCGACCGGCCCGGGACGGACGGCCGGGCGACCGCCCTCCGGGTCACCGCATGTCGGCGCTGATCCGGGGCAGACGGCGGTCGAGCCAGCCCGGTAGCCACCAGTTCCAGCCGCCGAGCAGCGTCATCGTCGCCGGGACGAGCACGAGCCGGATCAGGGTCGCGTCGATCAGGACGCTCACCGCGAGGCCGAGTCCGAGCATCTTGACCACCACCATCGGACTGACGATGAACGCGGCGAAGACACTGGTCATGACGATCGCGGCACAGGTGATGACCCGGGCCGTCGTCTCCAGGGCGTGGGCGACGCTGCCCCGCGCGTTCCCCGTGCGCAGCCACGCCTCGTGGACCCGCGAGAGCAGGAAGACCTCGTAGTCCATGCTCAGGCCGAAGACGATCGCGAACATCGCCATCGGCACGAAACTCTCGATCGGCACCGTGTCGTGCACGCCGAGGGCGGGGCTGCCCCACCCCCACTGGAAGACGGCGACGAGCACGCCGTAGGAGGCCGCGATCGAGACCAGATTGAGCACGGCCGCCTTCAGGGCCAGCAGTACGCCCCGGAAGACGGCCAGGACGATCAGGAACGCCAGGCCCACGACCACGGCGATGATCACCGGGAGACGGTCGGCGACCATGTCGAGGAAGTCGACCTGGACGGCCGTGGGGCCCGTGACATAGCCATGGGCCCCGGTACCGGCCACCGCCCCTGGCAGGACGCCGTCCTTGAGACGGTCGGTCAGGTGCGTGGTGGCCGCGTCCTGCGGAACGGTCGCCGGGACGACCGTCGCGGTCAGCACGGAGCCGTCCCGGGTGGGCCGCACCGGAGTCACGGCGGCCGTGCCGGGGAGGCGGTCCAGGGCGCGCCGGGTACGGGCCGCCAGCGCGGGCCGTTCCCCGGCGGGGACCCCGCTCTGGTCGACGACGACGGTCAGCGGACCGTTGGACCCGGGACCGAAGGCGGAGGACATCAGGTCGAAGGCGCGCCGGTCGGTGAAGGAGACGGGGTCGGCGCCGTCGCCGATGTGCCCCAGCTGGATGGAGAACAGCGGGACGGAGAGGGCGAGCGTCGCGGCGAGACCGGCGGCCAGGTACCGCCAGGGGTGGGACTCGACGCGCTGGGCGTAGCGGCGCCAGCCGAGGCGGGATTCCCGCCGGGGTCCGGCGCCGTGCGCCCGGGTGCGGGCGGCGTCAGGGAGGCGTTGCGCGTGCCGCGCGGAGTCCCGCTCCGCGTCCGGGGAACGGCTGCCGAAGCGGGCCGTGGTCCCGCAGGCGGGCCGGGTGGGGTGTTCCATGTGCCGCGCGTGGTGCCGCCGTTCGGTGTGGACTTCCGGCCCGGGCCCGGTGCCCGGTTCCGGATCGCGGTCATGTCCGCCACGCCGGACGAACAGCGGACGCCGGCCGGTCCGCTCCCCGCCGGCGGCCCCCGCGTCCCGTTCCGCGACCGGCGTACGGACGTGGAAGCGGTCGATGTGGCGGCCGAGCAGGCCGAGCAGCGCCGGGACCAGCGTGAGGGCGGCGAGCACGGCGGTGACCACCGTGAAGGCGGCGGCGGTGCCCAGCTTCCCGATGAAGGACAGGCCACTGGCCCACAGGCCGCCCAGCGCCACGACGACCGTGCACCCGGAGACCACCACCGCCCGCCCACTGCTCGCCACCGCGCGCCCCGCGCTCACCGCCGGGGGCATCCCGTCGATGAGGTTCTGCCGGTGCCGGGTGATGAGGAACAGGGCGTAGTCGATGCCCACCCCGAGGCCGATCATCGTGGCCAGGGACGGCGAGACGGTCGAGAACGTGAAGGCGGCCGCCACCAGCCCCAGGCACGCCAGCCCGGTGACGATGCCGACCAGCGCGGTCAGCAGCGGCACGAACGCGGCCAGGACGCTGCCGAACCCGGCCAGCAGGACCACGACGGCCGCGCCGTAGCCGATGAGCTCGCTGACCGTGTCGTTCGGCAGGGGCCGGGCCAGCTCGCCCAGCGTCCCGCCGTACTCCACCTCCACCCCGCTCGCCCGCAGCGGCGCCACCACCCGGTCCATACCGCGCAGATAGTCCTGGCCCAGCAGCAGCGGCAGCACGTCGAAGCGGACGGTGAGGTACGCGGTCCTGCCGTCCGCCGACACCGGCCGCAGCGCCCGGGGCACGACGGGCGCGGGCCGCGCGGCCGGCGTACGCAGCGGGTCCTGTACGGACAGCACGTGCGGCAGGTGCCGCAGATCGCCGGCGACGGCGGCCACTTCAGGGGCGGCGGAAGCCAACGGCCGTGTGCCGCTGTGCAGGACGACCGGGGTGGCGTAGCCGCCGGCGGCCGGCTCGTGGGCGCTGAGCACCTCGATCCCGCGCACCGACTGCGCCCCGGAGAGCGTGACATCGTCGGAGTAGGCTCCGCCGAACGCCCGGTCCAGCGCCTGCGTGGCGCCCACGAGGACCAGCCACGCCACCATGACCAGGACGAAGTGCCGCGCACACCACTCGCCGAGGGACCCCAGCCGCCCCCGCGCGGGCACCGCGGCGGACGGTTCACCCGCAACGGACACGAAGCCTCCGGGGACAAGGGGAGATCGTCAACCGGCGGAACCGGCCCCGGACTCCAGTGGAATCCACCCGCCCGGCCACAGCACCCCAGGCGCCGGTGAACGGGTGACCCGCGTGGCCGGGATGCCCCCTGTGCCCACGGACCCCGGACGGCATCATGGACCGGACCGGCCGCCGGGCCACGAACGGTGGCTCAGCCGGAGATGCGTACCCGCGCGCGGTGTGGGTGGATGGGGAAGGATCCGGCACCGGCACGCAGGAAAGGGGGACCCGTGGCGAAGCAGACCGTTGCGGAGCAGTTCGTCGACATCCTCGTGCACGCCGGGGTGCGGCGGATCTACGGCGTCGTCGGTGACAGCCTCAACCCGGTCGTGGACGCGGTCCGCCGCAACGCCGCGATCGACTGGGTGCACGTGCGCCACGAGGAGACCGCCGCCTTCGCCGCCGGCGCGGAGGCCCAGCTGTCCGGGCGGCTCGCCGCGTGCGCGGGCTCCTGCGGACCGGGAAACCTGCACCTGATCAACGGCCTGTACGACGCGCACCGTTCCATGGCCCCGGTCCTCGCGCTGGCCTCGCACATCCCCAGCGGTGAGATCGGCACCGGCTACTTCCAGGAGACCCACCCCGACCAGCTCTTCCGCGAGTGCAGCCACTACTGCGAACTCGTCTCCAGTCCACGGCAGATGCCGCGCGTGCTGCGCACCGGCATCCAGCACGCCCTCGGCCGCGGCGGGGTGAGCGTGATCGTGCTGCCGGGCGACGTGGCGGGCGAGCCGGCCCCGGCCCGTACGGGCGAGCACGCGCTCGGCACGGCCCGGCCGTCGGTGCGGCCCGGCGACGCGGAGATCGCCGCGCTCGCCCAACTCGTCGACGAGGCGGACCGGGTCACCCTGTTCTGCGGCAGCGGCACGGCGGGCGCCCACGACGAGGTGATGGCCTTCGCCGAACGCGTCAAGTCCCCTGTCGGACACGCGCTGCGCGGCAAGGAGTGGATCCAGTACGACAACCCCTACGACGTCGGCATGAGCGGCCTCCTCGGCTACGGGGCCGCCTACGACGCCACCCACGAGTGCGACCTGCTGCTCCTGCTGGGCACCGACTTCCCGTACAACGCCTTCCTTCCCGACGACGTGCGCATCGCGCAGGTCGACGTGCGCCCCGAACACCTGGGGCGGCGTACCGCGCTCGACCTCGCCGTGTGGGGGGACGTCCGTGAGACCCTGCGCTGCCTGACCCCCAGGGTGCGGGTCAAGAGCGACCGCAGGTTCCTCGACAGGATGCTCAAGAAGCACGCCGACGCCCTCGAAGGAGTCGTCAAGGCATATACGCGCAAGGTGGAGAAACACACGCCCATCCACCCCGAGTACGTCGCCTCGGTCCTCGACGAGGAGGCCGCCGACGACGCGGTCTTCACCGTCGACACCGGCATGAACAACGTGTGGGCCGCCCGCTACCTCACCCCCAACGGGCGCCGCCGCGTCATCGGCTCCTTCACCCACGGCTCGATGGCCAACGCCCTCCCGCAAGCCGTCGGGGCACAGCTCCTGTACCCCGGCCGGCAGGTCGTCTCGATGTCCGGCGACGGCGGATTCGCCATGCTGATGGGCGACTTCCTCACGCTCGTCCAGCACGACCTGCCGGTCAAGGTCGTCCTCTTCGACAACTCCTCCCTGGGCATGGTCCAGTTGGAGATGATGGTCAGCGGCCTGCCCTCCTACGGGACGGCCAACCGCAACCCCGACTTCGCGGCCCTGGCCACCGCCGCCGGGGCGTACGGCGTCCGGGTGGACAAACCCCGCCAGGTCCGCTCCGCGCTGCGCGACGCCTTCCGGCACAAGGGCCCGGCGCTCGTCGACATCGTCACCGACCCCAACGCCCTGTCGATCCCGCCGAGGATCAGCGCGGAGATGGTCAGCGGCTTCGCGCTGTCGGCGGGCCGGATGGTGCTCGCGGGCGGAGTGGGGAACATGGTGCAGATGGCGCGGTCCAACTTGCGCAATATTCCCCGGCCTTAGCGGGACGGCCGCGTGTGCCGGGACCGGGGCCGGTCACCCGGGGCGACCCCCGCTCGGCCCTTTATGTACGCTTTGGCGGATGGATATCGTGTTCCGTCCGCTCACCGAGGCGGACATTCCCGCCCTCGCCGGCCTGCGGGCAGCAGTGGAGCGCGCCGACAGGACCGGCATGCACTGCGACGCGGCCGACGTCCGCGAGCAGATCACCGACCCCAAGCTCGACCTGACCCGCAACGCGGTCGCCGCGTGGCACGACGGACACCTGGCGGCGTACGCCACGGTGTACGAACCGGAGCCCGTACGAGGGGTGTTGCGCTTCGAGACCGCCGGGGCCGTCCACCCCGCGTGGCGCCGCCGGGGACTGGGCACGGAATTGATCCGCTGGATGCGGGACCGGGCCCGGGCGATGCACACCGAGCATGCCGCCGATGTCCCCGGCGAGCTGCTGCTCGCCGGAGTGGCCGGCGACACGGGCCTGGCCGCGCTGGCCGAGCGGACGGGCTTCGCCCCCTGCCGGTACTGGTTCAGCATGTCGCGCGACCTGCGCACCGAGCCCCTGCCGCACGCCACCCCGCCGGACGGCCTGCGGCTCACGCCCTTCGCGTGGGAGGACGACGAGGCCGTCCGGCTCGCGCACAACGAGGCGTTCGCCGACCACTGGGACTTCACCGGGGCCGACCGGGCGGACTGGCGCGCCTGGGGAACGGGCGCCCGCTCGTTCCGGCCGGAACTCTCCGCGGTGCTCTCCGACGCCGTCGGCCGCGTCGCCGCGTACCTGCTGGCCGACGAGTACGCCGCCGACACGGCGGCCACCGGACACCGCTCCTGCACCGTGGGATTCCTCGGCACCCTGCCCGCCCACCGGGGCAGGGGCGCGGCCCGTGCCCTGCTGTCGCACACCTTGCGGGCCGCCCGCCGGCAGGGCTGCGAGCGCGCGGAGCTCGTCGTGGACAGCGCCAACCCCACCGGGGCGCTCGGCCTGTACGAGCGGCTGGGATTCGCGACGGACCGGATGTTCGTCACCTACGCGGGCCCGCTGCGCTGAGCCGAGCGCCCCCACGGCCGGTCCAGGAACACTCCGCCTACGACAGGTGGTCCCCGGCCCACGCGGCCAGCGCCCGCGCGCAGTCGTCGACGGACTCGCGCCAGGAACGGGCCGCGCCCTCACCGGCCTCGTCACTGACGTGCTTGACCAGCCGCACCGGCACCCCCGCCCGCCCGGCCACCGAGGCGAGGGCGTACCCCTCCATGTCGACCAGGTCGGCCCGGGCCGCGAGCCGCTCGCGCGCGGCCTCCTCGGAGACGAAGAGGTCCCCGGTGGCCAGGGTGGGCCCGGTGCCGCTGCCCGCGAGCTTCAGGGGAGCGCCGTACGTCTCGCCCGTCAGCGACTGCAGCACATCGGTGTCCAGGTCGTGCTGGATCACGACAGAGATCTCGTGCGTGCCGCTCCAGCCCGCGCCGAGGGCCCCGGCCGTGCCGAGATTCACGACACAGGAGGGCAGCGGGCCACGGGCCAGCACGGTGGCCAGCGCGGCCGCGGCGTTGACCTTCCCCATGCCCGTGAGCAGGACGGGCAGGGAGCCGTCGAGGTGGGCGGCCTCCTCCTTCACCGCGAGGACGAGCAGCGGGCGGGCAGGGGAGATCTCTCCGAACAATTGCATCCGGCCACCATACGCGGACCTTTCGTGGCAGGCGACGGCCAGGACACTGCATCTTTCGTCGGACTGTTCCCCCGCCCATGGGGTGGTGAGGAAATCCACCATAAGTTCCGGTCGGAAGCGGTTCGGCCATAGGAGAATTGACGCGGCGTCACACCGCCATGTCCTCTGCATATCCCCATGTATTCAATGGAGTTGGTCCATGAAGCCTGTCCTCAGAAGGCTCACCCTGTCGGCGACCGCGGCCGCCGTCGTCCTCACGTGCGCACCCGCGGTGCAGGCCGTTGCCCAGGAACGGGATTCCGCGCAGCAGCGGGCCGACGCGGCGATGGCCGGTGAACTGTGCGTCTACAGCCGCAGGAGCGAGCCCTTCGACCTGGACAAGGAAGCGCTGGACCTGCTGAAGAGCGCTTTCGGTGTGCCCGCTGAAGTCCTGGGCAGTGGCGATGCGGGGAAGATCTACAAGTGGGTCTTCGCACAGTACTCCGGCAATCTGAAGAAGGCCCAGGAGGACTTCTTCGATACGGCCAAGAAGAACTTCGGCAGCGGCTCGTTCGGTCACACGTGGCTGGCCTACTTCCCGAACGACGGCAAGCGGTACGAGTCGTACGGGACGCACAACGACCGGATCCCGGCCTTCCAGATCAACCACGGCACCTCGGACAACCCGGCCCGCGACCACGTGGCGAGGCTGTGCGTGCCGGTCGACCGGTCCCAGGAAGCCGAGTGGAAGAAGATCGGGGAGGAGGAGAAGGAGGCCGCGAACCCCTATACGTGGCGGGACAACTGCACCGAATTCGCCGGCCGGGCCTGGAACAGGATCATGGCGGCGGGCGACGGCAAGCACCAGCTGGGCTATGAACAGCAGCCCGCGACGGGCGGTCTCGCCGACACGATCTTCACGAAGCTGGGTGTCTCCGGCCTCGCGACGCCGGGGCAGATCGGCCACGCCATCGGAGTGGCGAACGGCAGCCCCGACAAGCCGGTGTACAAGAAGGCCATCGAGGTCGTCGCCGCCGCGCCCCTGCCCGGGAGCGGGAACGAGTACGCGGTGATGACCAAGGACCGCGTCGCCACCGTGCGTTTCGACGGCGCGCGCGACAGCGAGGTCGGCGGCAGCCGTCCCCTCGCGGCGTTCACCAAGGGCGCTGCCTTCGACTCCCTCGACTCGATCGCGAGCTTCAGCGGCAAGCCCACCAAGTCCGGTGGGAACGAGTACACCTACTACGTCTTCAGCGGGGACCGGTACGCGTCGGTAGACGCGCGACTGTCCGGCACCGACGTCCAGGTCACCCGGAAGGGAAGTGTGCAGAAGATCGGCGAGGTTCCGGCCCTGAAGGGGATGGCCTCCGTCGACGCGGTGATGAATGTCGACGCCGAGACGTTCGTCGTGTTCTCGGGCAGCACCTACCGCTACATCACCGTGAAGGACGGGGACCTGTCGGCGGCCGTCGCGGGCAAGGCCGGTACCCTGCCCCGGGGCGTCAAGGTCGACGCCGTGATCCCGCAGCCGGGCAGCGACAGCCGCTGGATCTTCAGCGGCGGGTCGTACCGCAAGATCGACCGTCCCGACCCCGCCCTCATCACCACCGGCGGAGCCAAGGCCGTCGACGAGCACACCTGGCCGTCCCTGCTCCGGTCCGGAATCGCGTCCTGACCCTTACGGGTCCGGCTTGTGTCCCCCTGTTCGTGCGGGCGAACAGGGGGGCAGGTTCCGGCGTCAGCCCTCGGCTCCCCTGCCGCCCAGCCCGGCCGTGTGCGCGAGCAGCGCGGCCTGAACGCGGTTCGTCGTGCCCAACTTCCCGAAGATACTGCTGATGTGGGACTTGACGGTGCCCTCGCTCATGAACAGCTCCTGGGCGATCTCGGCGTTGGACAGGCCGCGGGCTACGGCGCCCAGGACCTGCCGCTCGCGCTCGGTGAGCCTGGCCAGTGCCTGCTGAGTGCTCTCGTCGACGGCCGGGACGGCGGTGTACGACTCGATGAGCCGGCGGGTGACGGCGGGCGAGAGCATGGCGTCACCGGCGTGCACGACCCGGATGGCCCGGATGAGCTCTTCCGGCTCGCTGTCCTTGAGCAGGAAACCGGCCGCCCCGGCGCGCAGCGCGGAGCGCACGTAGTCGTCCTGGCCGAAGGTGGTGAGCATCACGACCTTGGGCGGGTCGGCCAGTTGGGACATCATCATCTCCGTGGCGGTGAGGCCGTCCATCTGCGGCATGCGGATGTCCATGAGGACGACGTCGGGCTGCAGCGTGCGCGCCGCTTCCACGGCCTGGAGCCCGTCGCCGGCCTGGGCCACCACATGGATGTCGGCGGCCGCCTCCAGGATCGAGCCGAGTCCCTGGCGGACGATGCTGTCGTCGTCAACCAGCATTACTTTGATCATTGTTCTCCCTGGACGGCCCGGCCGGGCCCGGTTCGATGATGAGCGGCACCCTCGCGCCGAGGCGGAAACCTCCGTCGGGCAGGGGCCGGGCGCTGAACTCCCCTCCCAGGGACTCGACGCGGCTGCGCAGCCCGGCCAGGCCGTGGCCGCCACTGGGCAGCGGCGAAGTGGTCCCCGTCGCGGGCCCGTTGGTGACGCCGATGTCCAGGACGCCCGGGCCGTAGCGCAGTTCGACCCGTACGGGAGCGCCCGGAGCGTAGCGGACCGCGTTGGTGAGGCCCTCCTGCACCAGCCGGTACACGACGGCCTGGACGGCGCCGGGGACCGGACCCGGCGGCTCCGCCAGGCTCAGCGTCACCTCGGTCCCCGTCGCCCGGGTCCCCTCGGCCAGGCGCTCCAGCGCGTGCACGCCCGGAGGCCCCAGGGGTGAGGGCGAGCCGGTCCCGCCGGGCTCCTGGAGGAGGCCGAGGACGACCCGCAGTTCGTCGAGTGCCTGCACCCCGGATCTGCGGATCAGCTCGGCCTTGTCCGCGACCCATTGCGGCCCCCGGTCGGGGTGCATTTTCAGAGCCCCGGCGTGGATCACCACATGGGTGAGCCGGTGGGCGACGACGTCGTGCATTTCCTGGGCGATCCGGGTCCGCTCCTGCACCTGCGCGCGTTCGGCGAGGAGCTGTTGTTCTCGTACGAGCTGGTCAGTGTATTCGGACAGCGTGAGGATACGGACATGTCCGGCCCGGAAGAAGTCACCGACGAGAACCGGAATGGCGACGTAGGAAAGCGTCCGGGCCAGGTAATAGCCCCAGAACGTCAGGGTGTAGGGCGTGGCACCGGTCAGCCAGGGCGTGCAGGCACCGGCCACCGCGGCGACCGAGCCGAGGGCCCACGCGCTGCGGACCCGGCCCTGCTGGGCGACGGTGAACAGCGCGAGCAGCATGACCCCGGGCGCGTAGACGAGCCAGTCGCCCGCGACGGCGACGACCCCCGTCGGCACGGGATACCGCAGTCGGAACACCATCAGCAGGCTCAGCACCGTGGCCATCGCGGCCGCGACGCCGAGCCGGTGCGCGAGCAGCCCGCTGGTGGGGCCGGAGAGCACCCTGGCCAGGCTGTAGACCAGGGCCCCGAGGGCCGGCAGGGTCTCCGCCCGGGTGAACCGCAGACCCGACCCCGCCGGAAAAGACAGAGGCATCATCGCGTTCCTTGCCCTCGGACTCCCGGACCGTCGCGGCATCGTAAGCGAACGGCGCGGCACACGGCACGCAGGCATTACGGGAACAGCGGAACTCGGCGCACCCGCGGGTGACCGGCATCGGCTTTCTGCCACTTTCGTCGGAGAACAGGCCGGACCTTCGGACGACGACGGGCAACCGTAAGGAGGAAAAAGCACGCAGGCTTTCCCCGGGAAGATGAGGTGAGTGCTCACCGACAGCACGCACCGCACCCGTGACACCCCGCAGAAAAACGGTCCATGATCCCGCGTTCTCCCACCGACCGGAGGTTTTCCCGGGCGGAACTCCTGCCCGCCCTGTGCGCCGTCGTCTACAACGTGGCCGAGGTGTCCTCCGAACTCGACCACTGGCAGGTCTCCCGCACACCGGGCTTCTCCACCCTCGCGGCGGCCGCGCTCGGAGCCCTGATGCTCTTCCGGCTGCGCCACCCCGTGGCGGTGGCGGCGGCGGCCCTGGCGGGGGACTGGGTGGTGCACGCCCCCGGAGCGCTGGTCTGCTCGCTGTTCACCGTCGCCCAGCGGGGCTCGGCACGCTCGGCCTGGGCCCTGGGGGCCCTCGCCGGGGCGACGGGGGTGCTCACGCCCTGGCTGGACGGAGCGCGGTACGCGCTCGCGGACGTCTCCTACCACGTCGCCCACACCATCGCCTTCGTGGTCGTCCCCGTCGTCGTGGGCACCCACGTCCGCGCGGGAGAGATCCGTATCGTCTCGCTCGCCGAGCACACGGCCCGTCTCGAACGCGAACAGGCGCTGCTCGCCGAACGCGCGCAGGTGGAGGAACGCGCCCGTATCGCGGGCGAGATGCACGACGTGGTGGCCCATCGGGTCACCCACGCCGTGGTGCACGCGGGCGCGCTGAGGATGGGCGCGGACCGCGGCCCGCAATGGGTGGCCCACACCGCGGAACTCATCCGCAGGAGCGGAGTCGAGGCCCTGGAGGAACTGCGCGCCGTGCTGGGCGTGCTGCGGCCGTCCGACGAGGAACAGACGCCGCTGCTGGAGCCGCCGGGCGTCCGTGCCCTGGAGCGCCTGGTCGAGGGCACCCGGGCGACCGGCACCCCCGTGGAACTGGACGCCGAACGGCCGACGTGCGGCATCCCCCTCGACGTCCGGCACACCGTGTACCGGATCGTGCAGGAGGCCCTGACGAACGCCGTCAAGCACGCCCCGCAGGCACCGGTGACCGTGTGGCTGCGCTGTTCCTCGACGGTGTACAGGGTGCGGGTGAGCAACGGCCATTCCCCCCACCCCGCCCGCCCGGTCCCCAGCGGAGGGCACGGGCTGGCCGGTCTGCGCGAGCGGGTCGAGCGGCTGCGGGGGAGCTTCAGCGCGGGGCCGGTGGAGGGCGGGGGTTTCCGCGTGGTGGCGGAGATCCCGCTGCCGGAGACGGGCCCAGGCAGCAGGACCGGCTAAGGGACGCGGGGCGGCCTGCTGAGCCGCGCGTTGTGGGCGAGAAGCGCCGCCCGGACCCGGTTGGCGGCACCCAGCTTCGCGAGGATCCGGCTCACATGCGTCTTCACCGTGGGCTCGCTCAGGGTCAGTACGGCGGCGATCTCGGCATTGGACAGACCGTCCGCGACGGCCTCCAGGACCTCCCGCTCCCGGCGGCTGAGCGAGGCCAGCGCCCGCTGTTCCGTCTCGGTGGGGCAAGGGAGGGCGGTGTACGACTCGATCAGACACCGGGTGACGGCCGGGGAGAGCATCGCCTCACCCGCGTGAACGGTCCGGATCGCCCGTACCAGTTCTTCCGGCTCGCTGTCCTTGAGCAGGAAACCCGCCGCGCCGGCGCGCAGGGCGGAGCGCACGTACTCGTCCTGGCCGAAGGTGGTCAGCACGATGACCGCGGGAGCGTCGCTCAGCTCCGACGTCAGGGCCGACGTGGCCGCCAGACCGTCCGTGTGCGGCATCCGGATGTCCATCAGCACGACATCGGGTTGCAGAGCGCGGGCGGCTTCCAGGACTTTCGTCCCGTCGTTGAGCTGGGCGACCACATGAATGCCGGCGGCGGATTCCAGAATGGTCGTCAGACCCTGTCGGATGATGCTGTCGTCGTCGACGAGCACTACCTTGATCATCTCTCTCTTTCCTTCGGGACGTTGCTCCCGTCCCTTCGGCGATGCGCAGGACCTTCCTCAACTCTCACGTGCGCGAAGCGGGCGAACGATCCGTCCATCGTCGCCCTTGCATCTGTCGGAAGGTGGAGGCGCATCGAGACGAAATGCCGAGCTCACGGTGGATTTGAGTGGGCGACAGTGGAGGTGCGGTGGACAAGTCCACTGTGTTCTCCCGCCGTTGACAGGAAATCGCCGGAACTCCGGGCAGGTGCAGCCTCATGCCGAACGAACTCGTCCACGTATCGCCGCCCACGCGCAGCACCCGGCAACCCGGGCCGGTCCACCGGCACCGGCCCCGTCCGCAACAACCCGCCGGGCCCACGGCAGAACAGGACAGCCTGCCGTGGCGGCTGGTCGAACGACTGGATCTGTGGCCGGTGGTGGAGGCCGTGGACTCGGCCGAGGGGGCGGTGGAACGGAGCGGGGTGGAGCTGCCTGCCATCGGTGGTGCGGGGCTGGCGCTCGGGCTGTACCACTTGCCGTTGCTGGGCGGCGGGTGGCCGGCTCTGGGAGCGGCGGGGGCCCTGGCGTTCCACAGGAGCACGTGGGCACCGCTGGCCGGGGGAGCGACGGCGCTCGTGGGGAGCGGACTGCTGGGGCCGTGGGGAGGCGTCGCACTGCCGTTGATGTACGCGGCGCGGAACGTCGACGTCGGTCGAGCGGCCGGACTCGCCGGAGGTCTGCCGGGCGTGGGAGCCGTGACCGGGGCGGTGCGGGGAGGGCTGGAGCGGGCGGGCGTGGACCCGGCGGGCTTCGGGGAGTTGCTGCGGCTGCTCGGGCAGGGGGCCGGTGCTGCTGCCGCGCAGGCCGGGGAGCACGTGGCGACTGCCGGACTCGCGGCGGCGGACTGCCTCGGCACGTGGGCCCGGGGCCTCTTCAGCGCGGCCGCGAACGGGGACCGGCTGGCGTGGCAGCTGATCGACCACTGGAATCTGTGGCCGTTGGCGGAGGCCGTGGGGTGGGCCGAGGGCGCGGTGGAGCGCAGCGGCGTGGAGTTGCCTGCCGTCGGTGGTGCGGGGGTGGCGTGGGGGCTGTACCACCTGCCGGTACTGGGCGGTGGGTGGCCCGCGCTGGGGGCGGCGGGGGCGTTGGCGTTCCACAGGAGCAACTGGGCGCCGTTCGCCGGGGGGTTGGCCGCGTTCGCCGGAAGCCGCTGGCTGGGGCCGTGGTCGGGGCTGGCCCTGCCGCTGGCGTACGCGGCCCGCAACGTGGATGCCGGTGATCTGGCGGAGCGGATCGCGGAAATGCCGGGTGCAGGCGTCGTGGCGCGGGCGGGGAGCGGTGCGCTGCGACGAGCGGGGCTGGATCCCGAGGGTGTACAGGCCCTGCTGGGGCAGGGGGCGGGTGCGGTCGCGCACGTGGGGGAGCATGCGGTACGGGCCGTGCTCGCCGCGGCGGAGTGGCTCCGCTCCCTGACTCCGGCCGGTCTCGTCGACCTGTTCGGCGCCTGGGACGTGGTCGACGCGGCCGGTGACTGGCTGGACGGTGAGGACTTCCGGTACGGCTCGCTGCTGACCACCCGGCCGTTCACGGCGGTCGGCGGGATCTTTCCCGTGCTGGACCTGCCGCGGATCTCGGACGTTCCCGCTCGTGGCAGTCTGCACGCGGGCTTCGAGCCCACCAGTGAGACGGTCCGGACGGTCATGGAGGCGCGAGCGCGCGGAGTGGACACGGCCACGTTGCGGCAGGAGAACGAGCGCGCTGAGCTCGACCGGTTCTGGGCCTCCCTGATACTCGCCGACAGACGTCGGCTGCGAGCCCTGAACAAGGAACTGTCCAGCAGCCAGGAGCCCTTGGCGCAGCAGAAGACCGACCTCCTTCAGGCATACGAGGCGATCACCAAGGTGGCGTTTCTCGGATATCCCGAGTACTGCAAGACGGTCTCCGACGGATTCATCATGTGGGACAAGCGCTACAAGAAGGCGCAGAAGACGCGGGATTTCCCGAACGCGAGCGTGTACTGGGAGCAACGGGAGGGGTACCGGGCCCAGTTGAATGCCCTGGAGAAGTTCGACAGGGACGAGGCGAAACGCCTCGGCACCGTGCTGGCCGTGCACAAAGGGCTCGGGGAGGGGAAGTTCTGGGTGGCGAGGAGCCGCGCGGACCTCAGGAAGAGGACCGGACAGCTCACGAAGACACGTGACTTGCTGCTCCACTACCAGGGCATGTCGGGTGCGGAGGACTGCTCGCCCGACCTGCGGGCCCTCCTTGAGCGGGTACGGCAGGAGCTGGACATCTGTGACGCGGTGGTGTTCCTCCACAAACCGGGAGGGATCGGGAGCGCCCGCCAGGCACGGATCTCGTACCAGGAAGCGGTGGACGAGGGCGAGGAGACGGCCCGGTCCTTGCGAAAGGAGTTGCATCTCTTCCGTACGTTCTGCCTCTCGCACAAGGCCAAGGAGTGCGAGGAGACCCTGCGCGAAGTCGAGCGCCGCCTCGAAGCCGACCGGAAGAACCTTGCCGGGATCACCCGGATACTGGAGTGCGTGGACAGTCCCGAATTCGCCCGGCATCCCCTCCGGAGCCTCGTGCCTTCTTCCGCACTGACAGCCCAGTAGTCACTCCGTGGTGCGGGACGGCGAACCCACGGAGACCGTGAGGCGGGGGTCGTCCTGGACGACGCCGTCGAGGGCCTCGTCGATCGCGCTCAGCAGGTCTTCGTCGAGCCGCACGCCGACGGCCTTCACGTTCTCCGCGATCTGTTCGGGCCGGGAGGCGCCGATGACCGCCGAGGAGACGTCCGGGTTGCGCAGCACCCAGGCCAGGGCGAGCTGCGCGAGGGTCAGCCCCGCCTCCTCGGCCAGCGGCCGCAGCCGCTGCACCGCGGCGAGTACCTCGTCCTTGACGAGCGCGTCGATGAACGGGTTGTAGGCGTCGTACGAGCAGCGGGAGCCGGCGGGCGGCCGCTGCCCCGGCGCGTACTTGCCCGTGAGCACCCCCTGTGCGAGCGGTGACCAGGCCAGCTGCCCCACCCCTGCCCGGCGGCACGCCGGGATCACCTGGGCCTCGGGAACCCGCCACAGCATCGAGTACTGCGGCTGGTTGGAGACGAAGGGGACCTTCAGCTCACGGGCGAGCTCGGCGCCCCGGCAGATCTCCTCGGCCGTCCACTCCGAGACCCCGATGTACAGGACCTTGCCCTGCCGCACCAGGTCGGCGAAGGCCAGCATCGTCTCCTCCAGCGGCACCGTGCGGTCGAACCGGTGCGCCTGGTAGACGTCGACGTAGTCGGTCCGCAGCCGGCGCAGGGAGGCGTGGCACGACTCGACGACATGCTTGCGTCCCAGGCCCTTGTCGTTCGCCCCGGGCCCGGTCGGCCAGAACACCTTGGTGAAGATCTCCACGCCCTCCCGCCGCTGACCGGCGAGGACACGGCCGAGTACGGCCTCGGCGCGGGTCTCGGAGTACATGTCCGCCGTGTCGAAGCTCGTGATGCCGGCGTCGAGCGCGGCCCGCACGCAGGACCGGGCCTGCTCCTCCTGGAGCTGGAAGCCGTGGGTGAACCAGTTGCCGTAGGCGATGGCGCTGACGGACAGGCCGCTGCGGCCGAGACGCCGGAATTCCATTTCCTCGATCCTTCGCGTGGAGAAGCTGGAGAAGTCGGAGAAGTTCTTGTCGCTCGCGGGAGAGCGGTGCGGAGAGCGGTGCGGGCGGGCCGGCCCGGAAGGCAGGCCGTCAGCGCCCGTCCGGGGAGGCCCCCGGGTCCCGCGTGCCGCAGAGCCCGCGCAGCGCGCGGCGCAGCCCTTGCCGGTAGGGGTCGCCGAGCAGGAGTTCCCCGGCCACGTCGGCCCTGGTCCGGGCGCACGCGCCCGCGGCCCCGGCCGCCGCCGGGACAGGCCGGGCCCGGCGGAGGGCGGTCAGCAGCTCGGCGTCGATACGGCTGATCTCTTCGCGGACCCGCCCGAGGTCCGGGCCCGCTGTCGGGGCCTCCCGGGGGTTGTTCCGCCAGTGCTCGTGCAGGCGCCGCTGGACGAGCTTGCTGGCCTCGATCTGGTCGCCGATGATCCGCCGCGCGTCGGCCCGGTCGATACCGAGCTCGCGGGCCCGGACGTCCACGGCGTCGAGGACCTGCCGCTCACGGGCCGGGTCGTCGATGCTCCGGCCGGAGACCCACTTCGCGGCGGCGACACGGTCGGCGGTCAGTACGCGCCGCGCGGCGAGGCGTGCGAGGACGCCGAAGGCTCGGGTGGATTCCATCGTGGTCGGCTCTCGGTTCTTCCTGTCCTGCCGCGTACGGGGCCGCACTGGCCGGGTACGGGGCCGGGTAGGGGCAGAACCAGGGTTTCACGCGGCGAGAACCTCGGTCCTCGGCCTTTTGGCCGTTTCCGTGTCAACTTTCGGCCGACCCGGAGTCCGAGGGCGGCGCGGCGGCGGGGCGGAGCCCCAGCGGGTGTCGGGCGTGGTGCCCAGGGTGTGGTCGAGGGTGGCGCCGTCCCGCAGGGCCGCGAAGGACAGCCAAGGGGCCTGCCAGGAGCGGCCGTTGACGCGCAGAGCCCGCACGTACGGGGCGTCGGGTGCCGCCTGCGGGGCCAGGATGCGCAGGGTGCGGCCGCCGGCCAGGGCGATCTCCGTACGGGGGGGGGAGGCCGGACTGCCCAGCACCAGGGTGTCCGTACCGGGCGCCTCCGGACAGAAGCCCGGGAGGGAGTTCCACGCGTCCCGGTTCGCGCGCCGCAGATCAGCGAAGCCCCGGCTTCCGATCTCCCGCTCCAGGTTCGCGGCGGCGCCCGCGTCGTCGGTGTACGAGACGCCGACGGCCGCGGTGACCGTTCTGCTCCCGGACGTGTCGAAGTCCAGGTACATGCCGTCGGCCGGCCCGTCGGCGGATGTGGCGCCCGGGTCGACGACCCGGCCCTGCCGGCTGCCGCTGCCGGTGACCGGCCGGTCGAAGCGGAAGTCGAAGTGGAGGGTGTAGCGGTTTCCGGCGCCGCAGAAGTGGCCGCTGTCGACCGAGCCGACGAGTTCGCGGTCGCCGACCAGACGGGCGCGGGCGCCGTCGATCCGGGTCGCGCCGCCCTTGAGTTTGAACAGCAGCCGGGAGGCGTCCGCGCCGGGAAAGGTGAAGCGGCCCAGCCCGGCCCGGGTGGCCGAGGTCAGCTCGGTGGTGACGCCCGAGGCGTCGGTCACGGCGTACGAGCCGACACCGGTGTGCTCGTCGGCGTGCCGGAACCCGGTGGAGGCGTCGGTGAGTTGACCCGAGAGGGGTCCGGTGACCGGCAGGACGGGAACGTCCCCGGCCGCCGGACAGCCCGGCCCCGACAGATGCGTGAGGCTGAAACCCGAGAGCCTGTCGGCCCCGTACGCGTAGCCGCCGCCGTCGGGGCGGTCGGGCACGGTGTCCGGACCCCACTGCAGCATGCCGAACGGCATGTCGGGCCCGGGGAAGGTGTTGATGCCGCCGGACGTCCCGATGAGCGGATCGACGAGCGCGGCGGGGTCGGCCACCAGGGCGGGCAGGGCCTCGGCGGCGAAGGCCTGGGCCGGCAGCGGCCGTACCGGCAGGACGGCCAGACCCAGCGCGGCGACGAAGGCCGCCCGGCCACGGAAACGCCGCCGCGGTCCGCGGTGTCGGGGTCCGGGCACGGCTTGCCTCCAGGGGGTGGGTCGGAAGGGGCGCCGGTGCGGTTCCGTCGCCGCGCCGTCGGCGGGCACAGAGTCAAACGTGCGGCTGACACGCTGTCAATTACTGAAATGCCGGACATTTCGGCGGGGTGGCGGGAGGGGCTGGCCCCGGTGGTACCAAGTAGGTACCATCGCGGCATGCCGTCCTTGAACGTGACCTTCACCGAGGAGGAGCTCGAAGCGGTCCGCGCCGCGGCGGCCGCCGAGGGCAAGTCCCTGAAGCAGTACGTGCACGACCTGTCGGTCCGCGAGCACCAGCGGCGCCAGTTCGTCCGCCACGCCGTGGCGTGGGGGCAGGAGCACCGGGAGGAGTTCGACCGGGCCTTTCCGGACGAGGTGCCCCCGGCGCGTGGCGCCCGCGGTGCGGAGGCGGCCTGAGCGTGGTCCTTCATGTGGACGTGGCGTGGCTGCTGGATGTCCAGGAGCAGGCCGTGCCCGAGGACGTGACGGTCGCCGACTACTCGGCGCTCGTCGCGGCGGTGGCGCGGCACAGGACCCGTATCCCGCACCCCTCGGCAGGTGAACCCGACGCCGCGTGGCGGGCGGCGGCGCTGCTGCACACGCTGGTCCGCCTGGAGCCGCTGCCGCACCGGAACTCGCTGTACGCCTGCCAGGTCGCCGTCGCGTACCTGTACCAGTCCGGCGAAGGGATCGACCCGCCGTACGGAGGGCTGGTCGAGCTGGTCCGCGAGATCCAGGACCGCAAGGCCGACCTCCACGAAGCCGCCGTACGGCTGCGCGCGTGGCGCGTGTGACGCCCCTCGGGCCCGGCGGCACCTCGGCCGCCGGGCCCCGCCGCGCAGGCGGTCAGGGGGCGGCGGTCAGGAGAAGGCGACCCCCACGGTCGCGCTCAGGCTCTGCAGCCCGCCGTTGGTGCTGCACCGCATCCCGGAGATGGCCGGCGCCACCGCGTCCGAGTCGTTCACCAGCGTGCCGTTGGTGATGACGCAGTGGAAGGTGACGGTCCCGTTGGTGGGGTCGGTGTTCACCGTGAACTGGATCGAGCTCTTGGTGTTCGCGGGGGACCACGTCAGGGTGCCGGTGCCACTGCCGCTGAACAGGACGCCGCACGGGCCCTTGCCGTTGCTGTTGCTGGTGGCGGTCCCGCTCGCGGTGGCGGTCGCGGACTGCAGGGTGGAATAGTAGCCGTTGGGCGAGGAGCACTTGCTCAGGGAGGCCGAGACGTTGAGCGTCGCGGAACCGCCCGGCGTGAGCCCCGGAGTGAACGTCATCGTGAACTGCCCGGAACAGGCCAGGTCACCTGCGGCCGCGTGCGCCTGCCCGGCGGCGGGCCCCGTCAGCACCGCCGCTCCCACCAGGGCGGCCGAACCCGCCCACGTCCCCAGCCTCTTGGCTATGCCGTGCATCATGCGCCTCCTCGGTGTCGGGAACCCGGCGCTCCGAGTGTCCACGGGAGCCGGGGTTCCGGCGCGGCGCGTGCGGTGGTACAGCGCGATGCGGAGGTGAACGCCGCGGCGTACGGGCCGGGACGCACGCCGTCGCCCCGCCGGGCGCACCCGGCCGCGACTCCACCCGCAGCCGGTTCAGCGGACCTTCAGTGAAGCCCTCAGTGCCGGGACATCGTCAGCTGCGCCACCGTGGCGGTCGTCAACTCCGTTGCCAGCACGCTCCGTTGCAGCGGGAGCAGCCGGTGCGCCTTGCACAGCTGCGTGGGCAGTGCCGCGTACTCCTCCCCGACGACCCGCGTCCATGACGCATCGAACCGCACGCGGATGATCACGTCCCGCGCCGTGTCGCAGACGATCGACGAACCCAGCAGCCACAGTCCGGGCTCCCGCCCGTACGCCGCGCCCGGTGGATCGAAGGCCAGGTGCAGCAGCGACGCCGTACGCCCCAGCGGACTGCTCAGCCGGTACCAGGCGATCCGCCCGTCCCCGTCGATCCGGCCGAACGTCCCGGTCCCGGCCTCCGCGGAGCCGAGCAGGACGAACCAGACGGCCCCCGCCCCGCCGACCAGCCCGACGGGCGTCCCGCCCCGCTCCGTACGGACCGGGATCTGCCCCGTGCGCCCGTTGCGCGGGTCGATGCGCAGCACCGAACCCGCGCTGTCCTGGCTGACGTAGAAGTCCCCGCTGACCGGGTGCCGCGCGGCGAAAATGGGCTGGTGCGCGGCGGGGAAGAGCCGGAAGCGCGAGGGACGCGTGTGGTCCAGGGCCAGAACCTGATCGCTCCCCTTGAGCGTCACCCACAGCACGTCACCGTACTCACTGACGTAGTGCGGGCCCCGGCCGCCGCCCGGAACGGCGATCTCCCGCTCGACGCGCGGCGCGGCATCGAGCGCGTCCGCCCTCGGGTCCACCAGCAGCAGGCGGTCGCCGCCCTCGTGCGTGGCCCAGATCCTCCCGGGGTGGCGGGCGGAGACCGCCAGGCCGTGCAGCATCGCCGCCGGCGGCCCCAGCGGGAACGCGCTGACGGCCGTCACCCGCTCGGTGCCCGGGTCCAGAGCCAGCTTCACCAGACGGCTGCTGGACATCTGGGACACCAGCGCCATCGGCCGGCCGGGCACCTTGACGATCTCGTGCGTCTCCTCGGCGGGCGGCAGCCCGTACTCCACCACCGACCGGCGGCACACCATGCTCAGGCGCTCCGTGGCGGCCGCCATGACCGGCGGCATCCCCAACAGCCCACCGGACGCGGTGAGTCCGCCCAGTGCGAGCAGTCGACGGTGAAACATGCGGCGTTCCAAACCGGCCCCTCCCGACGCGTTCCCGGCCTCTGGGCAACTCGTCCATGGAAGCGGCAATGTGCCGATAAAAGGCCCGGATCGGGGTGGCCTCACTCGTGTGAGTGAGGCCACCCCGAATCCTCACCCGGAGATCATCGACGCCAGTACCGCGTCCAACTCCTCACCGGGCAGCGGACGCAGCGCGTCCGCCAGCCGGTCGGTGCGGTAGTGCCAGGGGTGGTCGAGGTCCGGGTGCACTTCGTCGCCGCACTCGACGCGGCTGTCGCTGCCGAGGAGGGCCACGAGCCGGGCGGCCAGGTCCGGCCAGGCGACGTGTCCGCTCACCGCGTTGGCGACGCCGTGGACGGGCGTGTCCAGACACGCGGTGACGGCGCGCGCCAGGGCCGCGCCGTGCACCCACGGCGCGCCGTACCAGTCGCGGCCGCCGGCGCCGGGCCCCGGCAGCACGATCGGACGGCCGTGCGCGGCGGCCTGGTAGAGCAACCCGGTGGCGCCCCAGCGGAGTTGGTCGCGCAGCCGGTCGTGCGCGCCCCAGACCAGCGGGGAGCGCACCGCGCTCGCGCCGCCCCGGCCCCCGGTGCCCGCCGCCCGCAGCAGCATCCGCTCGCAGTCGAGCTTGGCCTGCCCGTACGGGCTCAGGGGCGCGTGGGAGGGGGACTCCTCGGCCACCTCCGACGCCGTGGGGCGCCCGTAGGCGTCCACGCTGCTGACGAAGACGAACGGGCCGCGGGACCACGCCCCGACCATCGCCTCCATCGCCGCCACGTCCACCTCGGGGCGGGTGAAGGTGCAGGCCGCGTGGATCACCGCGTCGGCGCCGGCGACGGCCGCGCGCAGGGAGTCCAGGTCGGTGAGGTCGCCCTCGACGGCCTCCACCCCGTCACCGGCCACCAGATGGGCCGACTCCGGGCGGGCGAGGGCGAGCACCGGCCGTCCCCGGGCGGCGAGTTCACGCAGGACGAAGGAGCCCACGCCGCCCGTGGCACCGGTCACCAGCACCGTGCCGGGACGCGTCGCGCGCGGCCGGGCCGCAGCCCGTGGCGTGGCCGCCCGCTGCCGCGCGCGTTCCTCCAGCAGCGCGGTCAGGCCGCGCGGGGTGCGGGCCTGCATGACGTCCAGCCCGTTCAACGGCAGTCCCAGCTCCTTCCGCAGCCGCTCGGCCAGCTGAACGGCCGTCAGCGAATGCCCGCCGAGTACGAAGAAGTCGTCGTCGGGGCCGGGAACTTGGTCCAGCAGTGCGGCGAAAGCCGCTGTCACGGCGGTGGCCCGGGGGCCCTCGGGAACGGGCGCCACCGGGGCGCCCGGCAGCCGCGCCGTATCCACCGTCCCCCGCTCCGTACGCGGCATCGAGTCCAGCAGCATCACCGCGGCCGGTACGAGCCCGGGCGCGAGCGCGGCCCGCAGCCGGGCCCGCAACTGCGCGGGCGACGGGCCGTCCGTGGTGCTCCGCAGCACCGCGTACGCCAGCAGCGGACCTTCGGGGGCAGGCTGCGGCACGACGGCCTCGGCGACCTGCGGATGGGAACGGAGCAGGGACTCCGCCGGATGACCGTCGCCGTCCGCCCCTACGGGCGCCACCGCGCCCGGCAGCCGGGACAACCGGATCGCGGGGTCCGCCGCGACCGCCTCCAGGAGCCCGGCGAACGCCTCACCCAGCCGACTGCCCGTCGCCTCGTCCAGGGCGGAGCGGCGATAGTGGACGAGCGCCGCCGGACGACCGGTGTCGAGCACCCCGAACGACAGGTCGAACTTGGCGTCGGACTGGTCGAGTTCGACGGCCTCGGCCGTGGTGTCCGGCAGCCGCAGCGCGGTGGGCTCGCCCAGGACGTCCGAGGTCACCCGCACCAGCGCCGTGCCGGAGGCGTCCCGCGCCCCGGCGCCCAGCCGCTCCAGGATCAGATCGAACGGCACGGCACGGTGCTGCTGCGCGTCGAGCAGCGCGTCCCGCACCCGGTCCAGCACCTCGCCGAACGCGGGGTCGCCCGACAGATCGACGCGCACCGGAAGGGTGTTGACGCACAGGCCGACCAGACCGCGCATGTCCCGGCCCTCGCGGTGCGTGCCCGCGCAGCCGATCAGCAGGTCGTCCTGGCCCGTCAGCCGGTGCAGCGCGGCGAACGCGGCGGCGAGGGCCACGGTGAACAACGTGGCGCGGTGCCCGGTGCCGAGCTCGCGCAGCGCCGGCAGGACGTGCGTGTCCAGCGGCACGACGCGGGTCGCGGCTCCCGCCGCGCCCGTCCCGGTCGGCTGGGGCAGGGGCAGCGGGGTCGCTCCGGCCAGCCGGCCGGCCCAGTGGTCGAGCCCCGCGCCGAGGGCGCCGGCCCGCTCGTTCTCGCGGCGCGCGTACGGCCCGTACTGCGGCGGCTCCGGCTCCCGGAGGGGACGGCCCTCCCGGGCCGCCGTGTACAGCCGGACCAGCTCCTCGGCCACGGTCTCCAACGACGGCCCGTCGATGGAGATGTGATGGAACATCAGGAGGAGGGTGTGGTCCTGCGGTCCGTGCCGCAGGACCAGGGCACGCGGGAGCGTGCCCTGAGCTAGGTCGAAGGGCCGGTCGGCCTCCTCGGCGAGGAGGTCCATTCCGTCACCCTCCGTCTCCACCACGCGCACCGCGAACGAGGCCGGCGCGGGGAGCGGCTCCTGGTACGGGGCGCCGTCGCGCTGTCCGTACCGCGTCCGCAGGATCTCGTGCCGGCCGACCAGCGCGGTCAGCGCCGCGGCGAGAGCGTCGAGGTCGAGCGGTCCGCGCAGCCGGGTGGCGAACGGCACGTTGTAGCGGGCGTCGCCGCCCGGGCCGAGACGTTCCATCAGCCACATGCGGCGCTGGGCACGCGAGAGCGGGGCGGGCCCGCCGGCACGGGGCCGCGCGGCCTCCGGGGCCTGCGGGCGGGCGGCGGCGCGGGCGCGGCGCAGGAGTTCCTCCTGCAGGGCGGCGGTGGTGTCAGTGGCCATCGGAGTCCTCGGAGGTGGGGCGCGGATCGCTGTGGACGGCCAGCAGGGCGCGTTCGACCAGTGCGGCGTGCGCGGCGACCGTGGGGGTGGCGAAGAAATCGGCGAGGGACAGCTCGACACCGAGATCCTCACGGAGGTCGTCGGCGATACCGAGCGCGAGCAGGGAGTGCCCGCCGAGGGCGAGGAAGTCGTCGTCGGGGGACGACACGTCACGACCGAGGGCACGGCTCCAGATGCCGGCGACGACTTGCTGGAGCGGGGACAGGGGGGAGCCGGGCCCGGCGGTGGCCGGGGCGGGCGGGGGTGCGGCCTGTGGGGTCTCGGGCCCGGTCGTGGCGGGTCGGGCAGGTGTCGTGGGCGCCGCTGCGCGCCTCGCCTCCTCGGGGCGGAGCCCCGTCCGTGCCGTGCCCCCCGCTCTGCCCTCGGCGAGGGCTCGGCGGTCCACCTTCCCCGAAGGGGTCAGTGGCAGCCGTTCGACGACCGTGATCTCGTCCGGTACGAGATGGGCGGGCAGCAGTCCGGCGAGCCGGGAGCGCAGCGTGTGCGCGCGGGGTACCGGGCCGGGTGCCGCCACCACGAAGGCGGCCAGGCGGGCGTCGTCGGGAGTGGGGCGGCGTACCGTGACGGCCGCGTCGTCCACCTCGGGCTGTGTGCGCAACGCGTGCTCGATCTCGCCCGGTTCGATGCGGAAGCCGCGCACCTTGACCTGGTCGTCGGTGCGCCCGTGGAAGTCGAGCACGCCGTCCGGGCGGACCGACACCACGTCGCCGGTGCGGTACAGCCGCCCGTACACGGGGTGGTCGACGAAGCGCTCGGCGGTCAGCTCCGGCTGCCCCCTGTACCCGGTGGCCAGCCGGCCGCCGCCGACCCACAGTTCGCCGCGTTCACCGGCGGGGACGGGCTGCCCGTCCTGGCCCAGGACCCGGGCCGTGGCACCGGCCACGGGCCGGCCGATCGGCACGGGCCCGTCGCAGTCCGCGTCCGTGACCCGGTGCGTGGTGGCGAAGGTCGTGGCCTCGGTCGGGCCGTAGCCGTTGACGAGCTGGATCCAGGGGAACTCCCGCAGTACGGCGCGCGCATGACGGGGCGACAGGGTCTCGCCGCCCACCACCACGGTGCGCAGCACGGAGAACAGCCGGGAACGGCGGGCGGCGAGCTGGTGGAAGAGCGCCGTGGTGAAGAAGGCGACGGTGACGCCCTGCCGCTCGACCTGCCGGGCCAGATCCTCCAGCGACGGCCGTGCCACAGGGCACACCATGACGGCCGCGCCGCGCGCGAGCGGCGCCCACGTCTCGAAGGTGGAGGCGTCGAAGGTGGCGGGGGAGTGCAGCAGCACCCGGTCCCGTGCGGTGACGGTGATGCAGGACGCGTCCGAGGCCATGCGCGCGACGGCGCCGTGGGTGAGGGCCACCCCCTTGGGCGTACCGGTGGAGCCGGAGGTGAACAGCACGAGCGCGGTGGCGTCCGGGCCGGGCGCGGCCTCCGGGATGCCGGGGAACGCGGGCAGCGGCGCCTCGGGCAGGGCGAGACACGCCCCGAGGCCCTCGGCGGCTTCGAGCAGCTTGCTGTCGCCGAGGGTCAGCCCGGCCCCGGATCCGGCGAGCATCGCCTCGGTACGGGCGCGCGGGTGCGCCGGATCGAGTGGTACGCACGCCGCGCCGGCCCGCCACAGGGCGAGCTGCGCGACGACCGTACGGGCCGAACGCGGCATCAGCAGCGCGACGCGGTCACCGGGGCGCACGCCCTGCTCCCGCAGATGGGCGGCCAACTGACGGGAAAAGACGTCGAGTTGATTGTAGGTGAGGGCGGTGTCGCCGTCCGCGACGGCCAGCGCGTCGGGGGTGTGCCGCGCGTAGTGGGCGACCAGTGACGGCATGTCGGTGAGGTGCGACCGGTCCATGGGGGCGTCCTTCGCAGGGGTGGGTGCGGTGTACGGCATGTCAGCTCCCCGCGTCCGTACGGCGCTTGCCGAGCAGGGCCGCGACCGCGCGCAGGTCCGGCTGCCGCAGCACCTCGGGGGCCCGCAGCCGTGTCCCGGTCTCCTGCTCGACGGCGGCCAGGAGCCGGGCGACGGTCAGGGACGTCGCGCCCGCCCCGGCGAGGCTCTCGTCGAGTGCGAGTCCGGGCCGGTCGAGCAGGTCGCGTGCCGTGCGCAGGATCAGCTGCTCGCTGTCGGACGCGGCGTCGGCGTCGGCGACGGCAAGTGCGGGAGCCGGCGCGACAGTCGGCGTCTCCTCGGCCTTGCGCAGGGCGGCGCGGTCCACCTTCCCGTTGGCGTCCAGCGGGAAGGCGTCCACGATCCGCACGGCCGAGGGCACCGCCTGCTCCGGCAGCCACGCCCGTACGGCGGCGAGCAGCCGCTCCGCCGTGGGGGCGGCCCCGGCGGCGGGGACGACGTGGGCGACGAGCCGTGCGCGTCCGTCCTCGGAGCGCGGCGCGGTGACGACGGCGGAGCGCACGGCCGGGTCCTGCTCCAACGCGGCCTCCACCTCGGCCGGTTCGATCCGCATCCCGCTGATCTTCACCTGGTCGTCGAGGCGGCCGAGGAACTCCAGCCGCCCGTCGGCGAGCATCCGGACCCGGTCGCCGGTGCGGTACATCCGCTGCGTGCCCGCCAGGTCCGGACAGGCGGGCGGCGCGGCGAACCGGCGTGCGGTGAGCTCCGGGTCCAGATAGCCGAGGGCCAGTCCCGTGCCGCCGATGCGCAGTTCGCCCTGCTCGCCGCGGGGGACGACCTGCCCGGACGTGTCGGTGACGGCGACGGTCGCGCCCGCTACGGGGCGGCCGATCGACGGCGGGGTGTCGCTGTCGACGTCCGGGTCGCCGGCCCGCAGGGGCTGGTGCGTGGTGATGACGGTGGCCTCGGCCGGCCCGTAGGCGTTGTGCACGGTGGCGGTGACGTCACGGCCCGGCCGGCGGCGCAGGCGGTCGCCGCCGACGGAGATGTGCCGTACGCGCAGGTCCTGCGGCCAGGGCCGGTCCAGGAGCGGCTCGACGGTGGGCGTGGCCGTGACCGCGACGGTGATACCGGCCTCGCGCCACCAGTCGACGAGCAGCGCGGGGTCCCAGCGGACCGCGTCCGGCGCGGGCACCAGGGCCGCGCCGGAGGTCAGCCCGGCCCACACCTCCAGGACGTGCGGGTCGAAGGCGACACCGATCAGCAGGGTGTGCCGGTCGCCGGGCGCCAGACCCGTCTCGGCGCGCCACCAGGCCGTGAGCGCGGCCAGCGCGGGTTCCGCGACGGCGACCGCCTTGGGGCGCCCGGTGGAACCCGAGGTGAGGACCGCGTACAGGGCGCCGGGCGGGGCGGGCAGCGCGTCCGGCGCGGGCGGGGCGAAGGCGGCGACCACGGTGGCGGCCGCGTTCGCGCCCTCGCGCGGCAGCGGCAGCGCGACCTGCTCGGCCGCGCGGTGCCGCTCCGGCAGGACGGCGGGGTCACCGATGAGGCAGACGACACCGATGTCCTCGGCGACCGTGGCGACGCGGCGCTCACCGGGGCGCGGGCCCAGCGGCAGATACACGGCGCCGATCCGGGCGAGGGTGACCGCGGTCACCACGAGCGCGGCCGAGCGGTCCAGGCAGACCCCGACGAGCTCACCGGGCCCCACCCGCCCGTCCAGTGCGCCCTTCAATTCGTCGGCGGCGACGGACAGTTCGCGGTACGTCCAGCGGTGCGGGCCGTCGATCACGGCCGGGGCGTCCGGGGAGCGGCTCACCCACTCCTCGAAGAGGGCGAGCACCCCGCTCGCGGCGGACGCGGGCAGGGGCGCGCCGTGGGCCACGCTCGGCAGCCCGTCGCGCGGATCAGTGGTGGTGCGTATGTCGTTCATCGGGTTTCCTGGGAAAGGGAAGCGGGGACGGCCTGCGGGGCGAGACCGGTGAGAGCGCGGGCCTGGTCGGCCAGCACCGGGTGGCGGAAGATCAGCCGCAGTGGCGGGCGTGTGCCCAGCCGGGGCTCCAGCCAGGACGCCAACTGCGCGGCCAGCAGCGAGTGTCCGCCGCTGTGGAAGAAGTCCGAGGACTCCTCGAAGCCGTCGTGGCCCAGCACCTCGCGCCAGCCCTCGGCGAGCAGCGCGACGGCGGGATCGGCGAAGCCGCGGCAAGCCCGCTGCCCCGTCGGCTCCGTTGCGGGCGCCTGCTTCAGGCCGGCCGCCAGCCGCGCGAGCGCCGCCCGGTCGGGCTTGCCGCCGGCCAGCGTCGGCATGCTCTCCAGCCGCACCCACGTGCCCGGCACGAGCGCGCCGGGCAGGCGCCGGCCCAGCTCGGTGTGCAACGTGCCCTCGTCCACGGCCTGTTGGTGGTCCGTACCGTCGAGGAAGCCGACCAGGCGCGGGCCGCCGGGGGCCTCGCGGTCCAGGACGACGGCGCACGAACGGCCGCCGAGCACCGCCGAGGCCGCCGCCTCGACCTCCTCCAGCTCGATGCGGTAGCCGCGCAGCTTGACCTGGTTGTCCCGGCGGCCGAGGAAGCGCAGACGCCCGTCGCGGCCCCGGTAGCCCAGGTCGCCCGTCAGATAGACCCGTTCGCCGCCGAGCGCGTCCACGCGCACGAACCGGGCGGCCGTGGCCTCGGGATTGCCGACGTAGCCGTCGGCCAGCCCCGCGCCGGCGACGGCCAGTTCACCGACGGCGCCGTCCGGCAGCGGCCGCAGCCCTGCGTCGAGCACGAGGACGCGCTCGCCGGGCAGTTCGGTGCCGAGCGGGATCTCCCCGCCCGTCGCGAGATCGTCCTCGGTGATCTCGTGGACGGTGGAGCTGATCGCCGCTTCCGTCACCCCGTAGACGTTGAGCACCCGCACCCGGGTGCCGAGCACGTCGCGCAGCGCGTCCGCTGGGACGCGTTCGCCGCCCAGCACCAGCAGCCTCGGCGACCAGTGGCCCTCCCGCAGCGGGGCCAGCAACTCCTCGCGGGTGGCCAGGAAGTAGCTCGTCGGCAGGTTCGCCACCGACACCCGCGCGGAGACCAGCAGGTCCGCCAGTTCGGACCCCGTGGGCACGTCCCGATCGGGTACGACCAGGCAGGCTCCCGCGTACAGCGAGGGCAGCACCTCTTCGAGCGCCACGTCGAACGACGGCTGCGCGAACAGCAGCACCCGGTCCCCGGCCGTCATTCCGAACCGCTCGGCCGTACCCGTCATGTGGTTGACCAGCGCCGCCCGGCCGACGGCGACGGGCTTGGGCACGCCGGTCGAGCCCGAGGTGTGGATGACGTACACGCCGGGCACGGCCTCGGCGGGCTGCGCTGGCGGCAGTTCGGCGTCGTCGACCGTGGCCGTCGGCAGGTGGCCCGGCAGGGACGGGGCCCCTTGCGCGGAGGCGAACACCAGGGCCGGGCGCAGCCGTTCCAGCAGGAGCCGCAGCCGGGCGGGCGGATCGTTCGGCGAGAGCGGACAGTACACGGCACCGGTCCGCAGGCAGGCCAGCAGCGCGACCACCGAGTCCACGCCGCGCGGCAGCACCGCCGCCACCGGCTGCCCGGCCCGTACCCCCGCAGCCCGCAGCCGCCCGGCGAGCGCGGCGACCCGCTCGTCGAGCTCCCCGTACGTCACGCGGCGGGCCCCGGCCAACAGCGCGGGCAGGGAAGGGTCGTGAGCGGCGAGCGGATCCAGCGGCCCGGATTCCCCCACGGCGGGGTGCACGGGCGGCAGCGGCCCGGGGGCGGCGGGCGGCGCGAGTTCCGCGAGCGCCGTGCCCGGCGCCCGGAGATAGGCCCGCAGCAGCTCCAGGAACCGGTCGGCCAGCAGCCGCACCGTCTCCGGATCGAAGAGGTCGGCGTCGTAGTCCCACACCAGCAGCATCCCGGGCACCCCGGACCGGGGGCCGACCCCGCGCCGGTCGTCGGGGATGAGCACCACGTCGAGGTCGAAGCGCGTCGTGCCGGTGTTGAACCCCTCGAACAGCGAGACCTCCAGACCGGGGACCCCGATCTCGGGCAGCTCCGCGTCGTGCGCGCTGAACATGACGCTGAACAGCGGGTTGTCCGCGCCCGACGTGTGCAGGCCCAGCGCCCGTGTCAGCTCCTGCACCGGCGTCCCCTGGTGCGGCAGGGCACGGAAGAGGGTGTCGGTCACCTCGTCCATCGCGTCCTGCGCTGGCGCCCCGGGATCCAGGCGCAGCCGCAGCGGAACGGTGTTGACGAACATGCCGACGGTGTCCTCGCAGCCGCGCGGCCGGTTGCCCACCGCCGTGCCGATCACCAGCTGCTCCCGGCCGCTGTGCCGGCGCAGCAGCTCGGCGAAGAGCCCGAGCAGCGCGGCGAACGGCGTCAGACCGCGCTCCCGCGCGTGCTCCCGCAGCCGCTCCGCGAGATCCGCGCCCACCGACTGCCGCAACTGCGCGCCCCGGTGCCGGCGCCGCGCGCCCGGCCGGACCAGACCCGGCAGCGGCATGTCGAACTCGGCGTCGCGCAGCTCCCGCGACCAGAACGCGAGGCTCGCGCGCCGCTCCTCCTCCCGCGCGCCGCCGGCCTCCGCGCGCACGTGGTCGGCGTAGGAGGGGGCGGGCTCCTGCACATACGGCTCGTCCAGCACATGAGCCCGGTACGCGCCGAAGACGTCGCCGAGGAGGATCGCGAACGAGCGCCCGTCGTGGACGAGATGGTGCTCCACGTGGATCAGCCGGTGCTCCGTCTCCGCCAGCCGCACCAGGGTCCAGCGCAGCAGCGGCGCCGCGAACGTGTCGAGCGGTGCCTCGGCCTCGGCGCGCAGCAGCGCCTCGAACGCGGCCTCCGGGTCGGGCTCGGCGGACACGTCCACGGTCCGCAGCCGGGGCTCGCGGACCTCGGCGACCCGCTGCCGGGGCAACGCGCCGTCCACGGCGACGAGTTCGAGACGCAGCCCGGGATGGCGGTCGAGCGCCGTCCGCAGCCCGTGGCGCAGGGCCTCGGCGTCGAGCGTGCCCCACAGGTCGAGCACGGCGGTGAAGTTGTAGGCACGGCTGCCCGGTTGCACTTGTTCGTGCAGCCAGACGATCTCCTGCGAGGAGGAGAGGGGAAGCATGGCTGATCCCTGGGGTTGAAGGGTCGGGGGTGCGGGGCGGGACGTGGTGGGTGCCCGCGCTCGCGGGAGGACCGGCCCGGCGGCGGGTCACGCCGCCGGGCCGGACGGGTCGGGAAGTCAGTGAGTGGCGAGGGCGGCCGGGCGCAGCGCGCCGTGGAGGGCGGCGAACGCCGCCTCGGCCGTCCGGTCGTCGAGGACCGTACGGTCCCAGACCATGTGGAGGTCGAGCTCGGGCCCCTGGGTGACGGAGACCGCGAACGGGGCCCGTACCGGCCGCCCGTCGACGCGCACTTCGCGCCCGGCGACACCGTCGAGCACCAAGGGGGCGCGGCGTGCGGCGGCGTCCACGGTCAGCATGCCGTCGAGCCGGCCGGACCACGCGGAACCGGCCGCGCGCGCGGCGTGCACCACCTCGTCGAAGGGCGCGTCGGCCCGGTCCAGATCGTCCCACCACGCCTCGGACGGCGTGCCGGTGCCGGGTACGGCAGTGGTGTCGGCGGGGAAGACCACCGTGTTCAGGAAGCAGCCGAGCACGGGCGCGGCGCCCACCGGACGCCCGCCCCACGGGTAGCCGAACGGCAGCAAGTGACCGGCTCCGTAGAGGACTTCGGCGGCGGCGCGGCAGGCGTCGAGCAGGACGGGGAACGGGGCGCCCGAGGCGGGGGCCGGTATCCGCAGCGCGGCCGCGCCCGAGGGCTGGGCATCGGCGGGCGCCGTCGCGGGCCGGGGGAGCGGCGCCCGTTCGCGGACCGCGCGCAGCCGGCCGCCCCAGTACGCCAGCGCCTCCGGCGCGGACGCGCGGTGCTCGGCGTCGAGCTGCAGCAGCACCGCCTCCCGGTAGGCGGCCAGTTCACCGGCCGCCATGGCGGGCGGGACGCCGTCCGGGCCCAGCCCGTCCCGGTAGGCGGCACCCAGCTCCTCCACGACGCGGGCGAGGGACTGCCCGTCGCAGGCGATGTGGTCCAGGACCACCGCGAGCACGTCCTCCTCGCCGCCCCGCGCCACGTACAGCCGCAGCGGCGGGCCGGCGGCGGCCCAGCCGGCCAGCGCCCGCCGCAGGACGTCCTGCGGCTGCTCGCCGGGCGCGCACTCCAGGACCGTCAGCGGTATGTCCGGTTCCGCGAGGCGCAGGACGGGCGTACCGCGCACCACGGCCGGACGGGCCCGCAACACCGGGTGCAGCGCCGCCAGACGGCCCGCCGCGGACCGCAGCCGCGCCGGGTCCACCGTGCCGCGCGGGAACGCGAAGAACATCGGCACGAGGTCCGGGCGCCCGGCGGCATCGAGGGAACGGACCAGGACGAAGCGCCGCTGTGCGCCGGTGAGCGGCAGCGGTCCCGCCGCGCCGTCCGCGCCCAGGCGCCGGTAACGCGCCAGGTACTGGCTCGTGATGCTGGTGGACATGTCGGTCTCTCTCCGGGCTCTCTGTGGGATGCGAGGTCAACGGGATGCGAGGTCAACGCATGGCGAAATACGGCGATGCGGGGGCACGACTCAGCCGGCGGCGACGGTCCCGTCGCGCTCTCCGGTCCCCGGGGCCTCGTGCGGGGGTTCTTCGACCGTAGCCGCCACGGGCAGTTCGCGCATGCGGCGCAGCGGCGAGAGCAGCAGCGGAAGCGGGACGGCGAGGAAACCGGCCGCGCACAGCCACAGCGCGGCCCGCGCCCCGAACGCCTCCGCCAGGGCGCCGCCGGCCAGTGCGCCCAGTGGCAGGGTGCCCCACATCAGGAAGCGCAGCGTGGCGTTCATGCGGCCCAACAGCCGGGTCGGGCACAGCGCTTGACGGAAGCTCACCTGCGCGACGTTGTAGACGACCGCGCCGAAGAACACGGCGCCCGAGGCGACCGCGAACAGCGCGACCGTGCCCCGGCCCGTCAGTGGCCACAGCAGGGCGAACGGGCCGCTCGCGGCGGCCGAGAGCCAGATGATCCGGGCCTGCCCGAACCGGCCCGCCAGCGTCCCCGCGCACAGGGCGCCGACGAGCCCGCCCACCGCCGACACCGACAGCATCAGCCCGACCGCCCCCGGCCCGAGCCCGAGCACCCGCACCAGGAACACCGTCTGCGTGGCCATCAGCACGGCCGTGAAGAAGTTGCCCAGCGCGGTCGCGGCGGCGATCACCCGCAGCAGGGGGTGGCCGAGGACGAACCGCAGCCCCTCCATGACCTCCCCGCGCAGCGAGGTCCCGGCGGCCGGGGGCTCCGGCGGGCTCTCGGGCTTGCGCACGCCCAGCAGGAACAGCGCGGAGAGGGCGTAGCCGCAGGCGTCCGCCACGATCGCCAGGTGCGCGCCGACGAGCTGCACCAGCCCGCCGCCCAGCCCGGGGCCGGCCACCTGCGCCGTCGAACGCACCGCCTCCAGTGCCCCGTTGCCCGCCACCAGGCGTTCCCTGGGCAGCAGTTGGGGCAGCCAGCTCTGGTGGGCGACATCGAAGAACACCGTGGCCACGCCGGTCACCAGGGCCACCGCGTACAGCTGAGCCATCGTCAGGACCCCGGCCGCGCCCGCCACCGGAACGCTCGCCATGGCCAGCGCCCGGACCACGTCGGCGCGCACCAGCAGCGGCCGCTTGCGCATCCGGTCCACCCACGCGCCCGCCGGCAGACCGACGAGCAGGAACGCCGCCGTCTCGGCCGCCGTGAGCAACCCGACCTGGAAGGCGGGCGCTTCGAGTTCCAGTACGGCCACGAGCGGCAGGGCGACCAGGGTGACCTGCGCCCCGGCCTGGCCGGCCGCCGCCCCGGCGAGCAGCAGCCGGAAGTCACGCAGCCGCCAGGGGCTGTGGGGGGCAACGCGCGGTAAGGGTGGTGCGACACGGGGTGATGCGGACATGCGGCAGACCATCGCTGGCCCACCGATCACGCGTCAAAACGGGAAGAACGCTTTGAGTCACCTCTTCCGGGCATTTACTCAAACATTGAAAGGTTCTTTGGTGACGGACGGTGTATCGCGAATGATTCGAAGGCTCGGAGTCGCTACGGGATAAGACTTCCAGGGGGAGCTGTGGCTGCTCTGGGTGGTGGCCCACCCGTGCGCCCTGATGCGGGCCGGTTGGCCGAAACACATAGGGTGGTCCGGCCGGAACACGGCGTGGCGGAGGATGTCAGCCGGCCACGGACGGCGCCGCACGGCGCTCGGTGTCGAGGACGTGCGGCAGACCCCGCCGCCAGCGCGCCCGGTCCGCCGCCTTGAGCGGCGCGAGCTCCGGCGGCTCAAAACCCCGGAACGTGGGGACGTCCGGCACCCCGTGCGCCCCGGCGGCCCGGAGCACCGCCCCGGCGGCACGGCGGCCGGCCTCGTTGGCGCACTCCATGGACGCCAGATCGATGTTGCTGTGCACGCGGACGTAGTCGGCGGCCAGAAACAGATTGGCCAGCGCCGTCGAGGCCTCCGGGCGCAGGTCCCACGAGCCCGTGCTGTTCATCAGGAAGGGCTCCTCGTTGCGCAGTTCGCCCCCGCCCTCCACGATGTCCTCGTCCAGCCACCACGAGTGCAGCATCGCGTCGTCCAGCACCCGCCGGCCGCCCTTGTTCAGGTGCGCCTGCATCTGCGCCCACACCTCGCGGGCCACCTCGGCGCGCGTGCACTTCCGGGCGGGCCTGCCGTAGAGGATGCCGGGGGTGTCCCAGTCGGAGATGTCCACCGACACCGACCCGCCGACCTCGCCGTCGCCCCAGGTACGGGCGAACGGCGCGCGCCAGAACGCCGACTGGTTGACGGAGACGAGCTTCCACGGCGAGTCGACGTGCACGATGTGCCCCGGCGTGACGGCGGCCGGACGGCGCAGGAAGAACTGCGCGCCGTTCGTCCACGAGTACTGGAGCCGGTCCATGGCCACGAGCCGGGGATCGGCGGCCCGCACCGCGGGGTTCCACAGCCGCACCGCCCGCTCGGCCGGGACGGCGACGACGAACCAGTCGGCCCCGATCAGGACCCGCTCACCGCCCCGCGCGCGGGCCCCGGCCCAGGCGATCCGGCCGTCGCGCACCTCCAGATGCTCGACCGTACAGCCGTGGGCGAAGCGCACGCCGAGCCCGTGGCGCAGATGCGCGGCCCACAGATCGAGCCACGCCTCACTGGTCGGGCCGTTGAAGATCCGGTCGGCGGGCCCGTCGCTGCCCCGCCCGAGAAGGTCGTTGAAGACGGCCGCGTACCCCTGCCCGGCGGTGCGGGCGCTGGCAGTGGAGGGCCGCAGCGCCTGGAGGAGCTGGACACTGTTGCCCCAGATCAGCTGGTAGTCCAGGGACATGCGGTCGGCCTGGATGTAGTGCCACCAGTCGACGTACTCCCACTGCCCGAACCGCCGTTCCTCGCAGCTGGTGAACAGCATCACGAACTGCTTGGCCAGGAACAGCGCTTCCGTGACCGGAAGACGGAACTGCTCGTCGAGGACCCCGGCGAGCGTGCGCACCAGCCGCCCGGCGTCGCCCAGTCGCGGCCGCCACGGTCTGACCGGAACGGGAGTGTTGACGCGGTCGCCGTCCCGCGCGAGTTCGATCCAGGTGACGGGCACGAGATTGTCGAAGACACTGCCGCCGCCCGGCCGGGGAACGCGGCGCAGCGTGTCCGGCAGGTTGTGGTAGAAGCCGAACACCGCCCGGTGGCCGTGCTCCCCGGGCAGGTCGCGGCGGCCACCGGTGCCGCTGTGCGGGACGTACTGGGAACGGGCCTTGCCGCCGGGCACCGCACGGCGCTCGTACACCGTCACCTCGAAGCCCCGCTCGGCGAGTTCATGAGCGGCGGTCAGCCCGCCGACGCCCGCGCCGAGCACCGCGACCCGGCGGCCGTCCCCCGCCCGTCGGCGCGCGCCCCGTACGCCGAGGCCCGCGGCCCCGGCCGCGCCGTAGCGCGCCACTGTGCGTCGTGGGATGCCCGCCCTGTGCTCGACCTCGGCCACGTGTCCTCCTCCGGGCCGGAGTTCCCGGCCCCTTGACGGACGTTAGGCGCCGACCGCAGTGCTGTGGGGCGGTGGCGGGAGTGAGTCCACCGATCGGAGGACCATGTCTACCGGAGCGTTCCGGAGCCTTTTCCCAACTCCCGTGAGCCAGCACGCCCTTGTCGTTGACCAGCGGATTTGTGCGAGTCATTGCGTACCGGTTACCCGACTGGGTGATCAGCGCATGGATGACGTGTCCTGTAGTCATATGCGCCGTTTAGTCACGCGGAGGGACGACGGTGTCGTCCACAGAGGGAGGGAAACAGGGATGGGAACGGCCGTGACGTTCGGAGAGCTCCTTCGGCTCTCCGGCGAGGAGCTTCCCCCGCGCACCGTGCTGTCGAGCGTCGCCCCGGCCGGTGCCGAGCAGCTCTATCCGCTGCTGGTGCGGTCGGAGCACGGCACGACGGTGGCGTACGCCTGCCAGTACCGGCAGGACCCGGGCAGCCCCGGCCTGCTCGCCGCCCTGGGACTGGCGCCCCGCACCCCCGGACACACCGTCACCTGCATCCCCGCGGCGGTCTCCAGGAACTGACACCGCGTCGCATCCGGAGATCCTCCAGCCGCAACCGAACTCGCCCGTGACCACGGCCCCTTGAGGCCGGGCACGGGTGACACCCCCGGACCGCGCCCCGCGGCCCGGGGGCGGACACCAGAGAAAGGGAACAGGATGGAAAACGTTGTCAGCTTCGAGGAACTGGCCGGGATCGAGGGCGAGGTACTGCCCGAGCGCACGGTGATGGGCGTCATGGCCACCCCGTTCGGCCACGGCGACGGCGGCGCCGGCGCCGGCAGCGCCAGCAGCAGCGCGGCCACGTCGGGCGGCGGAGTGGTCAACGCCCCCGTGCCGCACGACCACGGCACCACCATGCTCTCGTCCTGCCAGTCCATCGACCGGCAGGGCACCCCGGGCCTGATCGGCGCGGTCGGCATCGGCTCGGAGAACCCGGCCAGCGGCGTGACCTGCACGCCCGCGGCGGTCTCCAGCCACTGATCCGCTAGCGGGTCACCGCACCGACCGGCGGGGAAGGGACACCGGCACCCGGCCCTTCCCCGCCTCCCCGCAGGACCCCGCCCCTCGCCCCCTGGAGAGCGCCCATGTCCCCACGCGCAGGTGACGCAGCCTCAACAAGCGGCCCCGACACGAAAGTTCCCGCCGAAAGGCCCGCGCTGGTGGCAGGCACCGAACTGGTCGGCGAGTTCGAAGGCTCCGGCTACCGCGAGCCTCCCCGCCTCGTGTGCCGCCCCGACGGACAGCTCGTGCGGCTCCCCGCCCTGCTCTACGAAGTCGCCAGAGCCCTCGACGGACCGGACGGGGACGACCGGGAGACGGTGCTCGCCCGGGTGGCGGCCGACGTCAGCCACCGCACGGGACGGGGATTCACCGCCGAGCACATCGCCTACCTCGTCGACCGGAAACTCGCCCCCCTGGGCATCACCACGCACACCGACGGCTCCCCGCCGTCACCCGCTCCCCGCAAGGACCCCTTCCTCGCCTTCCGCTTCCGGCTGGCAGTGGTACCGGAACACCTCACCTGGACCCTCTCCGGCCTCTTCGCCTGGCTGTTCCGCCCGCCCGTGGTCGCCCTCACCGTCTGCGCCTTCCTCGCCGGCGAGGCATGGGCGTGGACGACACAGGAGACCGGGACGGCCCTGCGGGCAGTGCTCTCCTCCCCGGCCGACGTCCTCCTCGTGCTCCTCGTCGCCGTCCTCTCCTGCGTCTTCCACGAGCTGGGCCACGGCGCGGCCTGCCGGTATGCAGGCGTGCGGCCCGGCGCCATGGGCTGCGGCATCTACCTGGTCTGGCCCGCCTTCTACACCGACATCACCAACTCCTACCGGCTGGGCCGCGCCGGACGCCTGCGGGCCGACCTCGGCGGCGTCTACTTCAACGCGATCTGCGTCCTCGCCCTGCTCGCCCTGTACGCATCGACGGGCACACCGTGGCTGCTCGTCGCCCTGCTCTCCGTCAACCTCGAAATCGTCCAACAGCTGCTGCCCACCCTGCGGTTCGACGGCTACTACATCGTCGCGGACCTCGTCGGCATCCCCGACCTGTTCCAGTACATCGGCCCCATCCTCAAGCGGGTCCTGCTGCGGCAGCAGCCGGACCGACGGCTGCGGGCCCTCAAGCGATGGCCCCAGACCGTGGTCACCGTCTGGGTCCTGTTCCTGCTGCCGGTGCTCCTGCTGCAACTGGGCATGGTGCTCGCCAATCTGCCGCAGCTGCTGCGCGCCGACTGGCAGCGGGCCACCCGACTCGTCGCCGACGCCGGTGCCTCCGGCAGCCCCGTCCTCGCCTGGGCCTCGGCCGTCCTGCAGATCGCGCTGCTCGCGCTGCCCGTCGCCGGGCTGACCCTCGCGCTCGTACGGCCGCTGCGGTCCGGCGCCCGCCTCCTGCTCCGTCGGCTGCGCGGCACTAGCCCCTCGTACGGATCACGCGACCGCTGACCTGCCCCGGCACCACCCGCACCCACAGCGTGCGGACCCCGCCCGCCCAGGGCTCCGCACCCGGCCGCGCCGCCAGCGCGCGCACCGCCTCCGGGTCCGTCACGTGCTCGGCCGCCCCCGTCACCAGCACGCTCCAGCCGGTGCTGAGTTGCTCGTCGAGGTGATCGGTCTCGAACGCCACACGCTCCCCGGCGGTCGCGGCCGCCGCGCCCTCGGGATCCGTCCGGTAGACGACCGTACGCGCGTCGACGAGGAAGTTGACGGGGAAGAGGACGGGACCGGCGTCGGCCGACAGCGCCACCCGCCCGATGCCGTGCGTGCCCAGACGCTCCCAGCACTCCGCCTCCGACAGCCGCATGAGCACCGGATGCGTCGCCGCCGGCCCGCCGCCGGGCGGCGCGTCGTCGCGGCCGCGCAGCAACTCCTCGTACGGCATCCCCAGCGCGGCCGCGATCCGCATCAGGGCAGCCGGGTCGAAGTCCTCGCGCAGGCCCTCCAGTTGCCGAAGATAGGCGACGGACATGCCCGCGCGCTGGGCCAGTTCCTCCTGCGACAGCCCGAGTTGACGGCGCCGCAGGGCCGCCCGCGTGGCCACGCTGTCCCGCTGCGACGGGGAGTCGTCCGCCCCGTCCCGCGGCATCCCTTCGCCGTGCACGCCGTTCCTCCGCGCGTTCGCCCACCGGTGACGTCACCGGTGGGCGTCCACGACGCCGCCCGGCAGCTCACCCCCAGGGGAACAGACGGGCCCGCGTCGTGCCAGCGCGGAAGAGCCGGCCGAGCGCCTCAGAACAGCGGGCCGACGACCGGCGGCTCGGGGATCCTCGCCCTGACCGGACGCACCGTGAGCTGCGCGTCGACGTTCACGACCCCGTCGACCGCCCGCACGAGCCGGACCAGCAGGGGCTCCAGGCCCGGGTCCGCCAGGGAACCGGACAGGGTGACGACGCCCTCCTCCACATGGACCTCCACACTCGGCCGCCGGTTGCGGAACAACCGCGCGAGCACGTCCTCGCGGATCTCCCGGGCGATCGCCTCGTCGTCGCGCAGATACACCTTCAGCAGGTCGGCGCGGGAGACGATCCCGGTCAGCATGCCCTCCGCGTCCACCACGGGCAGACGCTTGACGCCCCGGCGGGCCATCGCCCGCGCAGCCTCCGCGACCGTCGCGTGCGCGCGGACGGTGACCGCGGGCGTGCTCATCAGATCCTGGGCGGTCGCCGCGCCCGCCTTCACCAACTCGTCGACGTCGTGGAGCTGTTCGGCGCGGGACGGGTCGTGGCCCTTGAACTCCTCCTTCGGCAGCAGGTCCGCCTCGGAGACGACCCCGATGACGCGGCCCTCGCCCTCCAGCACGGGCACCGCGCTCACCTTCCACTCCGCGAGCGTCCTCACGATCTCCTTGTACGGGGCGTTGCGGCTCACCGCCACGACCGTCTGCGTCATGACGTCACTGACGGTGCGCTGGGTGCTGTTCATCGGTGCCTCCTCGTCGGCCGGCCACTGCCGGTGCCGATCACATGCCTGCCGGTCTACATGCCCATGGGTGCGGGAACGGCGGGGAAGGGGCTGCCCGTGTCGTCGGCGGTGTACGTGAGGTGCCGGCGCACCGAGACCACACCGTCCACCGAGCGGCACAGCCGCTCGACGACCGGGATCACGCTCCGTGCCCCGACCGTCCCGGTGAGCGTGACCTGTCCCTCGACGACCTCGACGGCCACCGCCGAGGGGTCCAGGCCCAGGGTCCGCTCCAGGACGTCGCGGCGGATCTCCTCACGGACGGCACTGTCCTCCCGCAGGAAGACCCGCAGGATGTCGCCCCGGCTGACGATGCCCACAAGCCTGTCCGTCTCGTCGACCACCGGCAGCCGTTTCACGCCCTGCACCGCCATGAGCCGGGCCGTCTCCACGACGTTCCACTCCGGCCGGGCGCACACCGCGGGCGCCGACATCAGCTCCTCCGCGCGGGCTCCCTCGGCCCTGTCGCGCTCCCACTCCTGAAGGTCCGGGACCGGGACCCGGCCGAAGGGGTCGGGCTGGTCCGCGGACTTGCGCATCAGATCCGCCTCGGACACCACACCGACGACACGGCCGTCGGCCGTCACCACCGGCACGGCGGTCACATCGTGCTCCGCGAGCGTCCTGACGATCTCCTTGAACGGGGTGTCCGGGCGGACCTGGACCACGTCCCGGGTCATCAGCTCGTCGACCGTACGGTGCTGCAGCATGGTCCCGCTCCTTCCCCACGAAGCCACGGGCCCCCGCATCCCAGCCTGGCAGGCGGCCGCGGAACCGGAATGAGCCGGACGGCCCGGCCCGGGGGACACTCGGCCTCTCCCCGCAGGGCCGCCCGGCCGCAGACCCTGGAAACGGGCCCCTGGCCGGGCCCGCCGCCCTCCGGAAGGGAGAGTCCGGTGACCGCACCACTGACGAGGGACGACATCCGCGTGACGGAGCTGGTGCGTGACGCGACCGCCGCCCCCTCCATGCACAACGCGCAGCCCTGGCGGTTCCGCTGCACGCGCGGCAGCCGGACGTTCCGGCTCCACGCCGACTTCGCACGGCGCATGCCGCACTCCGACCCCGACGACCGCGCCCTGCACCTGGGATGCGGCGCGGCCCTGTTCAACCTCCGCGTCGCCCTCGCCCACGCCGGCGCCCACCCCGACGTCGCGCTCCTGCCGGACCCCGACGACCCGGCGCTGCTCGCGACCGTACGGCCGGCCGGGCACCGCGCGGACGACGCCGCCCTGGCCCTGCTCCACCCGGCGATCGCCCAACGGCACACCAGCCGCTACCCGTTCACGGAAACGGACATCCCCCAGGATCTGCGGGACGCCCTGACCGACGCCGCCCGGCAGGAAGGCGCCACGCTGTCCTTCCCGTCCCCCTGGCACCTGCGGTGGATGGAGGAGCTCATCGAGGAGGCCGAGGCCCGCAACCTCACCGACAGCCGCCGGGAGGACGAACTGCGGCAGTGGACCCGCGTCGGCGTCGCCGAGGCCGACACGGCCGTCGACGGCGTCCCCGACTACGCCTTCGGGCCGCGCAGACACGGCGGCAGGGCCCCCGTGCGCGACTTCTCGGACGGCGACCCCGGCGTCGACTTCGGCTCGACCCCCTTCGAGAACCACCCGCACCTGGCCCTGCTGTCCACCGACGGCGACCACCGCGCGGACTGGCTGCGCGCGGGACAGGCCATGGAGCGCGTCCTGCTCCTGGCCACGCTCGAAGGACTGGCCACGTCGTTCTCCACGCAGGCCCTCGAATGGACCGACCTGCGCTGGCCCCTGCGCGACCCGGCCTCCGGGACGGGCCCGGTGCACATGGTGCTGCGCCTCGGGTACGGGCCGAGGGGCCCGAGGACACCGCGCCGGCCCGTCCAGGACGTCCTGGACATCGACTGACTCCCGGGCAGCGGGGCGTCAGCGCACCAGCACCCGCTCCCCGGAGCGCGGGACGACCGCCGTCCAGCCCAGCACGCGGTCGACGCGCTCCCGCAGCGCCTCGGCCGCCTCCGGCTCGCCGTGCACCAGATACGTCGCGTGCGGCGCGGGCGCGCCCCGCAGCCAGCCGAGGATCTCGTCCGCGTCCGCGTGCGCGGAGAAACCGGGCACGTCGACGACCTCGGCGCGCACCGGCACGTACTCGCCGAACATCTTCAACGTCCGCGCACCGTCGACCAGATCGCGGGCCCGCGTCCCCTCGACGGCGAACCCGGCCACGATCACCGTGTTGCGGGAGTCGGGCAGCAGCCGGCGCAGGTGGTGCAGGACGCGGCCGCCGGTCGCCATGCCGGAGGCGGAGACGATGACGCAGGGCCCGCGGGCCTCGTTGACCGCGATGGACTCGGCGACCGAGCGCGCGGCGGAGAACGGTGCCGGGTCCAGGACGGCCGGTCCCGCCGCCAGTACCTCCGGGCGCAGTTCGGCGGCCCCGCCGCTCAGCGCCTCCTCGTACACCCGCAGTGCCGCGAGCGCCATCGGGCTGTCCACGTGGATGGGCACGTCGGCGGGCAGCTGCCCCGAACCGCGCAGCCGGGCCAGCTCGTTGAGGACGACCTCGGTGCGGTCCACCGCGAACGAGGGGATCACCACCTGCCCGCCGCGCGCGAGCGTGCGGCTCAGGGCGTCGGCGAACACCGCGCGGCTGGTACCGGTGTCGTGCCGGCGGCTGCCGTAGGTGGACTCCAGCAGCAGCACGTCGGCGCCGGTGAACGGCTCCGGCGGGCGCAGCAGCGGATGGACCGGCCTGCCCAGGTCACCGCTGGAGGCCAGGGTGTGGCCGTCCTCCAGCGTCAGGTGCGCCCACGCCGAGCCCAGGATGTGCCCGGCGTGGTGCAGCCGCAGCCGCGTGTCCAGGGCGATCCCGGTGTCCTCTCCGGCCGGGACCGGCCGGAACAGCCGAATCGCCCGGTCGACGTCCGTCTCCTCGTAGAGGGGCTCGGCCGGGCGGTGCTTGGAGTGGCCGTGGCGGTTGCTGTGCTCGGCCTGCTCCTGCTGCAGCCGGGCACTGTCCCGCAGCACGATCTCCGCGAGCCGGGCCGTGTACGGGGTGCAGAAGACATCGCCGTGGAACCCCTGCCGGACCAGCCGGGGCAGATAGCCGCAGTGGTCCAGGTGGGCGTGCGTGAGGACGATCGCGTGGATCGTGGACGCCTCGGCGGGCAGCCGCCGCCAGTTCCTGCGCCGCAGGTCCGCGAGGCCCTGGAAGAGCCCGCAGTCCACCATGACCCGCACGTGATCCGTCTCGACCATGAACTTGCTGCCGGTGACGGTGCCCACGCCGCCGAGGAACGACAGCAGACCGGGCCTGCTCGTTGTCATGTGACCACCTCCGCGAGGTGACCGGACTCCTTGCAGCACATCACGGGGCGCGGCCTCGCGCCAGGGCGGACGGGTGCCGCGCGGCCGATCCTGGACGAGCCTGGAAGAGGCTGGAAGAAGTCCCGCCGAGGAGGTGCCGGCGATGTCCGAGGCCACGGCCACCGACCTCTACGAGGTCACCATGGCCCTGTCGTACCTGCGCGAGGAGATGACCCGCCCGGCGACGTTCAGCCTGTTCGTGCGGGCCCTGCCGCCCGACCGGGGCTTCCTGGTCGCCGCGGGCCTGGAGAGCGTCCTCGACTTCCTCTCCGGCTACCGCGTCGGCGCCGACGACGTGGAGACCTTCGTCTCCGTCCTGGGACGGCCGGTGCGCGAGCTGGAGCCGCTGCTGGGCCTGACGTTCACCGGGGACGTCCGCGCCGTGCCCGAAGGGCGCGTGGTCCTGGCCGGTGAACCCCTGCTGGAGGTCACCGCCCCCCTGCCGCAGGCCCAGCTCGTCGAGACCTGCGTGCTCAATCTCGTCAACCACCAGACCACCGTCGCCTCCAAGTGCGCCCGCTGCGTCCTGGCGGCCGACGGGCACCCGCTCGTGGACTTCTCCCTGCGCCGCACCCACGGCCCGCAGGCCGGACACCGGGCCGCCCGGCTGGGCGCCCTCGTCGGCTTCGCCGGCACCAGCGACGTCGCGGCCGCCCACGCCCTGGGCATACCGGCCGTCGGCACGATGGCCCACTCCTTCATAGAGGCCTTCGGCAGCGAGGAGGAGGCGTTCCGCGCCTTCGCCCGCGCCCACCCCGGCCCCGTGACCTTCCTCGTCGACACCTACGACACCGAGGAAGGCGTGACCACGGCCGCCCGCGTCCTGCGCTCCCTGGGCCTCGGCCCCGGCTGCGCGGTCCGGCTGGACAGCGGCGACCTCGGAGCGCTCGCCGTACGGGCCCGCGCCCTGCTCGACGCGGCCGGCCTGCCGGAGGTACGGATCACCGCGAGCGGCAGCCTCGACGAGTTCGCCGTGGACCGCCTCGTACGCTCCGGCGCCCCCATCGACACCTACGCCGTCGGCACCCGCGTCGGCACCTCCGCCGACGCCCCCTACCTCGACTCCGCCTACAAACTCGTCGAGTACGACGGCCGCCCCGTGATGAAGCTGTCCTCGGCGAAGGTGACCGCGCCCGGCCGCAAACAGGTCCACCGCCGCCCCGGCCACGCCGATCTGATCGCCCTGGCCGACGAGCCGCCGCCCGCCGGCGCCGAACCACTGCTGGAGACGGTCATGCGCGACGGCCGCCGCACCGCGCCACCGCCCACGCTGGAGGCCGCCCGGCAACGGTTCCGGGCCGACCTCGACGCCCTGCCGTCGGAAGCCCGGCGCATCCGCTCGCCCGTACCGCCCGTCCCGCTGCTGTCCGGGCCGCTCACCGTGCTCGCGGCGCGCGAGCGGCACCGGATCGAGCGGGACGTTCTGGCCGGTTGAGACTCACACGGTGTACGGGACCACGGCGACCGGGCAGGCCGCGTGGTGCAGCGCGGTGTGGCTGACCCGGCCCAGCTGCAGACCGAGGCCGCCCGCCCGCCGGGCGGCCCCCAGCACCAGCAGGTCGGCACCGGCCGAGCGCGCGAGGAGCACCTTGTGCGCGGGCCCCTCGACCGCCTCGCGGTGCACGGTGACCTCCGGGTGCTCGCTCTCCGGCACGTCCAGGGCCCGGGCCAGGAAGGCCAGCGCCCGCTGCTCGTGCGCGAAGGCGGTGTCCCCGGCCGCGGCCGTACCGTTCGCCGGGTACTGCTCGGCGCAGCGCCAGGCCCGTACGGCCCGCACCTCGCACCCGCGCGCCTCCGCCTCGCGGAGGGCGAAGCGGACCGCCGACGCCGCCTCGTCCGGATCCCCGACCCCGACGACGATCCGGCCGTGGACCTCGCTGTCCTCGCCGCGTACCACGACCACGGGGCAGTGCGCGCGGCCGGCCACCGACAGGCTCACCGAGCCCAGCAGCAGGCCCGTGACGGCCCCACGCCCCCGCGAGCCCGTCACCACGGCGGCGGCCTCGTGCGACTCGCGCACCAGCGCTGCGACGGGGTCCTCGGGCGTGAGGACCGACTGCACCTCGGCGTCCGGGGCGAGCTTCTGGACGCGCTCCTGGGCGGAGGCGATGATCCGCTCGGTCATGACGTCGTCGTCGGGGCGCTCACTGCCGAAGATCGGCACTGCCGGCTCGTAGCGTTCCCACAGCGACGCGTAGACGATCCGCAGCGGCAGGCGGCGGCGGACCGCCTCGTCCACCGCCCAGTCCAGGGCCCGCAGCGCGCTGTCGGACCCGTCGAAGCCCACGACCAGGGGAAGTGCCATCGTTCCCACCGCCTCGCTCAGTGACGATCGAATGCGTCCTCGGGGTGCTGTGCTGTGCGTGTCGTGCTGTGCCGTTCCGTGGTGCGTCCTCTCCTTCCACCATCCCGCGCGGGCGCGCTTCCGGTCATGGGCCACCCGGCCCCGCGGCCGGGCCGTACGCCCCGCACGGGAGCATGATCGTGACAGGGGGCGACCGTGAGGAGCACGAGAAGATGGCGGACATCGTCGCCTACGGAGTGACCACTGACGAGCGGCCGCTGCTGGAACGGGCCCTCGGCCACGCGCACGAACTGCGGTGCCTGGACCTCGTCCTCGACCCGGACACCGCGCTGACGGCGGCCGGCCGCGCGATCGTGTGCAGCAGCGTCAACGACATCCTGGACGAGCGCGTCCTGCGGACCCTGGCCGACGGCGGCACCGAGCTGATCACGCAACGGGCCACCGGATACAACAACATCGACCTCGCCGCGGCCCGGAAGCTGGGCCTGGCCGTCTCCCGCGTGTCGTCCTACTCCCCCTGTTCCGTGGCCGAGTTCGCGTGGGCCCTGGCCCTCGCCGTGAACCGCAGGATCCCCCGGGCCGTCTCGCGCACCCGCGACTTCGACTTCCGCCTCGACGGTCTGATGGGCCGCGACTTCCACGGCCGCACCGCCGGCGTCCTCGGCACCGGCAGGATCGGCACCGCGTTCGCCCGCATCGCCGCGGGATTCGGGATGAGACTGCTCGGCCACGACGTCGAGCCGAACCCGCAGTGCGTGGCGCTGGGCATGGAGTACGTCGACCGCGAGCGCCTGTTCACCGAAGCCGATCTCCTCAGCCTGCACGCGCCGTTGCTCCCCGAGACCCATCACATCGTCGACGCCGGGGCGCTGGCGCTGATGAAGGACGACGCCATCGTCGTCAACACCAGCCGCGGCGGTCTCCTCGACGCCCACGCGCTGGTCGAGACCCTGCGGGCCGGAAAGCTGGACGGCGTCGGGCTGGACGTGTACGAGGAGGAAGCCGGCGTCTTCTTCTTCGACAGGTCCCTGGAGGTCATGACCGACGACACCCTCGCCCGGCTCATGACGTTCCGCAACGTCCTGATCAGCTCGCACCAGGCGTACTTCACACAGGACGCGGTCGGCCAGATCGTCCGGGCCACGGCGGAGAACATCGCCGACCATCTCGCGGGGCGGACCGGTGAGAACACGCTGGTGGCGCGCCGCTGTTGACCGGCAGATGCGGGACAGGATCAGCAGATGCGGGGGAGTTGCTCACCGAGCGGCATGTCCACCACCCGGCGGGCACCCACGGCCGTGCGCATCACGACGCGCCCGGGATGCCCGTCGGCCGCCGTCACCTCGCCGAGGCGCACGGCCCCGCCGCCCTCGGGGAGGGACCGCAGGGCCGCCAGGGCCGCGTCCGCGGCGTCCGCCGCGACGAAGACGACCATGCAGCCCTCGTTGGCGACGTGCAGCACGTCGAGGCCGAGGATGTCGCAGGCCGCCGCCACCGGCTCCGGCACGGGGAGCGCGCCCTCGTCGAACTCCACGCGCACGCGCGAGTCCTGCGCGATCTCGTTGAGCGCCGCCGCCAGCCCGCCCCGGGTCGGATCGCGCAGGACGTGCACGGCGTCGCCGAGACCCGCCAGGGCGGCCACCAGCCGGTGCAGGGGACGGGTGTCGGAGGCGATGTCGGCCTCGAAGCCGAGCCCTTCGCGGGTGCTGAGCACGGTCGTGCCGTGCAGCCCGAGCGGCCCCGACAGCAGGACGGCGTCCCCAGGCCGGGCCGCGGCCGCCGACACGGACAGGCCGGGCAGCCGGCGGCCGACGCCGGTCGTGGTGATGAAGACCTTGTCGGCCGCGCCCCGGCCCACGACCTTGGTGTCCCCGGTGATCACCGGTACGCCCACCTCCTGGGCCGCCTTGCCCAGCGAGGCCAGCACCGCTTCCAGCTCGGCCAGTTCCAGCCCTTCCTCCAGCAGCAGCGCCACCGACAGGGCGACGGGCTCGGCGCCGCGCATCGCCAGGTCGTTGACGGTGCCGTGCACGGCGAGGGAGCCGATGTCGCCGCCGGGGAAGAACAGCGGGCTGACGACGAAGCCGTCCGTGCTCAGGACCAGGTCCGGGCAGCCGGGAACGAGCGCGGCGTCCTCCAGCGGGCCCCGCGGGCCTCCCGTGGCGGGCAGGACGGTGGAGGCCAGCAGTTCGGCCGTCAGCCGCCCGCCGGCCCCGTGGCCGAGCAGGACGCGCTCGTTCTCCGCGCGCGGCAGGGGACAGCTCGTGCTCATGAGGAACAACTCCCTTGGAAGGAAGGGGCGTCGGAAGAGGAGCCCGAAGGATCGTCGGACGGCGTGCCGGACGGCGCGTCGGCGGTCCGGCCGGCGGCGTGGAAGGCCGCGCAGGTGCCCTCGGCCGACACCATGGGCGCGCCGAGGGGGTGCCGGGGAGTGCAACGGGTGCCGTACGCGGTGCAGTCGGTGGGCAGCCTGGCGCCGGTGAGGATGCCGCCGGCGATGCACTCGGGGTGCTCGGCGGAGCGCAGGGTGTCCACCTCGTAGCGGCGCGCCGCGTCGAACCCGGCGAACTCCGGGCGGAGTTCGAGGCCGCTGCGGGGCAGCTCGCCCACGCCCCGCCAGGCCCGGTCGGTGACCCGGAAGACCCGGGCGACGGCGGCCCGCGCCGCGTCGTTGCCGCTGCGGCGCACGGCCCGTACGTACTGGTTCTCCACCTCGGCCCGGCCCTCCTCCAGCTGCCGGACGGCCATCAGGATGCCCTCCAGCAGGTCCATCGGCTCGAACCCGGTGACGACGACGGGGACTTGGTACTCGGCGACGATGGGCTCGTACTCGGTCCAGCCCATCACCGCGCACACGTGACCGGCCGCCAGGAACGCCTGGACCTCGCACTCGGGCGAGTCCAGCAGCGCCGTCATGGCGGGCGGCACGAGGACGTGGCTGACCAGCAGGGAGAAGTTGGCGAGCCCCAGCCGGGCGGCGTGCAGGACGGCCATCGCGTTGGCGGGCGCGGTCGTCTCGAAGCCGACGGCGAGGAAGACGACCTCGCGCTCGGGGTGACGCTCCGCCAGGCGCACGGCGTCCATGGGGGAGTAGACGACACGGACGTCCGCGCCGCGTGCCCGCAGCGCGAGCAGATCGGTGTGCGAGCCGGGCACCCGCAGCATGTCGCCGAAGCTGGTGAGGATCACGCCGGGGCGGGCCGCGACGGCCATGGCCCGGTCGAGGGTCTCCAGCGGGGTGACGCACACCGGGCAGCCGGGGCCGTGCACCATGCGGATGCCGGCCGGCAGGAGTTCGTCGATGCCCTGGCGGACGAGCGTGTGGGTCTGGCCGCCGCACACCTCCATGATCCGCCAGGGGCGGGTCGCGGTGCGGCACAGCTCGTCCAGCAGACGGCGGGCGAGCCGCGGGTCACGGTATTCGTCGAGGTATTTCACGCGGGCTGTCCTCACGCTCGTTCGACGGTCAGGTCGAGGAAGTGGGCCGAACAGGAGATGCACGGGTCGTGGTTGCGGACGGCCCGCTCGCACAGCCGGGTCAGCTCCGCGTCGGTGGCGTCCCCGCGGGCGAGCTCGTCCTGGACGAGCCGGCGCAGGTCCTCCTCGATGGCGCCCTGGTTCTGGGAGGTGGGCGGGACGAGGCGGGCGTCGGTGACGACGCCGTCGGCGTTGAGGACGTAGCGGTGGTAGAGGGTGCCGCGCGGGGCCTCGGTCGCCCCGTGCCCCGTACCGGCCCGCGGCGGCACCTGGACGGCGGGGTGCGGCGGCGGCTCGTACGCCTCGATCAGCCGCAGGGCCTCCTGCACCGCGTAGAGCACCTCGACGGCGCGGACGACGATGCTGCGGAAGGGATTGCGGCAGGCGCCGTCGAGGCCCGCCGCGCGGGCGGCCTCCCGCACGGCCGGCGGCAGGAGGTGCCCGCTGATCGCGTACCGGGCGAGGGAGCCCGTCAGGTGCCGGCGGCCGTCCAGCCGCGCCTGGAGCGCCGTGGAGTACGGCACCTGCTCCTCGGCCACGTGCGCGGTGAAGTCCCGCACGGGGAAGGCGAAGGGCTCCCCGCCCGCGCGCAGTACGGTCGGTGTTCCCCGCTCGATGGCGTACGTGCCCGGCGCGGCCAGCGCGAGGAAGTCCGCGTCGCACTCCGCGTCGGGGAAGTCGAAGCCCGCCACCCAGCGCAGCGTCTCCTCCGCGTCGTCGCGGGCGCGCCGCAACCGCTCGGCCAGCGGTCGCAGTTCGCACCGCGCGGGCGTGCGGTGGAAGCCGCCGACACGCACGTTGACGGGGTGGATGGAGCGGCCGCCGAGGAGTTCCATGACGGCGTTCCCGGCCTGTTTGAGCCGCAGTCCCCGTTCGACGTCCGCGCGGCGGACGCGGGCGAGGTCGATGGCGCTGTCGTGTCCGAGGAAGTCGGGGGCGTGCAGCAGGTAGATGTGCAGGGTCTGGCTCTCGATCCACTCCCCGCAGTACAACAGGCGCCGCAGTGCGGCGAGTTGGCCGTCGACCGTCACCCCGCACACGTCCTCGACGGCCTGACAGGAGCTCATCTGGTAGGCGACGGGGCAGATCCCGCACACCCGCGAGGTGATGTCGGGCGGCTCGGTGTGGCGCCGGCCGCGCAGGAACGCCTCGAAGAAACGCGGCGGTTCGTAGATCCGCAGCTGGGCCGCGGTGACCGTGCCGCCCTCGACGCGCAGGCGCAGGGCCCCCTCGCCCTCGACCCGTGCCAGGGCGCCGACGTGCAGGACGCGTGATCCCCGGTGGCTCACGGCTCCTCCCCCTCCGGCCGGTCCGGTTCGAGTGCGCTGAACTGGGTGACGTTGAAGGTGTGCAGGATCCGGCCGATGTCCGGACCGCTCATGCCGTCCTCGCGCAGCAGCGGGAGCATCGCGGGCATGTTCGTCGACGCGGACGGGCCGAAACAGCCGTAGCAGCCGCGCCCGTAGGCCGGGCACAGCGCCCCGCAGCCGGCGTGCGTGACGGGCCCCAGGCACGGGGTGCCGTGGGCGACCGTCACGCACACCGTGCCCCGCCGCTTGCAGGCGAAGCACACGCTGTGGTCGGGGATGCCGGGCCTGCGTCCGGCGAGGAAGGCCGTGATGACCTCCAGCAGCTGCCCCCGGTCGATGGGGCAGCCGCGCAGCTCGAAGTCGACCGGCACGTGCGCCGAGATCGGCGTCGAGTCGGCGAGCGTGTCGATGTACTCGGGCCGGGCGTAGACCACGGACCGGAACTCCTCGACGTCGGCGAAGTTCCGCAGCGCCTGCACACCGCCGGCCGTGGCGCAGGCCCCGATGGTGACCAGGTGCCGGGAGTCGGCGCGGACGCGGCGGATGCGTTCGGCGTCCTCGGCGGTGGTCACCGAGCCCTCGACGAGCGCCAGGTCGTAGGGGCCCGGCGCGGCCGTGCTCGACGCCTCCAGGAAGTAGGCGATCTCCATCCGCCCGGCAAGGGGCAGGAGTTCGTCCTCGCAGTCCAGCAGCGTCAGCTGGCAGCCGTCGCAGGAGGCGAACTTGAAGACACCGAGCCGGGGCCGGTCCGGCGTGCTGGTCGTCATCTCACAACTCCCGGACGGCGAGGAGGGGTTCGGCCCGGTCGCAGCCGACGACGGGGCCGTCGCGGCACAGCAGCAGCGGGCCGAGCTGGCAGTGGCCGCAGTGGCCGGTGGCGCAGCGCATATTGCGTTCGAGGGAGACCAGGATCCGCCCGGGCCGCACGCCCCGGTGCAGCAGCTCCCGCGCGGTGGCGCGGATCATCACCTCGGGCCCGCACACGAAGGCGCTGGTCCGCGGCGGGAAGAAGCGCGCGTCGTCGAGCAGGGCCGTGACGACGCCGACACGGCCGCGCCAGCCCGGCCCCGGACGGTCCACGGTGACACCGCAGTACGGCCGCGCCCAGCCGGCCAGTTCGTCCCGGTAGAGCAGGTCGCCGGGGGTGCGGGCGCCCACGAGCACGTTGAGCCGGCCGAAGTCCCGCGGCGCCGCCAGGGCGGCGAGCACCAGCGGCCGTACGGGCGCGAGCCCGATGCCGCCCGCGACGACGAGCAGGTCGTCGCCCGCGGCGAGCGGCAGGTCCCAGCCCGTGCCGAACGGGCCGCGCATCCCCACCGTCGCGCCCGGCCGCAGCCCGTGCAGCGCGCGGGAGACCGCGCCGACCGCGCGGACCGTGTGCAGCAGCCCCCCGCCGGGCAGGATCCCGGCCACGGACACCGGGATCTCGCCGACCCCGAACGCGTACACCATCGCGAACCGGCCCGGTGTGAACGGCGGGAGCGCCGCGCCGGCCGGCTCCAGCCGGAAGGTCACGGTGTCGGCCGTCTCGGGGCGGGCCTCCACCACACGGTAGGGCAGCGGCACGGCCGTCATCGCGGTTCGCCGCTCCCCGCCGGACCGTACAGGTCCAGCAGCCGGGTACGGGCGGACCGCAGCCGTTTGCCGATGACCTCGGCGATGTACAGCAGCAGCGCGTGGTCGAGCGCCGGGTCCTTCGCGCACTGCCTCAGGACCGCGTCGGTGTCGAACTCCCAGGCCCGTACCGGGCTGGTGGCCTCGGCGCCCAGGTGCCACTGCCGGGGCGGGAACAGCCAGGACCAGCCCAGCAGTTCCCCCGCCCCGAGGGTCTCGATGACGGCGGCCCGGCGGCCGGGCACGTGCAGGTCGAGGGCGACCGTCCCGGTGTGCAGCACCCAGAACCGGTCGGCGTGACCGCCCTCCTCGAAGATCCGCTCGCCGAGCGGGAACGCCACCTCGCGGGCGGCGGCCATCAGTGACTCGCGGCGGCCCTCCGGGAGCGCCGCGAACAGCCCGGTCCTGGTGATCATGGGGTCTCCTCCGGAGCGGCGCCGCGCGCGAGCGCCTCCTGGTGCAGGGCGTGCGCTTCCTCGGTGATGTCGATGCCGACCGGACACCACACGATGCACCGGCCGCAGCCCACGCAGCCGGAACTGCCGAACTGGTCGTACCAGGTGCCGAGTTTGTGCGTGAGCCACTGGCGGTAGCGGCTGCGCGAGGAGGCGCGGACCGGGCCGCCGTGCAGGTGCGAGAAGTCCAGGTCGTAGCAGGAGTCCCAGCGGCTCCAGCGTTCGGCGTGGTCTCCGGTGAGGTCGCTGGTGTCCTCGCTGGTGGTGCAGAAGCACGTCGGACAGGCCATGGTGCAGTTGCCGCAGGTCAGGCAGCGGGCGGCGACGTCGTCCCAGCGCTCGGCGGCCAGGCTTCCGGCCATCAGCGCCTTGAGGCTCACCGGCGGCATGGTGCGGCCCATGCGGTCCGCGGCCGCCGCCACGCTCCCGCTCGCCGCCGCGCGCGTGGCGGCGTCGGCCGGCCGCCGCGGCACCTCGGCCAGCACCTCGGCGCCTTCGGCGGTGCCCGCGCGCGCCAGGAAGCGGTGCCCGGCCTCGTCCAGGACCTCCGTCATCGCGATGTCGTAGCCGGGGCCGGTGGCCGGGCCGGTGCCCATGGAGACGCAGAAGCAGGTCGCGCCCGGCTCGGTGCACTCCACGACGATCAGGAAGGCGCCCGTGCGGCGGGCGGAGTAGGCGTCGTCGCGGTGCCGGCCGCCCAGCAGCACCCGGTCCTGGACCGCGATCGCCCGCAGATCGCAGGGCCGCACCCCCAGGAAGGCGTACGAGGCGGGGTCGTGCCGCTCGGCCCGGACGGTCAGCCGCCCGTCGGGCTCCCGGTCGGCGGTCCACTGCCGTACCCGCTGCGGCAGCAGGAAGTTCTTCCACGACTGCGGGCCGGCGCTGTGCGCGAACGCCGCCCCGTCCGCGCGCCGGACCAGCCGGTAGTGGCCCGCCTCCAGCTCCACGCCCCACCCGTAGGGGAGTTCACCGGCGGACTCCAGCTCGGCCAGGACGATCGCGCCGTCCCGCGCCGTGGGACCGACCACCGTGCGGCCGCGGGCGCGCAGGGCCGCGACGAGCGCGTCGAGCCCGGCACGGTCGAGGACGTACGCGGCGCCGCCGTCGCCGGGGCCGGGGGTCCGCGTCTCGGTCATGGCAGCCATGGCCTTGCTCCTGTCCGCTCGTACGCGGCCCGGCCGGCCGGGCCGGTCACGGGCCGGCCTCCTGGCCGGTTCGTCTCCCGGCTCACTGGTCGGCGAGACCGAGCAGGGTCTGCTCGGGCGGCCGCACGGGACGGGAGTCGTCCACCCGGTACGTCAGCCCGTCGACGACCGAGACGACCCCGTCGATCTGCTGCGTCAGCCGCAGCAGCACCGGGATCTCGCTGCGCAGCTCCAGCTGCCCTCTCAGCGTGACCACACCGTCGAGGACGTGCACGTCGAGCGTGTCCGGAGTGAGCCACATGGTGCCGACGACCACATCGGCGACCACCTCGCGGCGGATGTCGGAGTCCGGCCGCAGGAACACCTGGAGCAGGTCCCGGCGGGTGACGATGCCCACCAGACGTTCCTCCTCGTCGACCACGGGCAGCCGCTCGACGCGGTGCCGCGCCATCGTCCGGGCGGCCTCGGCGACGCTGTCGGCGGCGTGCACGACGATCGCGGGCCGGGACATCAGCCCTCCCGCGGTCCGTGCCGCGACCCGCTCGGGCGTCTCGTCGCGGCGGCCGCCGTACCACCACGGCCGCCGTTCCCGGCGGCGCGGCGGGGCGGGCCCGGCCGGCACAGCGGCCTGGCGCAGCATCAGGTCGCTCTCGGAGATCACCCCCAGGACCTTGTCGTCGTCGTCCACCACGGGCAGACCGCTGATGTCGTGCTCCGCGAGGAGCCTGGTGACCTCCTTGAAGGGCGTGGCGGGACGCACGGACACGACATCGGGTGTCATCAGGTTCCCCACCTTGCTCTGCCTCATGATCGTGGCCTTTCTCCTCCGGCCGCGCCGGTCTCAGCGCAGCCGTCGCACGTACGGGTCGTGGGCGCGGCGCGGCAGCAGCCGCAGCCGCGCGTCCAGCGCGATGACGCCGCCCGGGGCGGCCACCACCGGATTGAGGTCCGCCTCCGCCAGCTCCGGCAGGTCGCACGCCATCCGGGAGAGCCGCAGCAGCAGTTGCTCCAGCGCCCCCAGGTCGACGCGCGTCCCGCCCGGGACGCCGGACAGCAGCCGCGAGCAGCGCGGGGCACCGATCAGCTCGTCCACGTCGTAGGGCGTCAGCGGAGCCAGCCGGGCGGCGTGGTCGGCCAGCACATCGGTCGCGGTGCCGCCCTGCCCGAACAGCACGAGCGGCCCGAAGACCTCGTCCTGCGCCACCCCCGCCACCAACTCCAGGACATGGGGCGCCTGCGGCTGGACGACCACCCCGGACAGCCGCTCCCCGAACCGGCCCGCGAGCTCGCGGTAGGCGGCCCGCACCTCCTCCTCGCCCCGCAGGTCGAGCCGGACGGCGCCCTCGGCCGTCTTGTGCACCAGCCCCGGCCAGTGCGCCTTGAGGACCGCGCGCCCGCCGGGCCCGGCGAGCCGCCGGGCCGACGCGACCGCGCCCTCCTCGTCGCACACCCACTCCCAGGCGATCTGCGGGACGCCGTAACGGTCCAGCAGCCGCGCGCACACGACCGGGTCCGGCCAGCCGCCCTCGGGATTGCGGGCGAGCCAGGACGCCACATCGGCGCGCGCTCCCTCCGTGTCGATCCCGGGAGGTTCCGGCGCCTCGCCCTGCGGGCGGGCGCGCCAGCGCGCGTGGGCCGCGGCGTACGCCAGGGCACGCGCGGCGTCCTGCGCGTCGGCATAAGCGGGAACAACGCCCCCGTCCCCGGCGCCCAACAACTCGACACGGGCGGCCTGTTCGAGGCGTACGGCCACCGTGGTGCACGGCCGGCGGCCCGGGCCGTGCGTGAACGCCCGCACCAGATCGTCGCCCGTGGCCTCGGCGAGCGCCGTCGGAACGAGGACACCGAGCACGGCGTCGACGCCCCGGTGCGCCGCCAAGCGGTCCACACAGGCCCGCAGTCGATCCTCCGACACGGCTGCGGTGGCGTCGACCGGATTGCCGACGACGGCCCCGTCCGGCAGCACGGCGGCCAGTTCCGCCGCGAGCCCCGGATCGAGCTGCCGTACCGTCAGCCCGGCCTCCGCGCAGGCGTCGGCGGCCAGCACCCCCGCGCCACCGGCGTTGGTGACCACGGCCACCGAACCGCCCGACGGCAGCGGCTGCGCGTGCAACAGCGCGACACAGTCCAGGAGTTCACCGATCGTCCGGGTCGCGACGACACCGGCCTGGGCGAACAGCGCCTGCCGCGTCATCGTGGGCGTGGCGGCCGCCGCCGTGTGCGAGGCCGCCGCGCGCCGCCCGGCCTCCGAACGGCCCGCGTCCACGGTGAGCACCGGCATCCGGCGCCCCACCCGGCGCGCGGTACGGGAGAACGCCCGCGGATTGCCGAAGGACTCCAGGTGCAGCACCGCCAGCCGCGTACGGCCGTCACCCTCCCACCACTGCAGCAGATCGTTGCCGCTCACGTCGTACTTGTCACCGAGCGAGACGAACGTGGACACACCGACGCCCAGCCGGGACAGACCGGCCAGCAGCGCGATGCCCACCCCGCCCGACTGCGTCGCCACACCGGCCGTACCGGGCAGCGGCACCCGGGCGGCGAACGTCGCGTCGAGCCGCACGTCCGGTTCGGTGTTGGCCAGGCCCAGGCAGTTGGGGCCGGCCAGCCGCATCCCGTACCGGCGGCAGGCGGCGCGCAGCGCGGCGGCCTGCCCGGCGTCGAGCCCGGAGGTCAGCACCAGCAGCGCGCCCACGCCGCTCCTGCCGCACTCCTCGGCGACCTCCGGCACCGCGGCGGCGGGCACGGCGAGCACGGCCAGTTCGGGCGCCTGCGGCAGGGACGCGACCGACGGACGGCACGGGCAGTGCTCGATGGCCCGGGCGTGCGGATTGACCGCGTGCACCGGACCGCTGAACCCGGCGGCCCGCAGATTGCGCAGCACCGCCCGCCCCACCGACCCCGGCCGGCGCCCCGCCCCGACGACCGCCACCGAACCCGGCCGCAACAGCGGCCGCAGGCTGGCGACATCGGCGGTGCGGCCCCGCTCGGCCACGGCGGACAGATAGCCCTCGTCCTGCCGCAGCCCGACCCGCACCCGCACCTCCGGGCCGTCGAAGCGCCGCCGGACCGGCAGACCCAGATCCGCGAAGACCTTCAGGACCGCGAGGTTCTCGCTGAGCGCGTCGGCGGTGAACTCCTTGAGGCCGTCGGCACGGGCCGCGTCCACCAGGTGCTCCAGCAGCAGGGTGCCCACGCCCCGGCCGTGCCAGTCGTCGGCCACGGCCAGCGCGACCTCGGCCCGGTCCGGCCGCCCCGCGTCGGCGTGGTACTCGGCGACGCCCACGAGAGCGCCGTCCACCTCCGCGAGCAGGGACCGCTCGCCCGGCCGCCCCGCGCCGCACACCTGATCGGCGCCGTGCCGCGCGGCACGGGAGCCCGCCGAGAAGAACCGCAGACGCAGGTTCTCCGGCGACATCCGCTCGTACAACCCCGCCACGGCCGCCCGGTCCTCCGGCACGGCCTGCCGGAGCCGCGCGGTCGTACCGTCCGTCAGCAGCACGTGAACAGGCGCGGAGGGCAGAACCCGGGTGTCCGGCATCCTCCCGTCACCTCCCTCGGTCACCTCCAGCCTGTTCCCGCTCCCGCCGCGCGGCGGATGGGCTGACCGGGCACGGCCGGGGGCCGACCGGCCCTCCTCACGGGCGCGGCGGGAGCGGCTCGCCGAGCTCGCCCTCCACCGCGTCGGCCATCGCCCGCAGCACATCGAGCGTGCGCTCCGCCTCGGCCTCGTCGACCGTCGTGATCGCGAACCCGACATGCACGACGACATACGTGCCGACGTCCGCCTCCGGCGTGTAGTCCAGGAACGCCTCACGGCGCACCCCGCCGAAGTCGACCGTCGCCAGCCGCAGCCCGGCGCTGTCACGGACCTCCACAACCCTGCCGGGAATGCCCAGACACATACGCGCTCACTCTCCTCCGCCCGCGATCCGGGCCGCGGCGACCGCCGCCTGCCCGTAACCGATCCCGCCGTCGTTGACCGGCACGGCGCGGCCGACCAGGACCCGCAGCCCCTGGGCCCGCAGCAGCGCCCGTACCTCCCCCAGCAGCCGGGCGTTCTGGAAACAGCCGCCCGCCAGACACACCGTGCGCGGCGCCCCCTCCCGCACGGCCCGCTCCACGAGGGCGGCCGTCACCTCGGCGACCGTGGTGTGGAAGGCCGCCGCCAGCCGCCCGGCCCGCTCGCCGGCGGCGGCCCCTTCCAGCAGCGCGGTGAGGGTGGGCACGGGGTCGTACACCCACAGCCCCCCGGCCTCGGCCAGCCGCCAGGGCAGCGCCTCCGCCCGCGTGCCGCCCGCCGCCGCCTCCAGGGCCACGGCCGCCTGCCCCTCGTAGCTCACGTCGTCGCCGAGCCCCAGCAGGCTCGCGGCGGCGTCGAAGAGCCGGCCCGCGCTGGAGGCACGCGGACAGTTGACACCACGTGCGACCATCGCCCGCACCACGGCCGCCTCGCGTGCATCCAGGCGCTCGGTGAACGAGCGCACCATCGCGGCCGACGGCGGCGGCGTCCCCAACTCCTCGGCGCCGTAGAGGTATCCGAGCGCCATACGCGCCGGCCGGCGCACGGCCGCCGCCCCGCCCGGCAGCGGCGCGGCCCCGAAACGTCCCACACGGCGGTAGCGCACCAGGTCGGCGAGCAGGATCTCGCCGCCCCACAGCGTGCCGTCGTCACCGAGGCCCAGCCCGTCGTAGGCGACCCCGAGGAACCGGCCGCGCAGCCCGTGCTCGGCGGCGCAGGCCGCCACGTGCGCGTGGTGGTGCTGCACCGCGATCCGACGGCCCACCGGCAGGGCCCGCGCCCACTGGGTCGACAGATAGTCCGGGTGCAGATCGTGCGCCACGGCCCGCGGCGCGATCCCGGTCAACCGCACCAGACCGGCGTACGACGCCTCGAACGCCTCCAGGGTGCCCGCGTCCGACAAGTCCCCGGTGTGCGGCCCGAGAACGGCCCGCTCCCCCTCGGCCAGCGCGAAGGCGTGCTTGAGCTGCGCGCCCGCCGCCACCAGCGGCACCGCCGCGGCCACGGGCAGCGGCAACGGCGCGGGGGCCAGCCCGCGGGCCCGGCGCACCGTGAGGACCGTACGGCCCGCCGGACGCACCACCGAGTCGTCGTAGCGCGCCCGGATCGGCCGGTCGTGCGTGAGGAAACCGTCGGCGACGGCCCCCAGCCGGCTCCTGGCCGTGACGTCGTCGATCGCGATGGGCTCACCGGAGAGATTGCCGCTCGTGACGACGAGCGGCCGGCCCGCGTCGTGCGCCAGCAGATGGTGCAGGCCCGTCGTGGGCAGGAACAGCCCGACACGGTCCGTGCCCGGCCGCACCGCCGCCACGACCTCGGTACGGCCGCGCGCGGCGAGCAGCACGACCGGCCGGGCGGGCGAGGTCAGCGCCCGGTGCGCGGCACGCGGCAGCCGGGCCAGCCGCCGTACGGCCGCCACGTCCCGCACCATGACGGCGAACGGCTTCGCCGGGCGCCGCTTGCGCTCGCGGAGCAGGGCCACGGCGGCGGCGTTCGTCGCGTCGCACACCAACTGGTAGCCGCCGAGCCCCTTCACCGCGACGACCCCGCCCCCCAGGACGGCGGCCACGGCCGCCCGCAGGGCCGCCTCCCCGGTGAGCCCCTCCCAGGACAGCCGCGGACCGCACGCGGGACAGGCCACGGGCTCGGCGTGGAAGCGCCGGTCCTGCGGATCCGCGTACTGCGCGGCACACGGCGCGCACAGCGGGAAGTGACGCATCGTCGTCCGCTCACGGTCGTACGGCAGATCCTCGATGACCGTCGAACGTGGGCCGCAGTCCGCGCAGTTGACGAACGGATATCGGTAACGGCGATCCCCCGGGTCGAACAGCTCACCCAGGCACGCCTCACAGGTCGCGGCGTCCGGGGGAACATCCCTGAAGCCCGCCGCCCCGGTACTGGCCCGCACCGAGAACCCCGAACCCGCCTCCGGCAGCGGCGCGCGCGGCGGGGCCGTCTCCACGCGACGGACCTCGGCGAGCGGCGGCGCGTCCTCCCGCACCAGCGTGACCATCCGCTCCACCGCGCCCGGCGCCCCCGCCACGGTCAACTCGACGTGACCGCCCGCGTTGAGCACCCACCCGTCGAGCCCCAGCCGCGTGGCGGCCCGATGCACGAAGGGCCGGAAACCGACACCCTGGACCCGGCCGGACACGGTGACGGCGAGCGCGCTGCGCCCGGTCTCCGGGGGCGGTGCCTGTCCCGTGGGCGGGAGCGGTTTCTCTCCCGGGCTGGGTGCGGGCCGGTGGGACTTCGGGGGTGGTGTCCGGTCAGAGGGCGTGGTCGGCTCGGGCTCCGGGGGCGGTGCTTGTCCCGTGGGCGGGAGCGGTTTCTCTCCCGGGCTGGGTGCGGGCCGGTGGGACTTCGGGGGTGGTGTCCGGTCAGAGGGCGTGGTCGGCTCGGGCTCCGGGGGCGGTGCCTGCCCCGAGGGCGGGAGCCGCTTCTCTCCCGGGTCCCGTGGACCTCCTGCGGGCCCGGGCCGTCGGCACCCAGGGGGCGATACCGGCTGCGCCGGTGCGGCCGTCGCGCGCTGCCGGTGCGGTGTCCGCCCGGTGGGCGCGGACGCTTCGCGGCCGGGGTCCGGCGGCCGCCCCGTACGCCCCGACCGCCGGCCCTCAGGGCGCGACGGCGCCGGCGCGACCGCGGCCGGCTCGTCGCCCCGGCTCGCGGGCGCGGGCCGCTCGTCCCCCGGGCGCGGCGCCCGTTCCGGCCGGGCGGGTCGAGCGCTCACCGGGCCGGGAACTCCCCACGGGCGAGCGCCCCGCGGTGCCGCGCGATGTCCTCCTCGATACGCTCCGCCAGCGGCTCCACCGCCGCCGCCACGGCCTCGGTCAGCCCGGTGCCCAGCGAGGTGTCGGCGCTCTCGACCGCGTAGACGACCAGATGCCCGGGCATCCTGCCGAGCGTGCGGGACAGTTCCACGGCCTCGCCCAGGCCGAGCCCGTGCGTGCCGGCCGCCTGCGACCGCCAGGCACCGTGCCGGTCCAGGTCCACGCGGTGCACCCGGCCCGGGTGTCCCGGATGAGCGTGGGCAGCGTCGACGACCACGGCCAGCCCGGCGTTCTCCCAGTGGCCGATCAGCCGCCCCGGCTCCCCGTCGCACGCCGACAGCACGGTCCCGGCCGGCAGCGGCCGTACCGCCGCACGCTCCCGCAGCCGGGCGACGACCGCCAGACCCACGCCGTCGTCCCGCCGGAACTCGTTGCCGACCCCGACGACCGCGATACGGGTGGCACCTGTCATGGCTCTCTCCCCGTCCTGGGCATGGGCGTCCACTTCCGATCCTCCCCGCGACGGGCCCGCCCCGCCCGGGGCCGAACGGACCGGGCCGGGGGCCGAACCGCCCCGATCCGCGCCCTGCGCGCCCCGGAGAAGGGCGGGCGACGGTACGTCCGGACGAGCCGGTACGGGTCCGGCGGAGTGACACAGCACCCCGTCCCGCGGCTCCGTCTGCTCTCCTGGAACGCAAGGACGGAAGCGAGGCCGACCATGCCGGAGTGGACCTGGGAGTACGAGGGCTACGACCCGGCCACGGAAGGGCTGCGGGAAGCGCTGTGCACCCTCGGCAACGGCCGCTTCGCCACCCGCGGCGCCGCCCCCGAGAGCACCGCCGGACACGGCCACTACCCGGGCACCTACGCCGCCGGCTGCTACGACCGCCTCGTCTCGGCCGTGGCGGGCCGTCACGTCGAGAACGAGGACCTGGTCAACCTCCCCAACTGGCTGCCCCTGCGCTTTCGGGCGCTGCCCGCCGACGGCCCGCCCGGACCGTGGTGTGCCATGGACACCGGCGAGGTGAGCGGACACCGGCTCGTCCTGCACCTGCGGCACGGCACCCTGCGCCGCACCTTCCGCCACCGGGCGGCCGACGGCCGCCTCCTCGCCGTCGAGCAGCTCCGCCTGGTGCACATGGGCGACCCGCACCTCGCGGCCCTGCGCACCGTCCTCACCGCCGAGGGCTGGTCCGGGTGGATCGAGGTGGAGTCCGCTCTCGACGGGACCGTCGTCAACGCGGGCGTCGAGCGCTACCGGGACCTCGAAGGCCGCCACCTCACCGGGTTCCGCACCGGTGTGACCGACCCGCACACGGTGTGGCTGCGCTGCCGCACCAGGACCTCGGACATCGGCATCGGCATGGCCCAGCGGACCACCGTGACCGGCTGCGGGAAGCGGTACGACACCCGTGGGGCCTGCGGCCACCGGGCCGTGCACCGCCTGGAGTTGGAGGTCCGCGACGGCCGGCCCGTCACCGTCGACAAGACCGTCGCACTGCACACCTCCCGCGACCGCGCCATCAGCGACCCCTTCACCGCCCCCGTCGAACGCGCCGCCACCGCACCGGACTTCACCGAACTCCTGCGCACCCACACCATCGCCTGGGAGGAGCTGTGGCGGCGCGCGGAACTGCGCGTCCCCGGCGAGGCGGGGCGCGTCCTGCGGCTGCACATCTTCCACGTTCTGCAGACCCTCTCCCCGCACACGGCGGAACTCGACGCGGGCGTACCGGCGCGAGGACTGCACGGCGAGGCCTACCGGGGACACGTCTTCTGGGACGAGCTGTTCGTCCTGCCCTTCCTGAACCTGCGCTTCCCCGAGGTGTCCCGGGCCCTGCTGGACTACCGGCACCGCCGGCTGCCCCGGGCCCTGCTGGCCGCCCGGCGGGCGGGCCGCGACGGGGCCCTGTATCCGTGGCAGAGCGGCAGCGACGGCCGCGACGAGACCCAGAGCCTGCACCTCAACCCGCACTCCGGCCGCTGGCTGCCCGACCACTCCCGCCTCCAGCACCACGTGGGCTCGGCCGTCGCCTACAACGTGTGGCAGTACTGCCAGGCCACCGGCGACACGGACTATCTGCACACCAGGGGCGCGGAGATGCTGCTGCAGATCGCCCGCTTCTGGGCGGACCGCGCCGAACCCGACCCCGCGAGCGGCCGCTGGCGCGTGCGCGGGGTCGTCGGCCCTGACGAGTACCACGACTCCTACCCCGACGCCGCCCGCCCCGGCATCGACGACAACGCCTACACCAACGTCACCGCCGCCTGGGTGCTCACCCGCGCCCTGGACCTGGTCCGTGGCCTGCCCGCCCGGCGCCGCCAGGAGCTCGTCGAGCGCGGCATCCTGGACAGGGAGCGGCTCCCCCTGTGGGAGGAGGTCTCCCGGCGGCTGCGAGTGCCCTTCCACCAGGGCGTCATCAGCCAGTTCGAGGGCTACGGGCAGCTCGTCGAGCTCGACTGGGACGCCTACCGCCGGCGCTACGGCGACATCCGCCGCCTGGACCGCGTCCTGGAGGCCGAGGGCGACTCCGTCAACCGCTACCAGGTGTCGAAACAGGCCGACGTGCTGATGCTCGGCTACCTGTTCTCACCGGCCGAACTCTCCGCCGTCTTCAGGAGGCTGGAGTACGCGCTCACCGACGAGCTGTGGCAGCGGACCGTGGACCACTACCTGCGGCGCACCAGCCACGGCTCCACCCTGAGCGGCCTGGTGCACGGCTGGGTGCTCGCCCGCGCCCGCCGCGCCGACGCCTGGCGCTACTGCCGTGAGGCCCTCGAAGAGGACGTCTGCGACGTGCAGGGCGGCACCACCGCCGAGGGCATCCACCTCGGCGCCATGGCGGGCACCCTCGATCTCGTCCAGCGCGGACTGACCGGACTGGAGACCCGCGAGGACGCCCTGTGGCTCGACCCCGTGCAACTTCCGGAACTCTCCGAGTCCGGCTTCACCCTCCGCTATCGCGGGCACTGGGGCATCGGTGTGCGCCTGTGCGGCGGCCGGCTGACCGTCAGCGTCCCCGAGTCGGAGGAGACGGCGCTGCGGATCGTCCTGCCGGGGCGGACGGTGTCCCTGGCGCCGGGGGAGACGAAGACGCTCGACGTACGGCACGACCGCGGCTGAACTCCGCTCGGCGCGGGGGCTCGCCCACAGCGACCGCATCGCCTGCCCAATGGCCCTGATATTCGCTTGAGTCGACTCGAAGTCAAGCTGTTCGACTCCCTTCTTTGAGAAGTCGGTAGGTGCACACCTGCACCCCCGTGCCGCTGGTGACCGCGGAGACCAGCTCAAGTCTGCGCAGCGCGCCGTCGCCAGGGAAGATCTTCTTCCCGCCGCCGAGCAGCACCGGCATGATCATGAGCCGGAGCTCGTCGGCCAGGCCCTCGCGCAGCAGACTGCGGACGAGCGTGGGGCTCCCCATGACCAGCAGATCGCCGCCGTCGGCCGCACACAGCCGGCGAATGCGGGCAAGGGCCTCCTCCCCGGGGATGCGCGTGGTGTTCTCCCACGTCAACTCGCCCTCGCCCAGCGTCCGGGAGACGACGTACTTCGGGATCGCGTTCATCCGGTCGGCAAAGGGATCACCGGCCCTCCCGGGCCACGCCGCCGCCATGGTCTGCCACGTGCGCCGCCCGAACAGCAGCGCCTCGGCTCTCTCCAGCGCCTCGCTGACGGCGCCGCCCAGCACCTCGGGGTCGAAGAACGGATGCGACCAGCCCCCGTGGGCGAAGCCGCCGTCGGTGTCCTCCTCCGGCCCGCCGGGCGCCTGCACGACGCCGTCCAGGCTCATGAACTCGCTGATGACGATGCGCACGGGTCTCTCCTTCTTCCCCCGTCTCCGGGAGCGTGATCGCGGCAGGGGCTCGCGTTCATGGTGTACGCGCATCGTCGCATCGGCCACTGACAACGCCCGGCGGTCACCGGTCTGCCCGTTCCCGAAAGCCGTTGACCGGTGCACGGTGAAGCTATGTACGCTCGGGGGACGCATCGTCGATGGGGGAGAGGTGTCCCGATGACCGCAACGGTGACGGCAGTCAGCAGCAACGGCGTGTACTCGTTCACCAAGCCGAACCGGGACAGCATCAGACTGCTCGCCGGGCTCGGCGTCGAGGGGGACGTGCACGCCGGGGTGACGGTCAAGCACCGCTCACGCGTCGCCCAGGACCCGAGCCAGCTGAATCTGCGTCAAGTCCACCTCATCCACGAGGAACTCTTCACCGAGGTCGGCGAGAAGGGATTCGACGTCGCCCCGGGCGAGCTCGGGGAGAACATCACCACGAGCGGCATCCACCTGCTCGGCCTGCCTGTCGGTACGCGCCTGCACATCGGCGGGCAAGCGGTCGTCGAGGTCACCGGTCTGCGCAACCCCTGCCGGCAGATCGAGGACTTCCGGGCGGGGTTGCTGAAGCAGGTGGTCGGCCGCGGTGAGGACGGCAAGGTCGTGCGCAAGGCCGGGGTCATGGCGGTCGTCGTCGAGGGCGGCGAGGTACGGCCCGGCGACGCCATCCGCGCCGAGCTCCCGGCCGGGCCGCACCGGGCGCTCGACGTCGTCTGACCGTCAGGGAGCGCGCTGTCGTGTCCCCGGGAGCCGCCGCGGGGACGAGCCGGGCGCTCGGCGCGCGCAACTGATCCGGCGTCAGTAGCCGGTCCGTGAGCAGGACCGTGGGCAGGAAGGCCCGGCTGGGCGTCCAGCGGCCGTCGGCGCACACCGAGTACGTAAGGGGCGAGCGCGCGGAACAGACGGGTGCGGCCGACGCCGGCCGCCAACGCGCCTACGAGCCACACCCGTTGGCCGTTCACGCGGTCGGCCACCGGGCGGCATTCCGTTCCGCCGTGTCATGAGACGCCGCTGCCGCCGCCGCGGGCATAGGCGCAGGCACAGGCACAGCGGAGGGACCATCGGCCTTGCCGAAGAGGGCTGTTCGGTCCCTGCGCCGCCCGTGGCCGCCCGGAGATGATCTTGCTGCGGGGCCTTCGCGGCCCTGACTCGTATTCAGCTCACCGTGTGAGGAGTCGTGATGTCGTTCCGCAGCCGGATGTCACAGGGGATGGCAGCAGTGTCGTGCGTGGGAGTGGCCATGGCCGTACTGCCGCCCGCGCAGGCCGCCGCCGCGGACGGCGGCACGGTCATGTCGCCGGCGGGGCACCGGTTCTCGGCCGTGGCCGACGGCACCGTAGTCTTCGCGGCGGGACCGGTGACCGTCACCTGTGCCCTCTCGCGCTCGCTGCCGGCCCCGGGCACGAACACGGTCCCCGGGGCATCCGGGAACTCCGGCCCCGTGCACGCGGCCATCGCCGCACCGTCCTTCGGCTCCTGCACCACGGACGCGCCCGGCCTGAAGGCCGAGATCACCACGAACAGTGGCAACGGAGAGTGGAGCCTCGCCGTGCGGAACGGCGCCCCGGCCGCCGCGAGTCTGACGATGCCCGTCGGAGGCTTCCGGCTGACCACCAAGGGCCTGGTGAACTGTACGGTTACCGCCGCGCCGGCCTCCCCGGCGGTCCTCGACGGGACGTGGACCAACGGCAAGCCGTCCAAGGTCGCCTTCGACGGGGTGAACGTCCCGGTGAAGATCGAGGGCGGTTTCTTCTGCCCGAAGTCCGTCACCACGGCCACGTTCCACGCGACGTACAGCGTCAACGACACCACGGACCCGGCCCGTTCCGTCACGGTCTCCGCGGACCGGTGACCGATGACCGGTTGACGGCTCACTCGCGCAGCCAGAAGCCCGTCCGCTCCAGCCACAGGCCGAGCAGGGCGCGCTCGCCGTGGACGTCGACGCGCCCGTCGACGGGCCGGCCGTAGACGAGCAGCAGCAGGTCCGCGAGCGGGCTGTCGACGGTGACGGCCGCGTCGCCGACGGCCGCGTCGTCGGCGACGCGGTGCCACACGGGGGTGGTGCCGGTGAGGTCGACGAGCCACCGCCCGGCCGGGTCGTCGGTGGCCCGGAAGCAGAGCGTGCGGCCGGCGCCGAGCAGGGGCGGGCCGGTCGCGGTGTCGTACGCCTCGGGCACGGTGGCGTTGGCCATCCACTCGTCGAGGCCGTCCCGGGCGACCGCCGCGTCGACCTCGTAGCGGGCGCCGGTGCTCCGGGCGGCGTCGGCGCGGTGGACGACGGTCTCGTGCAGCATGCGCCGCGCCCAGAACGCCAGGGGCCGGCCGGGGACCACGGTCCACACGCGGGCGTCGGGGCCCGCCCGGTCCAGGGCGTCCGAGAGCTGCCGGGCGCCCTCGTCCAGCCAGGTGTCGAGCGCGGCCATGTCGTGGTCGCCGTAGTGGAAGACCTCGTCGACCAGGTCGTGGGGCACGGGCCCGGTGGCCCGGGTCCGGACGATGGTCTCCACCCAGCGGTGGGCCCCGCCGACGTGCCGCAGCAGCTGTCCGAGGTTCCACGCGGGGCAGGTGGGCACGGGGGCAGCCGGGTCGGCGTCCCTGACCAGGGCGCGCAACAGGCCGGTCTGGGCAAGGAGTTCGGCGCGGTACCGGTCGAGGCTCCAGGGGGTCATGCGGTCAGACTACGAGCCGGGGCGGCCCCGGGGCGCGGCCTTTTCCGGAGCCGGGCGGACGCCTCCCGTCAGGAAGGGCCCCGGGCGGTACCGGCGGAAAAGGGGACCGAACGGCCCTAGCGGCGCGCGGCGGGTGCTGCCTGTACTGGCCTCATCAGCCGGTTCTCCCCACCCGCGCGCGAGGCGCCCCGGAGCACCGGCACCCAGGTGGCACGAGGTGAGAGCGAGCACACGGTGAGCGATGAGAACGTCCGCCGGGTCGTCACGGTCCCGTGGACGGGCGCGGCCGAACCCGCCGCCCGGCGCATGGTCCAGCTGGACCGCAGCGAGGCCCTCCGGCTGCTCGGCAGCGTCCCGCTGGGCAGGATCGTCTTCACCCTGCACGCCCTGCCGGCCATCCGCCCCGTCAACCACCTGCTGGACGGCGAGGACGTCGTCATCCGCACCCACGAGGGCGCCGCCCTGGTCGGCCAGAGCCAGCAGGCCGGGGACCCGGGTGTCGTCGTCGCCTACGAGGCCGACTGCATCGATCCGGACACCCGGCTGGGCTGGAGCGTCGTGGTCACCGGCTACGCCCAGCCGGTCACCGACCCCGACGAGCTGGCCCGCTACCGCGCGCGGCTCCACCCGTGGGTCGACAAGGCCATGGACTGCACCGTCCGTATCCGTCCCGACATGGTCACCGGCGTCCGCCTGGTGCCCTAGACTTGAAGAAATCTTCAATTCATGATGTGTCGTGGTGGTCAATTCGGTCCGAGGGCGGAGGGTGCGGTGTGGGCGGGTTCGCCGATGCGATACGGGAACGGGTGAGCCGTGCCCGAGCGGCCCTGCGGGCCGCGCGTGAGGCCGGTGACGCGTACGAGTCCGCCGTGGCCGAGGACGAGCTGGACGATGCCCTGCGCATGGCCCACGAGCACGGTGTGGCCACGGACGACGAGTCGTGACCGGAACGGCGAGGAACCTCCCCATGAGCGACGGCACGCCCGAAGGCTCCGCCCCTGCACCGGCCCCGGCCGGCCCCGGCTCCAGGAGCACGAAGCGGGACAAGAGCGAGAAGGGCGCGGAGCGGCAAGTCGCCCTGCGCGTCTGCGTCTACGTCTTCGTCACGCACCTCATCGCCGGCTTCATCTGGCTGCTGTTCTACCTGGGCGGCCACGCGGACAAGTGAGTGCGGACAAGTAAGCGCGGACAAATGAGCGCTGACAAGTGAACAGAAGTGAGCGGTGCGGGCCGGACAGGCCCGCACCGCTCACTTCTGTTCCCACCTCACGAGGCGTGCGTGAAGCGGAACCCCGTGATGCTCTGCGGGCGGATCCGCAGGAGCGTGTCGTGCGGGCCGTGCGCCCAGCCGGACAGGGTGCGCCGGTAGTGGGCGGCCTCGTCGGGGTCGGTGACGGGCTCGGCCGGGCCGGCGGCGGTCACCGCCCAGCCCGTACCCGTCGCCGGGTGGAGCTGGTCGCAGTGGTACGTGACGTGGACCCGCCCCGAGAGCGCGGCCCCCGGCGCCGGAGTACGCACGATCAGCCGCCCGTACTCCAGAACGTGACAGGCGGGCCGCACCGCGAGGGCGTCGCGCTGCTCGTAGAGCATCCGCCCCTGGGAGGCGCCGCCGAGCAGGTACCAGGCCTCCTCCCCGGAGACGTCGATCATGCGCCGGGGCGCCCGGGAAGCGGTCACAGGGCCGGCTCCTCGCTGGTCGTGGTGGTCTTCTGCGCGGGGACGGACAGCACCCCGGCACCGTGCAGATGCGCGCGGGCGGCCGCGATGGCCTCGGGTGTGGAGGCGAACTCGCGCCCCTCGTACCGCAGCAGTTCCAGCACGCCGAGGGAGTCCAGGACCTGGCGCTGCTCGGCGCGTATGCCCGAGGCCATCACGGATATGCCGCGGCGGTGCAGCTTGGCCACGGCGTCCTTGAGGACCAGGGCGCCGGTCGCGTCGATCGTGGACACCCGCGACATGCGCAGGATCACCACGCGCACGTCGGCGACCTCCGAGAGCTCCAGCAGGAAGCGGTGCGCGGCCGCGAAGAACAGCGGCCCGTCGACGCGGTACGCCACGATGTGTTCCGCGAGCAGGGCGTGCTCCTCGGCGCTGTGCTCGCCCGACAGGTCGGCCTTCAGGGGGATCTGGTCCAGCCGCGCCTGCTTCGCCACCGCGCGCAGCGCGAGCGCGCCCGCCACCACCAGGCCGATGAGGACCGCGTAGACCAGGTCCAGGGCCAGGGTCGCGACAGCGGTCAGGATCAGGACGACCGCGTCGGAGCGGGTCGACCGGGCCATCGCCCGCAGCGAGCCGACCTCGACCATGCGCACGGCCGTCGCGATCAGCACACCGGCCAGGGCGGCCAGCGGGATCCGGGAGACCAGCGGGGCGGCGGCGAAGACGATGGCCGCGAGCACGGCGGCGTGCGTGAGCGCGGCCAGCCGGGAACCCGCGCCCGTACGGACGTTGACGGCCGTCCGCGCTATCGCGCCCGTCGCCGGGACCCCGCCGAACAGCGGCGCGGCGATGTTCGCCAGGCCCTGCCCGAACAACTCCCGGTCCGGATCGTGCTTCTGACCCACCGTCATGCCGTCCGCGACGGACGCCGACAGCAGCGACTCCAGCGCGGCGAGCGCCGCCACCGCGACCGCCGGGGCCAGCAGCGACCCCAGCGCGCCCGGGTCGAGGAAGGCCAGCGAGGGAGCGGGCAGCCCGGCGGGCAGGTCACCGATCGGCTTGGCCGCGTCCAGGTGGAGGACCTGGGCGGCGACGGTCGCGCCGATCACGGCGACGATCGAGAAGGGGATGGCGGGCCGCCAGCGCGCGCCCAGCAGCATGACCGCGGCCACGGCGCCGGCGAGGGCGACGGCCGTCCAGTTCGGGGCCTTGACGAACTCCTCGACCGCCCGCCAGGTCACCACCAGGACCTTGTCGCCCTCGGGCTTGTCGACCCCGAGCGCGTTCGGGACCTGCTGCAGGCCGATCACCCCGGCGATGCCGAGCGTGAACCCTTCGACGACGGGGGCCGGGACATAGCTCATGTACCGCCCGGCACGGGCGAACGCGAGCGCCACGAGCATCAGCCCGGCGATCAGCCCGACCGTCAGCACACCGCCGGGCCCGTACTGGGCGACGATCGGCACCAGTACGACCGTCATCGCCCCGGTCGGGCCCGACACCTGAAGATTCGAACCACCGAAGACCGCCGCCAGCGCGCCGGCCACCACGGCGGTGGCCAGCCCGGCCTCGGCACCGAGACCGGAGGAGACGCCGAAGCCCAGCGCGAGCGGCAGCGCCACGATCGCCACGGTCAGACCCGCGAGCAGATCACGCTTGGGGTCGCGGCGCGCCGCCGTGAGGTCGTCGCGGCCGGGCAGGAGCGTACGCACCCGGGACCACGCCCGGACAGCCAACGTGCTCACTCGGCGCCGACCTCGGCTTCCCGCAGCTCCTCCAGCAGCTCGTGCTGCCCGTGCAGCATGTGCGTGAGGATCCGCCGCGCGGCGCGCATCAGCTCGGCCACGTCCCCGCCGGCGAGCTCGTAGACCACGGTCGACCCGGTGCGCGTGGCCGTGACGATCCCGGACCGGCGCAGCACCGCCAGCTGCTGGGACAGCGCCGACGGCTCGATCTCCATCGCCGCCAGCAGATCCCGTACGGGCATGGGCCCGTCCTGCAGGAGCTCCAGCACCCGGATACGGGCCGGATGCCCCAGCATCCGGAAGAACTCGGCCTTCGCCTGATACAGCGGAACCGACACCGACTACCTCGATCTCTTCGTCGCCCGGCCCCGCCGGCGCGGGGCGCACCCACGTGATCGCGTCCGCTGTTTGCGAACACGACCAATGCATCATGTAGTGAATTGAAGAATTCTGCAATTCGTGGTCCAGGGGGCGGGACGAGGGCGCACGGTGGTGGGCATGCCGAACCGCGTAGCCGTCCTGTCCGACATCCACGGGGTCCTGCCCGCCCTGGAAGCCGTGCTCGCCGAGCCGGACCTACAGGCCGCCGACCGCATCGTGCTCACCGGCGACCTCACCGCCGGCCCGCAGCCCGCCGAAGTCCTCGACCTGCTCACCGGACTCGGCGACCGCGCCGTGTGGCTCCGCGGCAACGCCGACCGCGAACTCCTCGCACACCGCCGCGGCCACCGGGGCGACCTCCCCGACCCCATCGCCCCCTGGGCCGCGCGACAGCTCCGCGACGACCACCTCGCCCTACTCGCCGGGCTGCCGCACACCCGCTCCCTGCCCGTGCGCGGCCTCGGCGACGTCCTGTTCTGCCACGCCACGCCCCGGGACGACGAGGAGGTCGTCCTGGTCGATTCACGCCCCGACCGCTGGCAGGAGGTCCTCGGCGGGCTCGGCCCCGGCGTCCGCACCGTGGTGTGCGGGCACACGCACATGCCGTACGTCCGCCTCGCCCACGGCCGCCTCGTGGTCAACCCCGGCAGCGTCGGCATGCCCTACAGACGCGCCGGCGCCCACTGGGCCCTCCTGGGCCCCGGCGTCGAACTGCGCACCACCGACTTCGACACCGACGCCGCCGTCGCCCGGCTCGTCCGCGACTCCTCCTACCCCGCAATCGCCGGCTGGGCCGACTGCTTCCTGCGCGCCCGCGCCACGGACACCGACGCCCTCGAAGCCTTCGGGCCCCGCGACGGACGCGACACGGCGCCCTGAGGGCGCGCTCACCGGACGACGGATGCGGTGCCCGCGCGCACCGGGAACGCGGCGAAGTCCGGGGCGTCGCCGGGACGTTGACCGGTCTCGTCGGTCTCGTCGGTCTCGTCGAGGAGATGGGCCGGCCGTTCCCGCGTACGGGGTCCGGGGCGCGCGCCGGCTCAGCCGTGGGGGACCACGGCCACAGGGCAGCGCGCGTGGTGCAGCACTCCGTGGGTCACCGCGCCGATGAGCGCGCTGGGGACGGGCCGGTGCTCGCGGCGGCCGACCACCAGCAGCTGGGCGTCGTCGGCTGCCGCCACCAGCCGTTGGGCCGGGGAGCCGGAGGACAGCCACTCCTCGATCTCGACGGTCGGCCACCGTCTGCGCCAGGGGGCCAGGGACCGGGCCAGCGCGTCGGCGTCGTGCGGCGGCCGCTCCCCGGAGGGTTCCGGCTCGTCGGTCTGGACGACGCGCAGCATCGTGCCCCGGACGGCGGCGGCCTCGAAGGCGAAGGCGAGGAGCTGCCCGTAGGCCTCGTGGTGGCCCAGGCCGACGGTGACGGGGCTGACGTCGCCCGGCCCGGGCAGCGACTCGGGTTCGTGGACCACGACGACGGGCCGCAGGGCGTACGCGAGGACGGCCAGGCTCACGGGTCCGAGGAGGAAACCCTGGAGGGGTGCGAGGCCACGGGAGCCGACAGCCAGCAGTTCCGCTTCCCGGGCGGCCTCGCCGAGGGCCTGCGCGGGCGGCTCGGCGATCCGGTCGACGGTGATCCTCAGCCGCGGATGGGCCTCCAGGATCTCCTCGGCCGCGGCCTCGATCCGGCTCTCCGCCCAGTCCCGCCCGTCCGGGACCTCCGCCGCGAAGTGCGGCCCGCCGCCCCGCTGTTCCAGGGCGTGCACGATCCGCAGCGGCAGCGCGCGCAGCACCGCTTCCCGGCCGGCCCAGGCGGCGGCGACCAGGCTCTCGGCGGAGCCGTCGACTCCGACGGCCACCGGTCGTACCACGGTTCCACCTCCTGCCGGCCGGGGTGCGCGGGGGCACTGTTCCCGTGCCTTGGATTCTCGTGCGCGAGCGGGCACGGCGCACCCCGGGGCGCCGGCCCCGGGGTGGTGCCTCGCCCGGCTCTCAGCGTTTGGTGGTGCTGTTGAACAGCGAGCGTGACCAGAGGTAGCCGGCCAGGGCGATGCCGGCGCACCAGGAGAGCGAGATCCAGCCGTTGTCGCCGATCTCCGTGCCGGTCAGCAGCCCGCGCAGCGTCTCCGTCATCGGTGTGAACGGCTGGTTCTCGGCGAACCAGCGCAGGCCCGGTGACATCGAGCCGGCCGGCACGAACGCCGAGCCGAGGAACGGCAGGAACTGGACGAGCAGCGGTTTGTTGCTCGCGGACTCGACCGTCTTGGAGATCAGGCCGAGGGCTGCCGACAGCCAGGTCACCGCGAACGCGACGGCCGTGAGGAGACCGGCCGCCGCCAGCCACTCCAGCGGGCTCGCCCCGGAGCGGAAGCCGACGGCGAGCGCGACACCCACGACCAGCACGGCGCACACCATCGTCTGGATGACGCTGCCGACGACATGCCCCGTCATGAACGACGAACGCGTGATGTTCATGGTCCGGAAGCGGTTGACGATGCCCTCGGTCATGTCGGAACAGATTGCGATCGAGGTCGACATCGAGCCGGCGGCCACGCCCATGACGATGACGCCGGGCGTCAGATAGTTCACGTACGCGTCCCGGCCGCCGCCCCCCGGGAGCCCGGCGCCGATCGAGTCCCCGAAGGCGTACACGAACAGCAGCAGCATCAGGATCGGCGTCATGGCGCTGCCGAATCCCACGGACGGATAGCGGATCGCGTGCTTGAGGTTGCGCCGCAGCATCGTCACCGAGTCGTGCGCGGCGTGGGCGAGGGTGCTCATCGCAGGGTCTCCTCGACGGGAAGCGGGCCGGCGGCGGTGCCCTCGCCGGTCAGGGCGAGGAACACGTCGTCCAGGTCGGGGGTGTGCACGGAGAAGCCGGCGGCCCGGACGCCGGCGGCGTCGAGCCGGTCGAGCAGGGCGCGCAGCGCGTCGATACCGCCGTCGCCCGCCACGCGCAGGGCGAGGTTCTCGTCGTCCCGGGCCGCGCCGGGGAAGGCGGCCGCCGCGTGCACGTACTCGGCGGAGTCGGTGAACCGCAGCCGTACGTGGCTGCCGGGGATCCGCGCCTTCAGCTCGTCGGCGGTGCCCTCGGCGACGATCCGGCCGCCGTCGAGCACGGCGATCCGGTCGGCCAACTGGTCCGCCTCCTCCAGGTATTGCGTGGTGAGGAAGACGGTGGTGCCGCCCGCGACCAGGGAGCGCACCGTGTCCCACATGGTGCGGCGGCTGCGCGGATCGAGCCCGGTCGTCGGCTCGTCCAGGAAGATCACCCGTGGGTCGCCGACGAGCGTCATGGCGATGTCGAGGCGGCGCCGCATACCGCCGGAGAAGGTCGCGGCCCGCTTGTGCGCGACGTCCGCGATGCCGAACCGCTGAAGCAACTCCTGTGCGCGGAGACGCCCTTCACGCTTGGTCAGACGCAGCAGGTCGGCCATGAGGAGCAGGTTCTCCTCGGCGGTGAGCAGGTCGTCGAGCGCGGCGAACTGCCCGGTGACACCGATCGCGGCGCGCACCCCGTCCGGTGCCGTGGCGACGTCGTGGCCCGCGACCTGAGCCTGCCCGCCGTCGGCGGCGACGAGGGTGGACAGGATCTGCACCGTGGTGGTCTTGCCGGCGCCGTTCGGCCCGAGCAGCGCGAAGACCGAGCCGGCCGGGATGCGCAGGTCGATGCCGTCGAGGACGGTCTTGTCGCCGTACGACTTGCGCAGACCGACGGCGGAGACGGCGGCGGGCGACCGCGGATCCGCCTGTGATGGCGTGGGCATGACAGACAAGGGCATGGAGCCCTCCTGTTCGAAGGCTGAAGTGGCTGAAGTGGCTGGGTGGCTGGGGTGTGGGCGAGCCGGCGGGCCCGGCGCTCAGGCCTTGGCGCGGAGGATGTCGATGTTCCCCCAGTTGGTACGCGCGCGGACCGTGACGGTGTCCTCGGTCCGCTCCGGGGCCTCGGACGCGGCGAGCGTGTTGCGCACCTGCCCCCGGTTGGAGCTGACGTCGAGCCAGGCGACGGTGCCCTCGCGGACACCGATCTCGATGGATCCGTTGGAGGTCTCCAACTGGACGCTGCCACTGGCGACTTCGGCGATGCGGAGGTGGCCGTTGGTCGTGGTGCCGGTGACCGACGCCTCGGCGCGCGCGATGTCGATGCCGCCGTTGGCGCCGTGCACCCGCAGCTCGCCGGTCACGGTGCCGACGGCCGTGGTGCCGTTCGAGTTCTTCAGAACGGCGGGGCCGTCGACGGTGCCGACGCGCACGTTTCCGGTGCTGCTGGTGATCTCGGCCATGCCCTCGACCCGGTCCACGGTGACCGAGCCGTGCGACACGGTCAGCTTCAGCGGACCGGTGGTGCCGAGGCGGGCGTCACCGGCCGAGGTCTTCACCCGGACCTCGCCGAGCCGGCCGTCGCCGAGCACACTGACCCCGGCGCCGGTCATGTCGACGCGCGAACCCGTGGGCAGCCCGACCGTCACGTCGACGGTGCCGCCGCGCCCGAGCAGACTGGCCTTGGGCGTGGTGACGGTCAGGATGCCGCCCACGTAGGCGACTTCGGTCTGCTCGGCCGTCCGTACGTCCTGGTCCTTCCTCGGATCGCGGGGCCGCACGTCGACGACGGTGTCGCAGCGGTCGTCCGCGGTGAACCGGATGGAACCGGCGTACACATAGGCGGTGACCGAAATCGGTTCGGGAGTGTCGAAAGAAGGCATGGCTGTACCGTCCTCATCAGTCCTTGGGTCGTCCCCGCAAGTGGGACGTGGTGGGTGCTGTGGCTCTGTGCGGGACCGGGCGCGGCTAGCGCACCCAGCCCGTGAAGCTCTGCCCGACGCTCCGGGCCCGCTCCGGCGTACGCGGCCGGGTGCCGCCGTCGACCGCGGCCGACACGGCGCGCACCAGCCACGCGTTGACCGACAGGCCCTCGCGGGCCGCGGCCTCCTCGGCGCGGGCCTTGAGGTGGGCCGGCAGACGCAGGTTGACGCGGGCGGTGCCGCCCTCGTCACCGTCGGCCGGGGCCGGGGCTCGCAGCGGTTCGACGGGCGCGGCCGGCTCCGCGGGGGCGCCGCCCTCGGCGGGCGGCGGCGTCACCACGAAGTCGGGGTCGAGCCCGCGCAGCCGTACGTCGACCGAGCCGGGGGCCAGCTCGCGGGTGATCTCGTCCATCGCGGCGGAGAGCACATGGAGCATGGCCAGACGGGTCGCCGACTCCAGGGGAGCGGTGAGCCGCTCGGCCAGCTCGCGGGCATCCTCCCCGCCGGCTTCGGCGGCCACGGCGAGCTCGCGACGCAGGGTGTCGACATACGGGGTGAGGTCCATGGCGCCATGATGGCACCATGGTGGCGCCATGCACAAGTCTGGTGGCGCCTGTGTAGGGGTTGGACTTGCTTCGGGGTGGCCGCCGAGAACTGGTGAAAGGGGCAAGGAGTGGCCTGAGTTATGGGGGTGTCATGCGTGTGCATGTGCTGGCGGAGGCACCGGAAGGCACCGGATGGCACCGGAAGACGCCAAGTGGTGCCATCCGGTGTCATGTGATGCCGTGCGGTGTCGCCCGCAACGCCGACGCCGGTTCGGGATCGCTGCCGTCGACATCGACGCCTTCTGCTGTGGGGACGGCCGGGCGCCGGGCCTGCGCGGAATCGTCCCGGGACTGCTGCCGGCCATGCCACGTCCCGGCGCTGGAAGGCGTCGTGCGGGGCTTCCAGCGCACGGAAAGCCAACGCCCGCTGTCGATCAGCCCGCTCGGCGCCGCCGCCTTCTGCCGGGGACGGCCGGGCGCCGGGCCTGCGCGGAATCGTCGCCCGGGACCGCTGCCGGCCACACCACGGCCCGCCGCTGGAGGGCGGCGTGTGGGCTTCCAGCGCGCAGAAGCCCGCACCTGCTTGTCGATCAGCTCGCTCGGCGCGGTCACCGCCGGCCTGGGCCTGCCGCCGAGTTGGCGCAGGCCGGCCCGTCCCCGCAGGATGCGGAACGTGACCGCACAGCAGTCCCCCGACGACCTCGCACGTGCCCTCCGGGCCGCCGGTATCCGCGACGAGCGTCTGCTCGGCGCCGTACGTGCCACGCCCCGGGCGGCGTTCGTACCCGCCGGGCAGGAGACCGTCGCCTACCAGGACGTACCCGTACCGATCGGTCACGGACAGGTGACCACACAGCCGTCGCTGTCCGCCCTGATGATCGAGGGGCTTCGGCTGACCGGGGACGAGCACGTCCTGGAAGTCGGTACCGGTCTGGGGTTCCAGACGGCCCTGCTGGCCCGGCTCGCCGCCGACGTGGTGAGCGTCGAGATCCGGCCGGACCTCGCCGAGGAGGCCCGGAACAACCTCGCCCGACAGGGCATCCGCACGGTGGAACTGCGCGTCGGCGACGGCAGCGAAGGCGTTCCCGACCGCGCCCCCTACGACGCCGTCCTCGTCTCCGCCGCCTTCCCCGAGGTCCCCGAACCCCTGGCCGCGCAACTGCGCCCCGGCGGCCGGCTGGTCCAGCCGATCGGCCCCGGCGGCCACGACCAGGTGATGGCCTTCCGGCGCACCGACGAAGGTCTGGAGCGCGAACAGATCCTGACCCTCGCGTGTTTCGTCCGCCTGCGGGGCCGCTACGGCTTCCCGGAGTGACCGACACGGGCGGACGCGCCCGGCTGCGGGCCCGGCGGGGGCGCGTGGCCGACGATGGGACGACCGGGGCGGCCGGACCCTGACATGTCGTGGAGGCCCACGTGTCCGAACAGCAGCAGAAGACCGAGCGCATCGTCGTCGGAGTCGACGGCTCCGACTCGTCCAAGGAGGCCCTGCGCTGGGCCCTGCGCCAGGCGGGGCTCACCGGCGCCACCGTCGACGCCGTGATGGCCTGGCAGTTCCCGCCGTACGTCGGCGCGCTCGGCTGGCTGCCGCCGACCGGCGACTTCCAGCCGGAGGAGATCGCCCGCCAGGTGCTCACCGAAACGGTGGAGGAGGTCGTGGGCACCCGGCCGGGGGCACGGGTCAGGACCGTCGTCGAGCACGGCACCGCCCCCGACGTGCTGCTGCGCCACGCGCGCAGCGCAGCGCTGCTGGTGGTCGGCAGCCGGGGACACGGCGGGTTCACCGAGGCCCTGCTGGGCTCGGTCGGCCAGCACTGCGTCCAGCACGCGCCCTGCCCGGTGGTTGTCGTCCGCGGCCCGCACGGCTGACGCCACCGCGCCCGGCGGCGAGCGGCCTTGCGCCGGGGCGCCCGGGACCGGCGCCGCGTCCGGGAGTCGGCCCGGCCCGGCAGCGGCGGGCATGAGCCGCCGAGACGCGATGCCCCGGACCGGAGCCGCCCGTGCTGGTGGTGGGTCCGGGTGGAGGGCGGCACTCCGATCGCCGGTCGGCGGACGTTCGGCGGCCCGTATGGCTGCCGCCACCGCATCCGGCGGCGAGCGGCCTTGCGCCGGGGCGCCCGGGACCGGCGCCGCGTCCGGGAGTCGGCCCGGCCCGGCAGCGGCGGGCATGAGCCGCCGAGACGCGATGCCCCGGACCGGAGCCGCCCGTGCCGGTGGTGGGTCCGGGTGGAGGGCGGCACTCCGATCGCCGGTCGGCGGACGTTCGGCGGCCCGTATGGCTGCCGCCACCGCACCCGGCGGCGAACGGCCTCGCGCCGCCGCGTCCGGGAGCCGGCCCGGCCCGGCGCGGCGGGCACGTGCCGCCGAGACGCGATGCGCCGGATCGGGGCAGCCCGTGCCGGTGGTGGCTCCGGGTGGAGGGCGGCGCTCCGATCGCCGGTCGGCGGACGTTCGCCCCCTACCTCCCGCCCCCCGTACGGGCCCGCCGCCAGGCCGAATCCGCCAGTAGCCGCAGCCCGTTGAGGCCGACGATGACGGTCGAGCCCTCGTGGCCGGCGACGCCGAGCGGCAGGGGCAGGGTGCCGACGAGGTCCCATACGACGAGGCCGGTGATGAACACCGAGGCGATGACCAGGTTCTGCACGACCAGCCGGCGGGCCCGGCGGGAGAGCGCGACGACCGTGGGGATCGTGGCGAGTTCGTCCCGGACGACGACGGCGTCGGCGGTCTCCAGTGCCAGGTCGGAGCCGGCACGGCCCATCGCGACGCCGGAGTGGGCGGCGGCCAGCGCGGGGGCGTCGTTGACGCCGTCGCCCACCACCAGCACCTTGTGGCCCGCCTGTTCCAGCTCGCGCACGGCCGCGACCTTGTCCTGGGGGAGCAGCCCGGCCCGTACGTCGGTGATGCCCACCTCGTCCGCGAGCCGGGCGGCCGCGCGCGGGTTGTCGCCGGTCACCAGGAGCGGCCCGGTCCCGGTGAGGGCGGCCAGGGCGGTGACGGTGGCGGCGGCGTCCTCGCGCAGCCGGTCGGCGATGCCGAGCACCCCGGCCGGTACGCCGTCCACCTCGACCAGCACCGCGGTACGGCCCTCGGCCTCCAGCTGTGCCACGAGCCCGGCGGCGGGGTGCTCGGCGCGGCCGCGCAGCAGCCGGGCGGGGCTGCCGACCGCCACTCGGCGGCCCTCCACGGTGGCGGTGACACCGGTGCCGGGGGCGGAGGCGAAGTCCTCCACCACGGGGACGGCCAGGCCGTGGGCGGCACGTACGACGGCGCGGGCGAGCGGGTGCTCGCTGGGGTGCTCGGCCGCTGCGGCCAGGGCCAGCAGCGCGTCCTTGTCCAGTCCCGAGGCGGGCAGGGGACGGACGTCGGTGACGCGTGGGGTGCCCTCGGTCAGGGTGCCGGTCTTGTCCAGCGCCACCCGGTCCACCTGCCCGAGCCGCTCCATGACCACCGCCGACTTCACCAGCACACCGTGCCGTCCGGCGTTGGCGATCGCCGACAGCAGTGGCGGCATGGTGGCCAGTACCACGGCGCACGGGGACGCCACGATCATGAAGGTCATCGCGCGCAGCAGCGTCGGCTGCAGCGCCGCGCCGAAGAGCAGCGGGAGGGCGAACAGGGCCACGGTGGCGGCCACCATGCCGAGGGAGTACCGCTGTTCGACCTTCTCGATGAACAGCTGCGTCGGCGCCTTGGTGCCGGACGCCTCCTCGACCATGGCCACGATCCGGGCGATCACCGAGTCCGACGGATCGCGTTCGACCTTGACCCGCAGCGCGCCGGTGCCGTTGAGGGTGCCGGCGAACACCTCGTCCCCGGCCTCCTTCGCCACCGGCAGGGGCTCGCCGGTGATGGTGGCCTGGTCGACCTCGCTCGCGCCGGACACGACCCGGCCGTCCGCGCCGACCCGCTCCCCGGGCCGGACGAGCACCGTGTCCCCGGTCCTCAACTCGGCGCTGGGCACGGTCTCTTCGCTGCCGTCGTCGAGCAGCCGGGTGGCGGTCTCCGGAGCGAGGTCGAGCAGTCCGCGTACCGAGTCGGCGGTACGGGCGGTGGCGACGGCCTCCAGGGCGCCGGAGGTCGCGAAGATGACGATGAGCAGCGCACCGTCCAGGACCTGGCCGATCGCCGCCGCCCCGAGCGCGGCGACCACCATCAGCAGGTCCACGTCCAGGGTCTTCTCGCGCAGCGCCCGAAGCCCCGCCCAGCCGGGTTCCCAGCCGCCGGTGACGTACGTCGCCGCGTACAGCGGGCCCCATGTCCACGCGGGGGCGCCCAGCAGGTGCAGGGGCAGTGCGAGCAGGAAGAGCGCCAGGGCGGTCGCCGCCCAGCGTGCCTCGGGCAGGGCGAAGATCCTCGTACGGCGCCGGGGGGCGGCGCTCTCGCGGACGGCGGTCCCGGGCGGGGCCGTGGGGGTCAGGGTGGAAGACATCGCAGCGGTGGTCCTTCGCATGCGGGAGGGAAGGGCAGGGCCGACCGGAACGCGGCCCGACCCTCCCACCATACAGGAACACATGAACATCGATTCATGTGTTCATTCCGGCCGGTACCATGAGTGCATGGGTCATGGAGCCGCTCCCGCGAAGAACGCCGTCCCGCGCAGCCGCCTGGACGCCAACAGCGCCGCCACAGTGGCCACCACCCTCCAGGCGCTGGCCACCCCCTCCCGGCTGCTGATCCTGGCCCGCCTGCGCGAGGGCCCCCTGCCCGCCACCGAACTGGCCGCCGAGGTCGGCATGGAGCAGTCCGCCTGCTCCCACCAGCTCCGCCTGCTGCGCAACCTCGGCCTGGTCACCGGCACCCGCAAGGGCCGCTCCGTCGTCTACGCCCTCTACGACAACCACGTGGCCGAACTCCTCGACCAGGCCCTCTACCACGTCGAGCACCTGCGCCTGGGACTGACCGACGAACCGGCCCGGGCCGCGGACGCGGGGGACGAACCGCTGGGCGCGCCGGGCGCCTGACGGCCGAACGCTCCTGGCAGCCAGGGGCGTTGCTCGTGCGCGCACGGGCCGGGCGGGCGCGGGGCAGGCAGCGAAAGCGGCCCCGCCGACGGGGCTGTCGCCGGCCGTCCCGGGCACAGGACCCGGCCGGCGGGCCTCGCACCCACCCCGGCAGCCGCGCGGCCCGCGCTGTGCCCGGCTGCCGTCCCCGGCACCCCCTGCACCGCACCGGACACGCCGCCCGCGCATGGCCCCGCCCCGCCCGGGTACTCCCACGCTCATGAGCGAGAAATCCGAGCTCTCGCACGGCACGCTGTCGCACCGGCTGATCGCCGAGCACCTCGTCGACGGCCGGGCGGAGCCGGGCCGGGAGATCGGGCTGCGGATCGACCAGACCCTCACCCAGGACGCGACCGGCACCCTGGTGATGCAGGAGTTCGAGGCCCTCGGCCTGGACCGGGTCTGTACCGAGGTCAGCGTGCAGTACGTGGACCACAACCTGCTCCAGGCCGACGAGCGCAACGCCGAGGACCACGCCTTCCTCAGATCCGCCTGCCGCCGCTTCGGCATCTGGTACTCCAAGCCCGGCAACGGCGTCTCCCACCCCACCCACATGCAGCGCTTCGGCGTTCCCGGCAGAACCCTGGCCGGATCCGACTCGCACACCTGCGCCGCCGGGTCGCTGGGCATGCTCGCGCTGGGCACCGGCGGTCTGGAAGTGGCGCTCGCCATGGCCGGCCGGCCGCTGTACGTGACCATGCCGGAGATCTGGGGCGTCCGGCTGACCGGCCGGCTGCCGGACTGGGTGAGCGCCAAGGACGTCGTACTGGAACTGCTGCGACGGCACGGCGTCAAGGGCGCCGTCAACCGCGTCCTGGAGTACCACGGGCCCGGCCTGGCCGGGCTGTCCGCCATGGACCGGCACGTCATCGCCAACATGGGCGCCGAACTGGGCGCGACCACCTCCGTCTTCCCCGCCGACGACGCCGTACGCGCCTTCCTGCGCGCCGAGGACCGCGAGAGCGACTTCCGGGAGCTGTCCGCCGCCCCGGACGCCGTCTACGACCTGGACGAGGAGATCGACCTGTCCGCGCTGGAACCGCTGATCGCCCGCCCCTCCTCACCCGGCAACGTGGTGCCCGTGCGCGAGGTCGCGGGCGAGCCCGTCGGGCAGGCGGTCATCGGCTCCTCCGCCAACCCGGGCCTGCGCGACTTCGCCGTCGCCGCCGCCATGGTGCGAGGGCGGCAGACGCATCCCGCCGTCAGCTTCGACATCAACCCCACCTCCCGCGAGATCCTCGCCGACCTCACCCGGGACGGCGCGACCTTCGACCTCATCGCCGCCGGGGCCCGGATCCACCAGACCGGCTGCCTGGGCTGTATCGGCATGGGACAGGCCCCGGCCGCCGGCCGCAACAGCCTGCGCACCTTCCCGCGCAACTTCCCCGGCCGCTCCGGCACCGAGGACGACGCGGTCTGGCTGTGCTCCCCGGAGACGGCCGCCGCCTCCGCCCTCACCGGCGAGATCACCGATCCCCGTGACTGGGCGCGGCGCGAGGACGTCCCCTGCCCCCGGCCGCGACCGCCGGCCCGCGCGTCGGTGAACACCGCGATGCTGGAGCCGCCCCTGCCGCCCGGGCAGGCGGCCCGGGTGGAACTCGAACGCGGCCCCAACATCTCCGGCCTGCCCGACCTCGACCCGCTGCCCGACGTCCTGGAAGGACCCGTCCTGCTGAAGACCGGCGACAACGTCTCCACCGACGAGATCTCCCCGGCCGGGGCCCGCGCGCTGCCCTACCGGTCGAACATCCCCAAGCTCGCCGAGTTCACCTTCACCCGCATCGCCCCCCACTACCCGCGGCGCGCCGCCGAACTCGCCACGGACGGCGGACCGGGCGCCCACTTCGTGGTCGGCGGCGAGAACTACGGCCAGGGATCCTCCCGCGAGCACGCCGCGATCACCCCGCGCTACCTCGGGCTGCGCGCGGTCGTCGCCAAGTCCTACGCCCGTATCCACTGGCAGAACCTGGCGAACTTCGGCGTCCTCGCGCTGGAGTTCACCGACCCGGACGACTACGACCGTATCGACCCCGGCGACCGGCTGCGCCTGGAGGGGCTGCACGCGGCGCTGGCTCCCGGAGCCGAGCCCCGGCTGAGCCTGCGCAACACCACCAAGGACGAGACGTACGCCGTGCGCCACCGCCTCTCCGACGGCCGCCGCCGCACCGTCCTGGCCGGCGGCATCATCCCCGCCCTGGCGCGAGAGGACCGGCCGAACACCGGCTGACGCCGCGTGCGGACGCGCGCGGGCTGTGCAAGGGTGGTGCGGTCCGGTAGTGCTGCTCCCTGGAGGGCGACGAGCATGGCTGTCACACCGCTGACGGGCTTGGCCGAGTTCACCGAGGTCACCACGCGTGACAGGGCCGCGGTGGTCTGCTTCTGCGCGACCTGGGCCGCCCTGTGCCGGTCGATCACCCCGGTCTTCGAGCGGCTCGCCGAGTCCCCCGAATTCGCCGACACCGTCGGCTTCTACCGGGTGGACATCGACGAACAGCGCGACATCGTCCGGGAGACGGGCACCCGGCCCGTCCCCGTCTTCATGGTCTTCCGCAAGGGCATCAAACTCGACGAATCCGTGGCCCCCGACCCGGAGGCCCTCAGGGCGCTCGTCGAGAACGCGAGCAAGTCCGGCTCCAGCTGAACAGCCGGTCACCGGGCGGCTGTTGAGCGCGCGGGGACGGGCGGCGCGCGGCTCGTGACGCCGTGTCATGCGTCAGTCCTTTACAGTTGCCCGGTATGAACGATTCATCCGCTATAGCGGTTTCGGCGGGGCGTACGCGCCGCCTGCTGGCCGCTCTCGTCGTGGCCGTACTGACGGTCACGTATGCCACGCAGGCCCACGCGGCCCCCCGCGACCGGCAACCGCCGGGCGCGGCAGGGGCGGAAGCCCGGTGGACCGACTGCCCGGACCAGCCGGGGCTGCTCTGCACGACACTCTCCGTGCCCGTCGACTGGCAGGCGGCCGACACCCAGGGCACCACGAGCACCACGGACGCCGCGCGCGTCGACCTCCCGGTGGTCAAGAGACCCGCCTCCGATCCCGGGCGGCGCCTGGGAGCGCTCGTCATCAACTACGGCGGCCCCGGCGAGGCACACGCCCAGCAACTGCTCTGGGACGCGGGCCCGTTCGCCGCGCTGGGCGAACGCTTCGACCTGGTGGCGTTCGACACCCGGGACACGCTGCTGCGGTGCGGCGAGAACCTCGTCGTCCACGCCGACCGGATGCCCGTCGTACTCGACAGCCGCACCGCCCACGACGAGCGGGTCCGGTTCAACCGGGCCCTCGCCGACAGCTGCCGGAAGGCCAGCGGCGCACTCTTCGACCACGTCGACGCGGTCAGCATCGCCCGGGACATGGAGGCCCTGCGGGTCCTGCTCAAGGAGCCGCAGCTGAACTTCTACGGCATCTCCTACGGCACCCTCATCGGCCAGATGTACGCCGAGCACTACCCCCGGAACGTCCGCACCATGGTCCTCGACAGCGTCGTCGACCACAGTCTGCGCCCCGAGTCCCTCATCGCGTCCGCAGCACAGGCGCAGGAGGCCACCTACCGCGCAGCTGCCCGCTGGTGCGCGCGCACCACGTCCTGCGCCCTGCACGGACAGGACGTCGACGCACTCCTGGACCGGCTCTTCACCGCCGCGGAAGAAGGACGCCTGACGGACGGCGACGACCCCGTCGACGTCAACGCCCTCCTCAAACGCACCTATTTGGGCAACCAGACCGAAGAGGACTGGCCCGGCTGGTTCTCCTTGCTCACCTCCCTCACCGTCCACGACCGGCCCGTCGGTCCCGCCCCTCGCCCGGAGCTCCCCCCGACCCCCGGCGACCCCGTGCCCGAAAGCCGCCCCACACCGCTGATCTGCGCCGACTGGGACTTCGGACCGGACGGCCCCGACCGGTCGGCCGCCCTGTGGGCCGCCGGCCGGAAAGCCGCGCCCCACACCCGCGGCAACACCTGGTACCAGGAATGGTCCGCGCGCTGCGCCGGATGGCCCCGCCCGGCGAGCAACCCCCAACACGCCCCGCACGCACCGGACCTGCCGCCCGTCCTGCTCGTCAACGCGACCCTGGACCCGGCCACGAGCCATGACTGGGCCACCGGCGTCTCCCGACAGCTCCCGGGATCACGCCTGTTGACCTACCAGGGCGCCGGACACGGCATCCTCACCGTCGGCGGCACCTGCCCCGCCGAGGCCGTCAGCCGCTACCTCACCACCACCGAACTCCCGCCCGCCGGCGCGACCTGCCCGGGCGTCCGCACCCCCTGACCCCGACCCCGACCGCACCCCCTGGCGGCCGCCGGCCCGGCGGCCGCCAGGGGGTGAGTCAAGAACGCTCGCGGGCGAACGCCGCGGACCCGGCGCACGCGGCGGCTTCCGGCGGGAGTGCGCCCTCGCAACGGCCTTGAGCCCCGCCCCTCCCGGGCATCCTGCTGTACGGTCGGAGCACGCCGCACATCCGCCGGGAGGCCCACGATGCCTGACGCACAGGAGGACCCGCAGGAGTTCGCGCGAGCGCGGTACGCGCTCTATCTCCACACGCTCCGGGCCAGGATGCCCCAGGAGCAGTACGAGCTCCTGATGGAGGTCATCCGTACGTGGGCCGAAGTCGGAGGAGGCACCGTACGGCTGCGACTCGACGGCCGCGAGAAGGAGTTGTTCACCCCGGAGCTCCGGCAGGAACTGCTGAACCTCATGGGCCTGATCGGCGCGATGCAGCCCGGCCACGAGGACCGCGCCGACCACGTCGTCGCCCAGCTCGGCGACGGCGAGCACGCCAAGGGCGTCATGTCGCTGGTTCCCCCCGACGTCGCCGCCGACCCGGAACGGCTGCGCGCCATGCGGGACAAGATCGACGCCGAGCAGGCGCGCCGACGGCGCGACGAGCAGGCCGTCGAGGGCATCGCCCGCGCGAGCGGGATGTCGGAGGAGACGTCCGACGGCGAGACGGGCGACAACGGCGGCTGAACCAGGAGTCACCTGCCCCCGGTCGAAAACGCTCTGGCACATGCCCATTCGGCGGGAGAGGATGAGGGGTCGAACACCCCTCAGCGAACCTCAGCAAACCTCGGCGAAAGAGAACCCACGGCATGGCTGTCATCCACAAGACCGTCCTCACCCCCGGCAAGGACGAACTGCTCACCGCCTGGCTGCCGTCCCGGCCGTGGTACCGCCCCGGCACCGGCGCCCCGCAGCTGCGGCGGGCGGGCGGCTTCCGGCTGGACGACCCGGCGGGCGAGGTCGGCATCGAGTTCATGGCGATGACCGACACGGCGGGCGCGGAGCCCGTCACCTACCTTGTGCCGCTCACGTACCGCGGCGCCCCGCTGGACGGCGCCGAGGACGCCCTCGTCGGGACCATGGACCACGGGGTGCTCGGCAAGCGCTGGGCCTACGACGGCTGCCACGACCCGGTGTTCGTCGCCGGGTTGCTCGCCCTGATCGAAGGCCGCGCCCAGGCACAGGACCAGAACGTCAGCGACACCGCCGACCCCGACATCACCGCTGCCCTCACCGGACGCGGCCCGCTTCCGACGGATTTCTCCGCCGTCACCGACGACCACGGGTCGACCGCGCTCACGGCCGCCTCGCACTCCGCGACGCTGCGTCTGCACCGCGTCCTGCGCACCGACGCCCATGGGGAGGGTGCGGCCGGTCAGGTCACCGGCTGGTGGCGGCAGTTGGACGGTACGCGGGTGCGCGGCGTGTTCGCCGTTCTGCACACGGAGGGCTGAGGCGGGCCGGCCGGTGGCCGACCCCGTCGTACGGGAGCGGACGTGGTCGGCGGAGGCGTGGACGGTGGTGATCGCGCGGTAGCTGGTGGGCGCGGTCGAGAGCCGGCCGGCGACGAAGGCGGCGGGGTCGTCGCCGGGTGTCTCGCGGGGCGGGACGCGCCGGCCGGTCGGCAACGAGCCCGTGATGCGATCGAGGCGGAAGACGCGCCAGTTCTCTCGGTCGCAGTCGTGGGCCAGCAGGTGCCACAGGTGCCCCGAGGCGACCAGGTGGCAGGGTTCGAGGCGCCGCGCCGACGTGGTGCCCCGGCGGATGGTGCAGTCGAAGGCGATGATCTCGTGGTCGCGGCAGACGACGGACGGCCAGGGTGCTCAGGAGCGCCGGGTCGGCGCGGGGGCCGCGCGATACCGGCGACGGACGCCTGGAGAGCGGTGACCTGGCCGCGCAGCCGGCGGGGGAGGACCTGTTCGAGCTTGGCCAAGGCCCGTAGCGCGGTCTCCTCGATACCGGTGAGGCCGCCCGCGGCGGTGCGCAGGGCGACGGCGACGTCGAGCAGGAGCGGCGGCAGATCGGTGCCGGGGGCCAGCCGGTAGCCGTCGGTGTGGCCACGGGCGCTCTCGACGGGACAGCCTCCGCCGGTACCCCTGACCGGCAGTCGGCCAAGCACCCTGCCGCGGTTGCCGTCGTGCCGACCGGTGGTGATGCTGGTGCTGATCAGGTCCGGATGACGGCGGGCACTCCCGTCGGGGCGACTACGCCGGAACGAGGTAGAGGGATGCGGTTGATCGTGGGGATGACCGGCGCGTCCGGGGCTGTGCTGGGAGTGAGACTGCTGGAGGAACTGCGGGGCCATCCCGAGGTGGAGACCCATCTGGTCGTGTCGCGGTGGGCCCGTGCGAACCTGGCGCTGGAGACGGAGCACACCACCGCGTCGCTGGCCGCGTTGGCGGACGTGTCCTACGGGCCCGACGACCAGGCCGCTGCGATCGCTTCCGGGTCGTTCCGCATGGACGGCATGGTGATCATCCCGTGCAGCATGAAGACCCTGGCAGGCATCCGCTCGGGCTATGCCGACGGGCTGATCGGACGGGCCGCCGACGTCACGCTCAAGGAGCGCCGGCGGCTGGTGCTGGTGCCCCGGGAGAGCCCGCTCAGCGAGATCCACCTGGACAACATGCTGGCCCTGGCGCGCATGGGCGCGTCCGTGCTGCCGCCGATGCCGGCCTTCTACCACCGCCCCACCACTCTCACGGACATCACCGATCACGTCGTCACGCGGGTACTGGACCAGTTCGGCCTGGACCACAGCCGGGCCCGGCGCTGGACCGGCATCCGCCGCGACACCGCAGACCGTCCGGAGGGTCCGGCCGCGCCCCGTCGCCGGGAAGAAGCCAGGCAAGGAGTGCCCCATGAACCGGTTGCGTGACCTGCGCGCCTATATCGATGCGTTGAAGGACCTGGGAGACCTGACCGAGATCACCGAGCCGGTCGACGAGGTTCTCGAACTCGGTGCCCTGGTACGGCGCACCACCGAGACGTGCGGCCCGGCGCGGCTGTTCACCTCGGTTCAGGGGGCGGCACCGGGGTTCCGGGCACTGGGTGCTCCGGCCGCGCTCAGCTCCCTGCCCGGCAAGCGGATGGCCCGCGTCGCGCTCGGGCTCGGTCTGCCGGCCACCGCGACACTGCGCGAGATCGTCGAGGTGATCACGGACGGCCTGGACAAGACGCCGATCGCCCCGCAACTGATCGACGACGCACCGGTGTTCCAGAACACCCTGGACGGTGAGCGGGCCACCCTGGACCGGTTTCCCACGCCGCTGCTGCACCAGGACGACGGCGGACGGTACGTCAACACCTACGGCACGCTGATCGTCCGCACCCCCGACGGGTCGCTGACGAACTGGTCCATCGCCCGCATCATGCAGATCGACGGCCGGCACATGTCCGGCATCGTCGGGCCCCAGCAGCACTTGGGGATGATCTGGCACGAGTGGGCGAAACTGGGCAAGCCGATGCCGTTCGCGCTGGTGCAGGGGCCCGAGCCGGCGGTGTCGGTGATCTCCGGAACGCCGCTGCCCACCGGGGTGCCCGAAGGCCCGTATCTGGGCGGCTACTTCGGTGAGCCCATCGAGGTCGTGCGCTGTCGCACCAGCGACCTGGAGGTGCCGGCCAGCGCGGAGATCCTCATCGAGGGACATGTCTCACCCCACCGTGATTTCGACGAGGGCCCGATGGGCGAGTTCCCCGGCTACATGCCCAGGGGCACCACACGCCAGCCGACCTACACCATCGAGGCCATCAGTCACCGGGACGACCCCATCTGGCCGGTGGTCGCCGAAGGGTACCCGACCGACGAGTACCACAGCGTGACCGGCACCGGAAACGCCGTATCCGCGCTGGCCGGCCTGCGCAAAGCCGGACTGCCGGTGGCCACGGCCCTGATGCCCTTCGAAGCCGCCAACCACGTACTGGTGGTGACCGCCCTGGCGGACTGGCGCGCACGGATGCCGGGGGTGAGCAGCATCGAGTTCGCCCGCCGCGTCGGCCGGGTCCTGGACACCGTGCACGGCCGGACGAAGATCCCCAAGACCTATCTCCTGGACGACGACTTCGACCCCTCGGACCCCTCGCAGCTGCTGTGGGCCCTGGCCACCCGCGTGCACCCCGCCGACCGCCGCGTCATCCGCGAAGGCAGGATCCTCAACCTGCTGACCTGCTTCACCGCCGAGGAGACGGCCAACGGACACGGGGCACTGGCCATCCACGACGCCCTGCGGCCCGAAGACCCCGAAGGCCTGTGCACCTTCGCCAGCGCCTACCCCGAACACATCCGCCGTCGCGTCCTCGACCTGGAAACCCGCTACCCCGCACCCACCGCCTCGCACTGAGCGGCCGCGCGATACGAAGGAGTGAGCCCCATGCCGTTCTACGAATGCCGGTTCACCGAGGGAATGCTGGACAAGGACCAGAAGGCGGAACTGGCCAAAGCCATCACCGACATCCACGTGCGCAACACCGGAGCGGCCGAATACTTCGTCCACGTCTTCATGACCGACGTCCGTACGGAAGACGGCTACGTCGCAGGCCGGCCGCAGAAACTCGGCACCATCTTTGCCCGCATCCGCGCCGGACGCACCGACGAGACGAAGCACACCATGATGAGGGAGCTCACCGCGGCCGCATCCCGGATCAGCGGGCTGCCGCTCGACGACACGATCGCGGTGTTCCAGGACGTCCCCGCCACGTACATCATGAACGGCGACAAACTCGCCCCCGAGCCCGGCGAAGACGCCCAGTGGCTCGGCAAAGGGAAAAACACCTGACACCACAGGGCACTCACATGGCCCGGACTCGGCACCCCGTCCCAGATGGCTCGAATACTTCCGATCCTGGAGATCACGATGCCGCAGACCGCCGTTGACTATTCCGCCTCGCTCGATACCCTCCTCGACCAACGCCGTTTCGCGTTGGAGCTGCACCCTTGATCCTCGGGAGCGTCCCTGGCGCGGACATTGGGGACTGCAAAACCCGCTTTCGCCGGATCGAGGAGACCGTTGTAGGTCACCTGAACGTGCATGCCTCCGTGGAAGTGCGCGACCTCAGCCCGGCATTCCGCAAACCGAATGCGTGAGTGCCCGGCGTGCGTGGGTGGCCGAGGTACAGGTACGAGCGTAAGAAGGCGAGCCGAAGAGGGGCAGCGAGATGGTCTCGGGCCGCCCCCCACCGTCGGCCCCGTGTATTACAGTCCGCGCCATGAGCCATTCCCCGCACGCTCCGTTCGGAGACTTCACGACCGTCCACCCAGCCCTCGACGTGTCCGACCAACTGGCCACCCCCGTCGCCGAGGCACTGAAGACCTGGGACGCCCGGGCGGCCGAGTCCGTGCTGTACGTGGACACCGACCCCGCCAAGGCGGACACGGCGGTGTTCTGCGAGACCTACGACGTGCCGCAGGACGCGTCCGCGAACTGCGTGGTCGTCGCCGCGAAGCGGGGCACGGACGTCACGCTCGCCGCGTGCCTCGCGCTCGCGCACACCCGCGTCGACGTGAACAAGACCGTCCGCAAGCATCTGGGCGCGCGCAAGGCGTCGTTCGCCCCGATGGACACCGCCGTCGCCGAGACCGGCATGGAGTTCGGCGGCATCACCCCGCTCGGGCTGCCCGAGGCGTGGCCCCTGCTCGTCGACGAGGCCGTGGCCGCCGCCCCGTTCGTCCTCGTCGGCAGCGGACGGCGCAGGGGCAAACTGATCCTGCCGGGATCCGCACTGGCCCAACTGCCGGGCGCCGCGGTGATTCCCGGACTGGCCGTCTGAGACCGGCCCTGGATCAGGGCAGGGCGTCGGCCCCGTCCTCGTCGCCCGCGCCGGTCAGGAAACGCAGCGGATTGCGACGGGTCATCAGATCGATCACGGCGTCGGTCACACCGGCGGCCCGAACCCGGGGCAGGAAAGTACGGAACAGGTGCCCGTACCCTGTCCCGCCCCGCGCGCTCAGATGGGTGCGGCGCGAGACGTCGCACGAGAGCAGAACGCGGCCGGCGTACCCGGCGTCGAGCAGAGCGAGCAGGAGCCGCAGCCGGACCGTGTCGTCCTGATAGCCGCTCTTGCCGATCGTGTCGAAGGACACGTAGGCGCCCTCGGCCGCCAGACGCCGGTGGGTCACCGGGTCGTCGAGCAGGTCCTGATGACCGATCGCGACACGGTGCGGGGCCAGCCCCCGGCCGGTCAGCAGGCCGAGCTGGGCGAGACCGCCGGCACCGAGACGGGCGTGCGTGGCCACGGAGAGCCCGGTCCGGACAGCGGCCCGCGCGGCGGCGGTGAACACCCTGGCCTCCGCCCCGCTCGGCTGCTCGCCGTGGCTGCCGATCTCGCCGATGAGACCGGGACGGATCCGCAACGGGCCTGTCCCGTCGACGATTTCACGGACCATCACGTCGGCGAGACGGCCACTGTCCGTCCGACGTACTTCCGGCGGGTGGAACGCCTCGCAGTACCACCCGGTGGCGGCCACCACCGCGACCCCCGACCCGGCCGAGATCCGGCCCAGCGTGGCTGTGTCGCGCCCCATCCCGCGACACGTCTGGTCGACGACGAGAGACAGCCCGAACCGCTCCCGCAGCAAGGAGAGTTCACCGGCGATGTCCGGGACGTGCGAGCCGTCCAGGACGGCCTCCCGGTTCCCGGCACGGCGCAGGTCGAGGGCCAGGTGCTCATGGGGGAGGACCGGGCCGCGCACGGCCGACGGGGAGAGGGGACCGGCTACGGTCTGGACGGGCCTCACGGCTGTCTCCGGGCAGGGTGGTCACCGTCACCAGCACGGGGCCGTAACGCGACGGTGTCCGGCGCCGTTTGGCTGTACGTGCGAGGAGGACGAGCGGTTGCGGCCCTCGACAGTGAACAGCCCGGATGATCCCCCACCTACGCGCCGTCCCCACCGCTCTCCCGCCGGGCGGCGAGGACGGCGTCGACGTCGAACGGGGTGAGACCGAGCGGCGGGCCGGGCGGCGGCCTGCGGAGCGCCGCGGCGATCTTGTCGTTGATCTCCGCGAGGATCCGCCGTGCCTCGCTCTCCGTCCGGGCCGCCATCGCCGCGGCCAGCGAGTCCTCGGCCTCCTTGCGCAGGGCGAGCGCCGGCGGCAGGAAGGAGACCTTCTCGCGGCGCATCTTCTCCTTGATCCACCAGTCCGCGTCGTAGGGCCGGTCGATGCCCGGCAGCGGCTTGCCGAAGCCCGGCAGACTCCGGAACTCGCCCCGCTGCTCGGCCTCGCGTATCTGCCGGTCGGCCCACGACTCGAAGTCCGCGACCCTGCGCTCCCGCTCGGCCACCGCGCGCTCCTTCCGCCCACCGCTGCCGCAGGGACTCCGTCCCTCGGCGACGTCGATTCCTCCCAAGGGGATTCAGGCCGACAGCGCCTGCTGCTCCCCATTCTCGTCCGGTACGCACGCCACGGCCAGCTCGTCCAGGGACAGGTCCAGGGCCGAGGCCAGGGCCGCGACGGTGAAGAAGGCGGGGGTCGGTGCCCGCCCGGTCTCGATCTTGCGCAGCGTCTCGGCGGAGACTCCCGCCGCTGCCGCCACCTCGACCATGCTGCGCTCGCCGCGCGCCTGACGCAGCAGCGCGCCGAACAGCTCGCCGCGCTGTCGTTCCCAAGGGGTCAGTGGAGTCCGCACCATGACCGTGATACTAATACCGGTATAAGAATTGGGGCAACGCTCAGGGGGTCGACAGTTCATGGTCAGTATCAAGACGGACGCGGAACTGGACGCGATGCGCGAGGCGGGGCGCGTGGTGGCCCGCGCGCTCGCGGCCGCGCGGAAGGCGGCCGGCATCGGGGTCCCGCTCAAGGAGCTCGACGAAGCCGCCCGTTGCGTCCTCGCCGAGTCCGGGGCCCGCTCGCCCTTCCTGGGCTACCGGCCCTCCTTCGCGCCCACGCCCTTCCCCGCCGTGATCTGCACATCGGTCAACGACGCCGTCGTCCACGGCATACCCACCGGCTACCGGCTGCGCGACGGAGACCTGGTCAGCGTCGACTGCGGGGCACAACTCGACGGCTGGACCGGCGACGCCGCCATCACCTTCACCGTCGGCACGCCCCGCCCCGCCGACCTCGAACTGATCAAGGCCACACAGCAGGCCCTCGACGCCGGTATCGCCGCCGCCGTGCCCGGCAACCGCGTCGGCGACATCTCGCACGCCATCGACACCGTCGCCCGCGCGGTGCGCTGCGGCATGCCGTCCGACTTCGGCGGCCACGGCATCGGCCGCGCCATGCACGAGGACCCCGCGGTCCCCGGCCGGGGCCGCCCCGGCCGCGGCTTCCCCCTCCGCCACGGCCTGACCCTCGCCATCGAACCCATGCTCATGGCAGGCGGCAGCGACACCTACCGCACGGACCCCGACGGCTGGACCCTGCGCACCACCGACGGCAGCCGCGCCGCCCACATCGAGCACACGGTCGCCATCACCGACGACGGGCCCCGGATCCTGACCCTACCGTGAACTGTCCGGATTCCGGGCCCGGTTGTACCGGGCGCCCCGGGCGGGGAGCCGCCCGGGACGGAGCGACCAAGGCAACCGACTGGTCGGTTTTCGGCCGACTTCGCGCAGCCGTACGGAGCACGACGGCCGCTCCGTCTTCCGCCCGCCGCGCCGACATCTCCGACCGCTCCCTCCGCCGAAACCCGCTGCCCCCGGACGCCGTACGACGGCGCATGACGACGTGCGTCCGGCGGACCGTGCCGCGGGAATCCGGTGCGGCGCTCCGGCCTCAACTCCTGTCCACTACACCGGAGTCGGCCATTTCAGGGGGACGGTCGGGGGGATCCCGGTGGCGCATCCCTTCCTTCCGGCGCGAAAGTGGTGCGCAGCGCGAGACACCGCGCTCCAGGAACGACGGGAAACGGGGGATCCCTTGCATCCTGTACTTGCCGCGCCCGGCGCGCTGCCGGCGCACGACGACGCCCTGCCCGAGTACGCCGAGGTGACGGTCACCGGCGGAGCCGGCTTCGTCGGCCGTCATCTGGTCCGGGCGCTGGCGCGCCCGGGCAGAAAAGTGACCGTCGTGGACATCACCACGCCCGGCGAGGACATCACAGCTCTGCCCGGAGTCCGCCATGTCCGGGCGGACTTACGGGACTACGGCGAAACGCTGCTGGCCTTCCGCGACACCGAGGCCGTCTTCCACCTCGCGGGCAACGCCAGCGGCACGCTCTCCGTCGAGAGCCCCCGGCACGACTTCCAGCTCAACGCCCTGGCGACCTGCAACGTCGGCAACGCCTGCCTGGAGCTGGGCACCCAGCGGCTCGTCTATCTCTCCTCCGCGATCGTCTACGGCACGCCCCGGCACTCGCCCATCCGCGAGGACCACCCCACGGGCCCCTTCCTGCCCTACGGCGCCTCCAAACTGTCGGGTGAGCTGACCCTGCGCAGCCTGCACGAGACGGCTGGCCTGCCGGTGGTCATCGGCCGGTCCTTCGTGGTGTACGGACCGGGGGAGGACCCGTCCCGGGCCGGCGGGGAGGTCTCCCAGTTCCTGCGCTGGCAGCTCAACGAACGGCCGATCCTCGTCGTCGGCGACATCGACCGCAAGACCCGTGACTTCATCCACGTCGAGGACCTGTGCCGGGCCCTGCTCGCGCTCGCCGCGCGCGGCACGCAGGGCGGGGTGTACAACCTGGGCAGCGGCACCGAGGTGTCGATGCGCGAACTCGCCGACGCCGTCGCCGAGGCCACCGGCCGCCCCGCCCTGCTGGAAGCCGACAAGAGCAGCCTGGAGGACAGCTTCTCCCTGGTCGCCGACATCTCCGCGCTGACCGGGCTCGGCTTCGTCCCCCGGGTCCCGCTGCGCGACGGCCTCGCACGGCTCGCCGCCGAGCTGGGCCCCTTCCCCCAGCTCCCCACCACCACAGCGGTCTTCCGCAGGGAGCGGACCGGGGAGCGCCCCCTCCCGGACAGTCCTGCGCAGCGGGAGCAGGTGGTCCCGTGCTAGCCGTCGACGGAGGCCGCCCGGTCATCACCGACGACGCGGTCGCGCCCTGGCCGCACATCACCGACGACGACCGTAAAGCCGTCCTCCATGCCCTGGACCGGGCCACCCCGTGGCACTGGCCGATGGACACGGTGCGCGAACTGGAGGCCGCCTGGGCCGAGTTCACCGGCATGCCGTACGTCCTCGCGGCAAACTCCGGCACGGCCGCCCTGCATATGGCGATCGCGGCCGCAGGCGTCGAGCCGGGCGACGAGGTGCTCGTACCGGCCGACACCTTCCTCGCCTCGGCCTCCTGCGTCCTCCAGGCCAACGCCGTGCCCGTCTTCGTCGACACGGACCTCGCGACATTCAATGTCGACCCCCGGCTCGTCGAGGAGCGGATCACCGACCGCACCCGCGCGATCATCGCCGTGGACCTCAACGGCCTGCCCGCCGACCACGACGCGCTGCGCCGGATCGCCGACCGGCACGGCCTGGCCCTGATCGAGGACGCCGCGCAGGCCCACGGCGCCACCTACCACGGCCGGCCGGTGGGCTCCCTGGGCACCATGAGCGGTGCCAGCCTCAACGGCTCGAAGTGCCTGTCGGCCCTCGGCGAAGGCGGCCTGTTCGCGACACGTGACGCCGAGGAGTTCCGGCTCGCCCGCAGGGTGCTGATGTTCGGCGAGGAACTGCCGGGCCAGGGCCGCGACTACAACGCCCGCATCATGGGCTGGAACTACCGCATCGACGTGCTCGCGGCGGCCTTCGCCCGTTCACAGTTGACCCGGCTGCCCGCGATGTCACGCGCCCGCCGGGAGAACGGGGCCGCCCTCACCGCGGCACTCGACGGCATCCCCGGCATCCGTCCACCGGTGGTGCCCGAGGGACTGACCCACGTCTACTTCTTCTACCCGCTGCTCGTCCAGCCGGAGGAACTCGGCCTGGACGACGTGCCGGTGGCCGCCTTCCGCGACGCGCTGGAGCGCGCCGTGAACGCCGAGGGGCTCGGCATCATGCGCTGGCAGCCCCGGCCTGTACCGGCACAGACCCTCTTCCAGGAGCGGCGCGGTTACGGGCGCGGCTGCCCCTGGTCCTGCGGCCACGCCCGCCCCGGGCACACCTACACACCGGAGGAGTACCCCGTGGCCGAGGAGATCTGCCGACGCCGACTGGTCCTCGGACAGAGCTTCAGCTCCCTCGGACCGCCCAACGACACCCGCACGATGCAGCTGTTCGCCGACGTCTTCCACAAAGTGCTCGTCGAGGAACGGGACGGGCTCGTGGCCCTCGCCCGCTCCGGACCGCACGGGGCGCCGTGAGCGGACAGGCAGACCTGTCGGGACCGTGCACGGCGCGACCGCCACAGCGGCCGCACCGGGCGGGGACCCCGGGAGCCCAGCGTGCAGCGCCCAGCGTTCCACCAGCGTTCACAGCGGGAGGGAGACATGCCCATGGACCGGCAGTCCGGGACCGATGCCGGGACCGCGCGCTCCGGCCCCCCGAAACGCCGGTCCGGCGATCTGCCGGCCGGCTCGTCCGCCCAGGCGGGCCCGGCCCCGCCGCGGGCCGCCCGGGCGGCCGTGTCCGTGGTGTTCTTCGTCACCGGTGCCGCGTTCGCGACCTGGGCGGCCAGGGTGCCCGCGGTGCAGGACCGGCTTGATCTGTCGGAGGGCCGGCTCGCCGTGGCCCTGGTCGGGCTCAGCGGCGGCGCCTTTCTCGGACTGCCCCTGGTGGGCGGCCTGGTGGCCCGGCTGGGCAGCCGGCCCGTCCTCTTCGCCGGGCTGACGCTGTATCTGTCGGCTCTTGCGGGGCTCGCTTTCGTGCCCGGCTTGCCGCTGCTGACTGTGACGCTGGCCCTGTTCGCCTTCGGCAATACGGCTGTCGATGTCGCGATGAACACGCAGGGCGTGCTCGTCGAGCGTGCCTACGGCCGGGTCGTCCTCGGCGGCTTCCACGCGATGTTCAGCCTGGGCGGCATAGCGGGCGCCGCGCTCGGCAGCCTCGCTGCCGCTCAAGGCCTCGGCACAGACCGGCACTTCACAGCCGTCGCCCTCGCCCTGGCCGCCCTGGCGGCGCTCGCCGCGACCGCCCTGCTGCCCGACCGGCGCGCGCCCGTCCCGGCCGCCGCGGACCGCGCGCCGCTGCTCGCCCTGCCCGGCCCCGGACTGTGGATACCCGGCTTCGTCGCCTTCTGCGCGCTGATGGGCGAGGGCGTCATGAACGACTGGGGCGCCGTCTACCTCCGCGACACGGCTGGAGCCTCCCCCGGCACGGCGGGAGCCGGCTTCGCGGTGTTCTCCGCCGGCATGGTGCTCGGCCGCCTGTCCGCGGACCGGATCCGCGCCCGCACCGGCACCGCCGGCTTCGTACGGGGCTGTGCCCTGCTCGCGGCGGTCGGCGCCGTGGTGCCCGTCGTGTTTCCCGTCCCCGCCGCGGGGCTCGCGGGCTACACGCTGCTGGGGCTGGGCCTCGCCGCTGTCATCCCCGTGGTCTTCAGCCACGCGGCAGCCCTGCGCCCCGAGCGGCCGGGCCCGGCGATCGCCGCGGTCTCCGCTGTCGGCTACCTCGGCTTCCTCGCCGGCCCCCCGGTGATCGGAGGCCTGGCCGAGGCAGTGGAACTGCGCGCGGCCATGCTCGTCCCCCTGGTCCTGACAGCGACGATGGCCGCCCTGTCCGTACGGCTGCGCCGGACCTGAGCAGGGGCCCACCACACCGGGGACGCGTGACGGCGGGCGGGCCGGTGGCGAGACGTCTGTGCAGACAGCTCTCCACCTCGCCGTCCCGCAGGACGCTCAGTCGAGACAGAACTCGTTGCCCTCGACATCCTGCATCACGATGCACGACTCGTTTTCGTCATCGGCAGTCAGCAGTTGCACGCGCACCGCGCCGAGCGCGACCAGTCGTGCGCATTCGGCCTCCAGTGTGGCCAGACGTTTTTCACCGACGAGTCCGGTGCCGACCCGCACGTCAAGATGCAGCCGATTCTTGACGACCTTCCCTTCGGGAACGCGCTGGAAGAACAGTCGCGGGCCCACACCCGAGGGATCGACGCAGGCGAATGCCGAACCCCGTCGCTCAGGCGGCAGCGAGCGATTGAAATCGTCCCAAGTGGCAAAGCCTTCCGGCGGCGACGGTACGACGTACCCCAACACCTCGCACCAGAAACGAGCGACGCGCTCAGGTTCCGCGCAGTCGAAGGTGACTTGGACCTGCTTGACCGATGCCATCGGCTCACCATAGCCCGCCCGGGCAGAACGCGTTTCCCGGAAGTCAGTTCCCGGCCCTGAGGGCGTCCAGGTGCCGTCGCAGTACCTGCCGGAGCAGTGTGGGGGGATAGCGGTCCGGCAGCAGCGTGGCCTGGAGGGTGAGTCCGTCGAGGAGGGCGGCCAGCCGTGTGCTTTCCAGTTCGACGTCGATACCGTCCGGCAGCCCTCCGGCGCCCTGGGCTTCGTGCAGTACGCGCGTCATCAGGGTGTGCAGGTCGGCTTGCATGTCGGCGGCGCAGGGCCGCAGTTCGGGGCGGGTGTGTGCCGCGGTGGTGAAGGCGAGCCAGAGTGCGGACTCCTGGCGGCGGGTCTCGTCCAGGGGGAGGAACTCGGCCAGGAGTTCTTCCATTCCGGCCCGGCGGTCGATGTCGCTGTCGGGATCCAGGAGCCGTTCGGCGTGGGTGCGGACGCGGTCGCCGATGCGTCGGCTCAGCTCCCTCATCGTGAAGGTCATCAACTCGTCGTGGTCGGCGAAGTAGTGGCGGACCGAGCCGATGGCGAGTCCGGCTTCGTCGGCGACGTTGCGCAGCGAGGCGTGCTCCAGCCCGTGCCGGGCGGTGACGGACAGGACGGCCTGCGCCACTGCCCTGCGGCGGGCCACGGGGTCGACGATCTTTGGCACCTTGTCTTTATAGCACGACCGGGCTAATATTTTTTAGCGCAATCGTGCTACGAAGATGGGCGGTATCCGCGTGAACCCCTGGCTGCTCGCCGCGATCATCGCGGCGGTCGTGATCGTGGTCGTGATCAAACGCCTGAAAGGCGAACCGGTCACCACGAAGGAACTCTTCATCACCCCGGCGATCCTGATCGGGATCGGCGTCCTGTCCCTCACCAAGAAGACGGATCTGACCGGCACCGACCTCGCCTGGATCATCACGGGCGCCGTTGTCAGCGCGGCACTCGGCGCGGTCCGCGGCGCCACCGTTCAACTCCTCGACAAGGGAGGCGTCCTGTGGCAGCGATACTCCGGCCGCACGTTCCTCACCCTGATCGGCACCCTGGTGGCCACGGCCGGCTTCAACGTCCTGGCGGTGAAGATGGGCATGCACGAGGAGGCGCGGCCCCTCCAACTCGCCATCGGGGCAAGCTTTCTCGGCGAGTCCCTCATGGTCGGTTTGCGCGGCGTGGCTTCGGGGATCCCCTTCGCCCCGGCACGCACGCGCTGACTCACGGCCGTACCCCCCGAACGAAGTTGCGCCAACTCCTCCGCGCACCAGCCCGGAAGTCCTGGTTCCGCAGTAGCGTGCTGGTGTGGAACACGGTTCTCAGGAGGACGCGATGGGCTCGGGAGCAGCGTCGGTCGGGACCACGGTGCGTGATGTGGTGCGCGATGTCGTCAGCGAGGTCGCACCGGAGGAACTCCCCCTGGTGACCGCCCTGTTCCGGTTCGACGACGCGACGGTCGTACGGCGCCTGGGCCGCACCGGAGGGCGCCGCGAGCCCCTGGGCTTCGGGCTCGGCGAAGTGGCGACCATGGTCGCCCCCGTGGTGTGGCTGGTGCTGGACGAAGCCGCGCGCAAACTCGCGGGCGCCGCCGTCGACGGCGCGGCCGCGAAGGGGAAAACCGCGCTGCGCAAGGTCTTACGGACAAGGAGAAGGCAGCCCCCGGTCGCCGTCCCGGCACTCACCCGGGAACAACTCGCCGACATACAGGCGCGCGTCCTGGAGACCGCCGCGCGGCGCGGGCTGGACAGCGCACGCGCGGAGGCCATCGCCGACGCGGTCGTGGCCCGGCTGGCCCTGACCGTCGGGGAGGCTCCGGCGCCGCGGCCCGGAGTCCAGGACCGGCGCCGGCCCCAGGGCTAGCGGAGGATGGCCACGACGCTGCCCCGGACCCGGGTCGACGAGCGGGTGATGGGCGCGGGCACGACGGTGCGCTTCGCGTTGCTGGTGGTCCTGCTCCTGGTGAGCTGCTGGCACGTAATGGCGGGCATCACCCGCAGCGAGACGGGCGCGGACGCCTTCGACCGCTTCGGCTGTCTGCTCGCCGCCGGGGGCGATCCCTTCCACGGCACTCTCGCGGAGAACATGGTCCTCACGCACGCCCAGCAGCAGGCGGTCGACACCTGCACGGCGCGCTACGAGCCGCAGTTGCCCTGGTGGGTGGCGCTGGGCTGGCCGGTCCTGCTGCTGGTCGTGGCCTGCGCCGTGTTCTGGCTGCTGCCCGTTTGGCGGACGAGGCGCGGCCGGGTCGTCCCGCTCGCGGCCGTCGACGAGGACGGCGCGGTACGGCGGCTGGTGGAGGAGTACGCGGCGGTGGCGGGCCTGACCCGCGTCCCCCGTGTCGTCGTCGATCCGGCGGCGGCCTCGACCGGCGCGGTGGTCTTCGGCAGCAACCGGCGCCCGACGGTGTGTCTGCACGGTGGTCTCCTCACCCGCAGGCACACCGACCCGGAGGGCTTCCGGGCCGTGCTCCTGCACGAACTGGCCCACATCCGCAACGGGGACGTGACCCTCACGTATGTCACTGTCGCCGTGTGGCGAGCGTTCGTCGCCGTGGCGCTCGTGCCCGCGCTGGCGCGCGACATCCGCAACGCCGTCACGATGCCGGAGATCTATCGGCCCGTCGAAGTGCCGACCATGGTGCGGGAGTTCGGTTTCCTGGCCTTCCTCGTCGTGCTGGTGTATCTCGCCCGCTCGGACGTGCTGCGCAGCCGGGAGATCTACGCGGACCGGGCGGCGGTGCGCTGGGGCGCGGACCCGCACGGCTGGGCCGTGACGGCCCCGGAGCCGCCGAGGAGCAGGCGGGGGCGGGCGCTCGCCGCCTTCACGGAGGTGTGGCGCACGCATCCGCGCTGGGATCTGCGGCGGGAGTCCCTGGACGACCCCGTGGTCCTGTTCGGCGTGCAGGCGCTGCCCCTGCTGCTGACCGGGGTGGCCGCCACGCTGATCAGTTCCCAGGTGGCGGGGGAGACGTCCCGGTTCGACGCGCCGGGGGTGGACGAGCTCAAGGCGCTGCTTCCGGCCGCGTTCGTCGTCGGAGTCGCCGGGGTGGCCCTGTGGCGGGGCGTCGCCCATGCCGTGCTCACGTCGCGCCGGGTGCCGTCCGGGGTACGGGCCGGCCTGTGCCTGGGGGCCGGAATGGCCCTGGGCGAACTGGTCGTCAACGACGTGACGGTCTTCGGGTGGCTGCCCGCCCGGCCCTGGGTCCTGGCCCTGGTGGTGCTCGCGGGAGTAGTGGTCACGTGGTGGTGCGCCGAGTGCGCGCACGTGTGGGTGCGGGTGTGGCGGCGGCGGACGATCCGCCCGGCGATGCTGCTGGGGCTGGCGGCCATGTGCCTGGTGCTGTCCGCGTGGTTCGCGTGGTGGCAGCGCAGCGGAGGGCTGTACGCGAACGGCTACCCCTTGGACGTGGGGGAGTTCCTGGAGGCGTCGGGTACGGGGACCGTACGGGCGCAGTACCGGTCCGTACCCGCGGTGGTCCTGGTGAATCTGGGCCAGGTCACCGGCGAACCGTTCGTGCTCCCCGCCGTCGCCGCCCTGTGGGCCGTGCCGCTGCTGGGCTGGGCCGTGCGTCCGGCCGCCACCGCTGCCGGCTGGGTGCGTGATGTCGTGCGGGGCGGCGGGCAAGAGGGTGTGCCCGTACGGCTGTTGCCCCCGCTGCGACGGGTCCTGGCGGCCGTGTCGGCGGGCGGGGTGTCGGGGTGGGCGGCCCTCGCGGGGGCGATGGCCTTCCTGCACACGCGGCAACCACCCGTCGGGGAGCTGACCGACCTGTGGCTGCTGCGCTACCTCGGGTGGATCCTGGTGGCCCTGACAGTGGCGGCCGTGGTCGCCGCCGTGGTCGCGAGCGCGTGGGCGGGGCGCGGCCGGCTGCTCGTGGCGCTCGTCGCGGCCGAGGCCGCAGTGGTGGTCGCGCTCGCCGGGAGCTATGTGCTCGCCTCGGCGGACGGTTGTGTCGGACCGCTGAACGTCGTTGCCCACAGCTGCGGTTGGCACTCCGCCGCGATCTGGCCGCTCCTGCGGAACGTCGTCCTGGGCCCTGCCCTCCTGCTCGGCGTCGCCGCCGCTGTCGTCGCGGCCGCCGTGGTGTCGGTGGCCGGCAGGGCGCGCCGGCGCCGGGTGCGGGACGCCGCGGTACGCCCGGCCGCGCGGTCACGGTACGCGCCGCTCGTCCGGCGCCTCGTGGTGGGCGTGCTGTGCGCCGTGGCCGTGGCGGCCACGGTGACGGCGAGGACGTCCTCGGCGCAGGACGGCCCGGGGCAGGCCGACCCCGCGATCGTACGGAACCCGGCAACTGCCCGGGAACCGGGCCCCATTGCCGCAGATGCCTCGCAGACCCGGAGGATCCAGGTGCTGGCCTGGCACAGCCACGGAGGGAAGGAACTGCTCACCCGGTTCATCAACGCCACCATGGGATTCGCCAGGCTCCTCGACCAGGGGCACGGTGAAGTCGACGCATCCCGTGTCCGCGCCTTCTGCACGGACTTCGACCGGATCGCGCGGGACGCCGACGCCTTCTTCCGCATCCCGGACGCGCAGGGCCAGGCGTACTGGAAGAAGTTCGTCGCGCAGCTGGGGCGGACGAGCCGGACGTGCCTCCAGGCCGTGGACCGCTCGGACGGCCGCCTCCTGCTCCAGGCCGACGAAGAACTCGTGCAGACCGCCCGGCTGGGACAGTCGGCGAGCCAACGGCTGGAGACCGTGGCCCGGGGGACGGGCCACCCATAGCCCGGCGGGCCGCAACCGGCGCGGCTCGCTACGGGCGTTCGCCGTCCTCGGGAAGGTCGGCGGCGCGGTCGTCGAGGACGATGGTGACGGGGTGTCCGCCGGGGCCCAGGCTGCCGAGTTGTTCGGCGATGCGATGGTGGACGGTGCCGGCCAGGGCGCAGTCGGCGGCGTCGGCATTCCGTCGGAGGACCTCCGACAGGGCGATCAGTACGGCGATGAGGGACCGTCCGGACAGATCGGCCCGGACCCGGCCCGCGTGGTGGTCGGTGACCTCTTCGGGGCTCCGGAAATGGGGCTGCGCGGCGACATGAGCCAGCACGAAGTCCCAGGTGTCGCGGTGGCACACGACAGTCGCGGAGGCGATCCGTGCCGCCGCGCGCAGCAGCTCGCCCTCCGCGGCGTCGGGCGCGTCGCTGTCCGTCCGCAGCGGTGCGGTACTGTCGCACGATTCCCGGTGTTCCCGCACGAGTTGGTCCACTGCGTTGCGCAACGCCTCGGGGATGCCGTGGGTGATGGCCTCGTGGAGCTGTGCGGTCAGCGCGGTCAGCTGACGCGCGAGATCGGCGAGTTCCGGCGCGGTGGGCCCGGCGGGCTGCTCCGGCGCGGCCTCGTGCTCCTCCTCCGTGGGCGGTTCGCTGTGATCGTCGGCCGGGGACGTGTCGGAGCCGGGGCTCGCGACGAGCGGCGCCGCCGTCGGCGAGGGGCCGGCGGCCGAGGGCGACGGTGCCGTGTGCGCAAGTGACGCGGCCAACGCCTCTATGAGCGCGCGGAGTTCGCGGACGTCGTCGCGCAGTGCCTGCACGGTGGAACCGGCGGCGGTGCTGATCTCACCGGTGATGGCGCGCACGGCCTCCGCGCGGGCCTCGCCGACACTGCTCCGCAGAGTGGCATGGCCCGCAGTGACGGTTTGCTGGAGCGCGGCGATCGTGTCGTGGACGGTGCGCCGGGTCTCCTGGCCGTCGCCGAGCAGCGTGCTCAGCTCGTTCTTGCGCACGGACTCCCCCTCCCGCCACCCCCCTTGGAGGCGGTGGCGGGACTATTCCTTTCCTGGGATCGCGCGAGTGATGCCGTACTGTGACAGCTGCGGTCGAAGTGGCCGGAATCCGGCTGATCGTCAGCGTGATCCTGCGGGCGGAGACGGGGAAGCGCCCGGCCCGAGCGCCGTACAGGTGACGCGGACGCCGTCCTCGGCCCACTCCTCGGCCAGACTCCGGGCGAAGGTGACCGTCGCCGACGCGCCCGCCGCGGTCAGCCGGCTCCCCGGTCCGCCGGGAGAGCGGCCGTCGGCGGTGCACAGCAGCAACTGGCCGTTGGACGCGGTGAGATAGCGGTACGCGAGGCGTGCGATCCGCAGCGGTGCCAGGTGGGTGACGAGCATGCTCTGCTCCGTGGTCGCCCGGCGGACCACGTCCGCGAGGCCGTCGGCGACGTGGACGACGCAGTCGACGCGTCCCGCCCGCTCGTACGCCTCGGCAAGGGCGTTCTCGACGTACGCGGACGCCTCCGCGTGGGACCCCGTCCCCGCGTGGCCGTGGGTGAAGACGTCCATGCCGCACAGGGCCGCCAGGTCCTGGCCGAAGCCGTGGTCGGTGCCGAAGACGACCATGGCCCTCCTCGTCGGCCTCGCCGGCCGGGCTGTTCCGCCGCTGGTGCCGAGCGCGGAGACGAGCCGGGTGAGCCGGTGCGCCGTCGCCACGGGGTGCGCGGCGGTCAGGGTCCGCTCGTCGGCCTCGACGGCGTGGACGGGGACGTCCGGGAGGTACCGCTCGACGGTGGCGCGCGCGTCGTCGGCGTCGTGGTGTGTGCCGTCGTGGCGCGCGCTGCGGGCGGCGATGCCGTACGCCCGGCGGACGGTGGACAGCCGGAAGGCCTGTGGCGCGCGGGCCCCGCCGGCTCCGTCAGGGCTCTCCGTCGGCAGGGCCACGGCCACCGCCTCGTGCTCGCGCAACGCCGCCGCGCAGTCCGCGATGATCTGCGGGGACACCAGCGGACTGACCGCGTCGTGGAAGAGGACGCCGGGGTCCTGCCCGTCGTCCAGTCCCGCGCTGAGGGCGTCGATGGCACGCCGGACGTTCTCCCCGTACGTCGCCGCCGCGGGCAGCACCCAACGGACCTTCCGCAGAGCCGCGTTGAGGATGATCCGCTCGACGTCGGGAACGCGGTCGGGCGCCATCATCACGATGACCTCGTCGACATTCCTGGCGCTCTCGAAAATCCGCAGTGTGTGCTCGATGGTGGTCCGGCCGGCGGTTCTCACGAACTCCCGGGGGACGGGCAGGCACGGCGGGGCCGTGGCACAGCCGGCGAGCACGACCGCCGTGGTACGGGGGGCCGGGACCTGGGATGTGTGCTGGTGCATCTGCTTCACCGCCGTTCGGGGAGTTCGCCCGCGCTGAGGGCCAGTTCGTTGTTCACGGTGTAGAAGGCACGCACCCGGGAGCCTCCGTCCGCGCCCAGGTCGATGTCCTCGGCCGGGTAGGAGCACACGTTCTTGCGTGAGAGCAGATCCCCTTGCAGGGTCGCGATGCGAATCGGCTTGCCCCCCTCGGAGGGGCGCAGATACAGATTCCAGACGTCGTACGCGCTGCTTCTCAGACGCGCAGGCTCGGAACACGGGATCACCGCGCGGAACCGTGTCCCCTGAACGTGCGTGACCGGTATCTCGAAGGTGCGGTCGCGCCGCTGCCGGGAGCGCGCGACGACGGTCGCGGTGGAGCCGAGGTCCGTACCCCAGACCTCGGCCGCGATACCGATGTGCCCTGCGCGCACTTCGATGCGGTCCGCCTCCACATGGGGATCCCGGACCCAGCTGCGCACCGAGAGAAACCCTTCGTCCGTCGTGAACGGGATCCTGGTCTGCAGGACGGCTCCTTGGGCACGGGGACCGTTGACCGCCAGCAGTCCCCGCTGGTCGCACACGGTGGCCCGGACACGGCGGCGCAGGCCGCTGGCCAAGGACTCCACGTACACGTCCCATATCCCCTCGGGCAGGAACTCGCCCTGCCACGGGATCACGGCACCACCGGGGGCGTCGCCGGAGGTGACGGTGAGCCGCAGCGGGAAGCGTGCCGACTCCGGGACGCCGGAGTCCGAGCGGTTCACGCACAGAAGGTTGTAGGAGTCGACGGGCGCGCTGTCCGAGGTGATACGGACGACGATGTCGCCCGGGCCCTCCACCCAGCAGTCGGCACGTGCCGGCAGGTCCCGCTGCGCCGCCAGCTCGGCGAAGAGGGCCTCGTACTGGGCGCTGATGACGTCGGGGGAGAACCGCTGGACGCTCCTGCGCGCCTCCTGCCCCATGCGGGCCCGGCGTTCGGGATCGTTGATCAGCGCGAGCAGGGACGAGGCCAGGGCCTCGGCGTCACCGGCCGGGGTGAGCAGGCCGTTGTCGCCGTGCCGGACGATCTCCCGCGGTCCGAAGTCGCAGTCGGTGCTGACCACCGGCAGCCCGGCGTACATGGCCTCCACGATGGCCGTGGGGAAGGACTCGGACCGGGAGGAGCAGACACCGAGAGCCGCCTTGGGCCACTCCGTCTCCAGGGAGGGCGACGCACCCATGAGGTGGACGTTGTTCTGGAGGCCGAGACGGTGGATCTGCTCGCGGAGCCGGGACTGCTCCGGGCCCCGGCCGAAGATCCGCAGCGTCCAGCCGGGGCGCTGCGCGACGACCTTCCCGAAGGCCTCGATGAGCACGTCGTACTGTCTGCGCTGCGTGAGCGGCCCGGCCGCCATGACCATCGGGTGCTCCCCGGTGGCGGGAGGGACCCGCGGTGCCGGCACGCAGTGGGGGACGCAGTGCACGGCGATACCGCAGGTACGCAGGGAGGCGCGCCGCCGCTCGGCCTCCTGCTCGCACGCGGTGACCACGGCGTCCAGGCCGCGGTAGGCCGCGGCCAGGTCGGCCCGCAGCCGTTCCGGGTGCTGGTCGTGGCGCACGTGCTCCTGGACGACGCGCAGACAGCGGTCCGAGCCCAGCCGGGCCAGGCACACGGCGAGCCCCGGACTCGTGGCGACGACCACGTCGGCATCGGTGGTGGCCAGGTACTCGGCCAGCCGCTTCTCGGTGAGGCGGCTGTACTCCTCCCAATGTTCCTGATCACTCACCGGGAAGATCCGGGCGGCCTGGAGCACGAGCGGATCGTCGCCGTCGTACGTGTGCGGCGCGTCACTCAGATCGACGAGGTCGCGGGTCCGGACGCGGGGATCGGCGGGCAGCGCCGGCCTCTCCCGGTCGCGCAGCGCGGAGACGACCTCGACGTCATGGCGCGCCGCGAGTGCCGCCGCCAGGTCGAGCACCGTGCGTGTGGTGCTGGTGATTCCGTAGCGGTTGTGGAGAAGGAAGGAGATGTTCACCGGTTGCCTTGACGTGTGGGGGGAGCTACAGGGACGCCCGCCGCCGGCAGGCGTCCTGTGCCACAGCAGTCAAGCGGGAGATCGCCGGGCGGGCTACGGACCCAGGGCCGGGGCCCGTGGACTTTGGGGCTGTCCTACGGGCGCACATGTCGCCGTCGGACGACTCCGGCCCCCTCCGACCGGCCCGTGCCGGGGCCCGGACGGACGCCGGGACCGAGGAGCGGGCGGCCCGGCCCGGAATTCCGGCCGCGTCGGTCTTCTTCGGCACCTGGGACTACACGGCTGTCCACAATCGACGACACCTCGCGCCGATACCATGCATCGGAGAGCCGGAGCCTGAACGACCCGCACAGGGCGCAGGAATTTTCGGACCGGCCATACGGCGTGACACTGTCGGTGTGGCACGCCGGACCCGTCACCGAGGTCCGGCCGGCGAGAAAGTCGAAGGGAATCCATGTCGGAGCAGAAATCCCGGGAGGCCGTTGCAGAGCCCCCGGGAACGGGCGGCCGCTTCGCGCAGCGGAGGGCCTCCGAGCCTCGTGGCATGGTCATGAGCTGGTACAGCGCGTTCTGCAACAGCCGCTGGAAGAACACGATTCTCGCGGTGCTCTACGGAGTGCCGCTCGTGGAGATCGCGGTGACCCTGCCCTACTCGGGCCTCGTCGCGAGCACCCCCCTGGGCGTGGCGGTCTCCGTCGTCATCGCCCTGGCCACCGTCTGGCGGGAGCGCCTGCTTGTCCCGTACTCCCTGGTCTCGGCCGCCGGCGTACTGATCACCGGCCATCTGCTGAGCGCCACCGGCGCCTGCTACACCGCGGTCCGCAAGGGCCGCTACGCCCTGGCCTCGATGCTGGTGATCGTCTCCCTGGCCTTCGCCCTGGCCTCCCCCGAAGCGCTGATCGCGCGGGCTCCGCACGCGGAGGCCATCCTGGCCGACAGCGCGGTGATCGTCTTCATCCCGGTGCTCCTGGGCTGTCTGGCCAAGGCGCACCAGCAGATGGCCGAGCTCACCGCGGAACAACAGGCCAAGGAGGCCCTGCTCCAGGAGGGCCGGCTCCGCGAGGCCGCGATGCAGCAACGCGAGCGACTCGTGCGCGACATCCACAACGGGGTCGGACGGCAGGTCACCCTCATGGTGCTGCAAGCCGGTGCGATCGCCGTCCGTGACGACGCCTCGACACTGATCAAGCAACGGTGCGCACTCATCTCCGAGGCCGGGCGCGAGGCCGTCAACTCCCTGCGCGAGATCGTCACGTTCGCGAACACCCCTCACCCGGGTACCTCCGCGGCCGACGGCAAACACACCCTGTCCGACCTCTCCTCCCTGTTCACGCGGTACCGCAGCGGCGGCCACATGATCACCGTGGGCGCCCACTTCACCCCGGAACCGCCGGAGCCGACCGCGCAGGACCTCGCCTACAAGGTCATCGCCGAGGGCCTGAGCAACGCGGTGCGCCACGCGGCCGGGGCCGCGATCGAGGTCCGGATCACCCAGAACGGCACCGCCCTGGTCACCGCCGTGCACAACGAGGCACCTCCCTCGGGCAGCGCCTCCCTCCCCGGCACCGGCCACGGCCTCACCTGGCTCCGGCAGGAGATCAAGGCCGCCGGCGGAACCCTGTACGCCGCCCCCGAACCCGGCGGGGGCTTCCTCCTGGAGGCCCGGCTGCCGGCCACCGACCATGACGCCCCCTAGCCCCACCGGCGCGGGCACCTTCGCCGAAGCGACGACCACGCGCCCCTTACCGCCCCGGCAACCCCATCCGGGCTCCGCCCGCGCAGCGAGGAGAACGACATGATCACCGTGGTGATAGCGGACGACGACGCCCTGGTGCGCGCGGGCATCCGCGCCATCGTGGAAACCTCCCCCGACATCACGGTCGTCGCCGAGGCGAGCGACGGCGGCGAGGCCATCACCCAGGTCCGGCAGTGGCGCCCGGACGTGGTCCTCATGGACCTCGACATGCCCGGCTGCGACGGCCTGACCGCCACCCGCCGCCTCCTCACCCAGCCCGACCCGCCCAAGGTCCTCGTCCTGACCACCTTCGGCATGGACGAGAACATCACCAGCGCCCTGCACGCCGGGGCCTCGGGCTACCTGATGAAGCAGCTCACCCCGCAACAGCTCATCCACGCCGTCTCCACCGTCGCGGCGGGCGGCACCGTCCTGTCCCCCACGGTCACCCAGCAGCTCCTCACCCACGTCTCCCAGCCCGGCTCCCAGCGCACGGAGCGGCTCCGCGGGCTCGCCGACAGGCTCAGCGAACGGGAACGCGAGGTCTTCATGCTGCTCGGGCAGGGCCTGGGCAACTCGGACATCGCCGCACAGCTCCACATGAGCACGTCCACCGTCAAGACGTACGTCTCCCGGATCCTCAGCAAGCTCGAAGTGGACAACCGCACCCAGGCCGCGCTCATGGCCTTCGAACTCGACCTTCAGACGTCCGCCGGGCGGTAGGGCGAAGCTCTCACCCGGCGGGCGCTCACGGAACGCAGTGACCGCTGGTTCTCGACGCCGGGCGGCGGCGAGAACCAGCGGTCTGTGGGCTGTCAGTGGGCCGTCAGGCCCGGGCAGCCTGCCCCTGACTGGAGAGACCCTTCAGCACGTTCCCGTACTTACGGAGATAGACGGGATCCGTCTTGACCCACCCCGGCCCCCTGCCGTGGATCTGGTGGTACAGATCCTGGAGGTAGGGGACGCCGACTGTCACGAAGAACCGCCACCTGAAGGTCTCGGTGAAGGCCGTGCTGTCCATGCTGGCTCTCACCAGCTCGTCGAGATACAGCTCGGTGCGCAGCTGGCGCGTCTCTTTGTACGCTGCGGTGTAGGCACGGGCCAGAGTGTCGATCTTCTGCATGGCTGCGGCCTCACGGTCACTGATGAGGTCCCGCTCCTGCCACGTGGTACTGCGGGCACGCGCATGTTCGGCGACATGGGCGATGCTCGTCTTCGCGGCTTTGACCCGCTGGTCGAGGGTACGCAGGTCGACCCGGAATTCAGCACTGGGGTTCGCCTCGACGAATCGGTCGATCTCGTCCTTGGCCGTGGACTTGACATGGTCTTCCCACTGCCGCTCCATCTCCGCCGCCAGATACTTATCGGCTTTGTCCCACTGGTAGGCGACCAATTCCGGCAGCTCCGCTGCTGTCGGCCTCGTGATGGCGCCGTGACTGCCTATGCGCTGGGCATGCTGCTTGACCCATTCCGTCGCGTCGGGGCCTGCCTTGGGGTTCCCCTGGGCGGTGTCAGCCGTGGGTTGCGGTTCTCGCAGTCCGCGGTTGAGTGCTTGGTAGATCAGTCCGGAAGTCTCCTCGAATTCGCGGGCGTTGAGCTGCTGTTCCTGTACGCCGCCGGTGTTCTCGTACGGGCCGGCGCCCGTCGGCCTGCCGGTGGAGAGCCGGTCCCCCTGGGGCACGGCCTGTGGCGCCTGGAGAGTGTTGCCCGGGCGCAGGCTGCTCTGCACGGCCTTCCAGCGGGGGAGCCAGTTGGGGCTCGTCGAGCGCGCCGGCAGCTTTCCGTAGAACTGCTGGTGCACGTTGATCAGATACGGGTAGGCAGCCTCATTGAGGAACCGCTCGGTGAAGGTGCTGTGAGCGCTTGTGCCCTTCTCGTCCGGCTCTACCAGCGCTCGGATCGTGCGCTTGGTGATGTCGTAGTGCTGCTTCCGGTACGCCGTCTTGCGGGCAGTGCTGTGGGCGCGTACCAGTTCGTCGAGTTTCTCTTCCAGCCTGGCCCGGTGGAGCCTGATGCGCTGGCGCTCGTAGTCCGAGGCGGCGCGGGCGAGCGCCTGATCGGCGATCCCGGCGATCTCCGCCTTTGTCGCCCGGACCGACTTGGCCAGGGCCTTCTCGTCATGGGCAAGGGCGTTGCCGAGAGCCCTGTCGAGATACGGGTAGAGCTTCTCCTTGAACACGGAATCGACATGGGCGCGCCACTGCCGATCCCGTTCCGCTGCCAGATATGCCGTGGAGTTGTACCACTGTGTGCCGGCCTGCGTCGCGGACTGTGCTGCCTTCGGTGCCGTGATGGGTGCCCTGTCGAGGTCCCGGGCCAACTCCTTTGCCAGTGCCTCCGGTTCGGCGACCCGGTGGACGTGCAGGTCGACGTCTTGCAAGGCTCGCAGGTCGTCACCGAAGTCCTTGGGAAGGCGCTCGGAGAACTTTTTGAACCCGTAGTCGCTGGGCTCGTTCGCCCTTTCGCTCTGGGCGCGGGCGGCTTCGAGGGCGCGGTGGGTCCTGTGCAGTGGCGTCGGGCGGACCTTCTCGTCGCGGTCGAGCCGCGGGACGGACCTCAAGTCCTCAGCAGTGGGCTGCGCACGGACCGGCTGTCGCGGCTCGGTGTCCGGCCGTATCCCCGCCCCGGACGCGTTGCCCTCGGGCGGCTGCTGGACGGTCGGTCGGCCCTGTGTGCTGTGGGTGCTCCGGGAATGGGTGGTGTCGGAACGGAGGGCAGTACCGGCGTGGCGTCCCCGCGTGTCCACGAGTTGCTCCGCCCGTGGCGCGTTGTGCTGTGCCGGGGCGGAGGACTCTGAACTGCTTGCGGTCTGCTTCGAGGCTGCAGGGGGTGTGGAGGACTGCCGGTGCGCGGGGGTGCCCGCGGATTGCTGTCCGGCGGCCGACGGGTCTTCTCCGTGGGTCGTCAGAGGCTCCACCGCCTGCTTCGCGCTGCGGTGCTCGACCGTCTCGTTCGAGGCGGCGTGCGCCACGCCCACGCCGAGGACGGCCGCCCCGATACTGCCTCCGAACATCACGGCTGCTCTGCACGCCAGCCGATTGCGCCCGGTCCTGTCGGGTTTTGTGGACACCAAGTCTCCTGTCCGCCGGCAGAGCGCGTGCGGAAATCCGCGTACCTGCCGACCAGTGATGAAGTGATGGATGTGTTCAGGGGGTGCGGGACGAGGAAACCGCTTGTACCGCACGGTTATTGGTCCTCGTGGCGTACGGCCCTGAAAAACACACCCCGGTCGCGGACGCGTCCACAGCCCTCCGGGGCAACCGCTGACCATGCAAAACCGGGGGACAGGAAGCCCCTTGCCGTAACTGCCGGGCGATCGACGGAAAATGAGGACACGTCGGCCCGGCTCGGCCCGCACAGACCCCACCTTCGCAGACCGGCGACACCCCACCGTCGAACCAAAGGCCTCCTCGCGGGGGCCTTTCGACCCGCAGTCCGCGGGACCTAAGTCCTGGCGACACCTCCGGGGTCCGGGGGAGGAGGTGAGTTTTGCGGAGAATGCCGACGGTTTGAGAAGGTAGAGGGAATGGGCCGCCCCCGGACCGGGAAGAGTTCCTCTTCGTTTCGAGTGTCCGGACACCGCGGCCCGAGGGGCTGCCTGTGCCCCCGGTTCTGAGCGGCAGCGGTTGCCCGGTTGGGCTGTGAACGCATCCGCGGCCGGGCGCGAGTTCAGATCGGCACCCTCCGTTCACCCCATCACTTCACACACCACCATCAGCCCCATTCGGCTGCCCGGTGTGCAGGAATGCGAAGGTTCTGAGTCAGCATGAAATTCGACGCGAGGCCCGGGCGCGCACACAGGCTCGTCGAGGAGTTGAGGTGGGCCTGCCCCGCCGTGGCGACCGCGGTCGCTGTGGGGCTGCTGGCTCCGGCCGTGGGAGAAGTGTTCCCCATGAAGCGCAGTGAAGCACTGTTCATCAGCAGCCCGGGCGTACCGGGACCGCCGGAGTCCTGCACCGGCACGGAGGCGTCGGCTTGCGTCTACCTGCTCGACCGGCGACCGCCCGAGAAGGTTTTCGCAGAGGGCTTCGCGGTGCGCGGGTCCGGCGCCAACAACAATCTCCTGGACCATGTGACGGGGCGGAGCGGCCGGCAGGCGGCCGGCGAGCTCAAGGGCACCACCAACTTCATCTCTGTCTCCACCGATCCGGAGTACGTCAGGAACTACACCGGGCTTCTGAAGAACGGCCGCGAGTCCTGGATCTATGTCGTCCGGCCCGACAGCGACTTCTACGGTGTGCGGGCCAGTCTGGAACACGCCGTCAACAGTGCCGCCGAGGGCGTCCCGGAGGCAGCCGAGGAAGCGCTCCAGTGGTACGGCAGCCAGGACGAATGGGTGGCCCATGGCGGGATCCGCTCCGACCTCGTACACGCCGCCGTGCCCCTCAGAACGGTCGACGGCCTGTCGGAGCCCGACTGGGCCCGGACCGCGTTCAACCCCGGGTTCCGGCCCGGGGAGGCGGTGTCGGCAGCCACGGCCCTGTACGGGATCTCCCGGGTCACCGAGGCCACGGCACCGGCCGGGGGCGGGACACAGGAGCAGGACGAGCCCGCGCACGCGTCACGCACGGCCCGGTGAGCCGGGGACGCCGGGGAGGCGGTACCCACGGGCCGGTTCCCCGCGTGAGCGCTGTCGCAGCCGACGCTCACGGTGTCGTCCTGGGTTGATGTCCCTGATATCCCCGGGGCCCGGCAGAACGGGGCTCATGTCGACCGAAGACGGTTACCGGCTGGACCGTGGTCGTCATTTTTTCACCGAACTCCCGGATTCCTTCTCCGAGTTTGACGCGGATCCTTCCGCCTGGCCATGATCAGAAGTGGAATTCACGTATTCCCGGCCGGGGTGAGACATCTGAAGGGAGTTCTGGATGGAAAATCGTTTGTCTCCCGCAGTGTCGGCGAAAGAGGCCGCCGATCGTCCCTCTATGGTGGAAAGCGCGCGGGTGCGTGACTCGACAAGCGGTGGCTGCTGATGGGCATGGCCTCCTCCCACCACTACGGCCCCGAGGGGCAGGGCGCCTGCCACAACTGCGGAGTGGTGTCCTACCCCGGCGAGGACTTCTGCGTGTCGTGCGGCGTGTATCTCGGGTGGGACGCGAGCGACGGTGCGTCAGCGGTGGCAGGGGAGCTGCTTTCCCCGTCCGGGCCGGACGGCCCGACGACCTCGCAGGCCGGTCAAACTCCCCACGAGGGAGGGGAGTCGGCGACTACGTGGCCAGCCGATACGCAGCCCGTACAGCCGGAGCGGTCGGACCCCCTGTCCGCGGCACCGTCCCCGATGCCCACGTCGCCTGCGGACGGCATCGAACCGACCCATGGCGGCCCGGAGTTCGCGGTCCCGCCCGAACCAGCCCTGAGCGATCCGGCGCCCACAGCGGTGTTCCCGGCCGCCTCCGCCGACACGGCGCCACGCCTGCTCCCGTGCCCCGAGTGCCGTAACGCCAACGCGGAGGCACGCACGTACTGTCACCCCTGCGGCGCCCTGCTGCGCCCGGGGCCGGAGCTCACGCGCTGGCAGCGGCTGCGCGAGAAGTACTGGGAGCGGCCCGCCGTATGGCACTGGGACCGCCGCTGGGTCGTGTGGCTGGGCGTGTTGCCGCTGTGCGCCGTCACGGGGATCTCGCTGGGCAGTGCGGCCGCGGCCGTGCAGCGCGTGGTACCGGCGGTGAAGGACCGCTTCCTGGCGCACCACGCGGTGTCCCCGGCCGCGGTCGCGGCCTCCAGTTCGGCGAAGGGTTTCGAGCCGGAACTGGCCTCCGACGGGGTCGACAACCGGGCCTGGGCCCCGCAGGGCAGCGGCAAGGACGCCATCGGCCAGTACTGGACGGCCGAGTTCGACCGCCCGTTCCGGCTGACCTCCCTCGTGATCATCAGCGGCGGGTCCAGGACCCCGGCGCAGTTCTTCGAAGCCGGAAGGCCCACGAGGGTCAATGTGGCCATGACCACGGTCGGACAGGGCACCGTGGAGGAGACGGTCGAGCTGGGCGGGGAGCCCGGTCCGCAGCGTTTCGACCTGGGCGTCGACGACGTGACCCGGGTGCGGGTGACGATCGAGGCGGTCCACCCCGGGCTCAAGCCGGACATGCCGGTGGCCCTGGCCGAGATCCAGTTCTTCAGCCGACAGGCGTCATGAGCGTACGGGCAGAAACCCCATCCCCCAAGGCCGTTGCCCCCGACGGCCTTCAAGAGACAGGAACGCACATGGAACAGGAATTTCTGCGGGCCCCTTCCCCCAGGCCCGCCACCGCGTCACGGCCCGTGCCGCAGGCACCGCAGGGGAGGCAGTCACCGCAGCGGAAACAGGGCGACCGCTTCGGCACCGGTGGGCGGGGACTGCCCGGGCTGCTGTGGAACCGGGGTGCCGGGCGTCGCGAGCGCGAACTCAGCGAGAAGTACGGCCTCACCATCGGCCCCGCGAGCAAGAACGGCGGGCACTTCAGCCACTCCGAACTCAACAAGCTCGACAAGGTGTTGGGCGGTCTCCCCAGGAACGACCTTGAGTACGACGCCCATTCCCTGGAAGGCATTGTGCGTGGTGGGGGAGACATGGGCCCGGCCAGCCTTTACGACGGCGAGACCCGCAAGGTCCATGTCCAGCACCCTTGGGGCATGCCCGGCTGGCTCTACACCAAGCTGCAGAAAGGCTCCGGGTGGCAGCGCCGGCTGATGGACCTCGGTGCCGCCTTGAACTACCAGGGCCTCAGTATGGGCCAAAAGTGCTCGGTCATGGGGTGCTCGCACAACCGTCGCCAGGTGATGGGCGGCGCGCTGGCCCACGGCAGCCTGTTCTCCTGGACCATGCGCCACGAGATCGGCCACAGCGTGGACGAGCGCTGCCAATGGAAAATGGTGGAGGCCCGCAAGCCGGAATTCGGCGGCTGGCTCCTCCACGAGGGCCAGCTCGGGCACTACCAGGTCGCCTGTGCCTTCCTCGCCCCGTACGGCATCACCGACGACGAGGTCCGCATCTGGCTGGCAGACCGTATCGCCCCTGACCCCGAAGGCAACCCACCGGCACTCAGCGACGCGCTGATCGGCGAATTCACCCGCGACTGGCCCGATGCCACGGAGCAGATGGGCCACGAAGCCCTCCGGCAGCTGCTCGCGGACCTGAAGTTCGCGACCGCGCAACCCTGGATGCTTCCCGATGGCGGGGCGGACCGCCTCACCCGTGACGGACGCGTCTATCAGGTCAGCCACTACGGCGAATGGTGCAGCTACCTGGCATCAGCCCGTGAACACGTCGTGTCCCCGTACCAGTTCTCCTGCGCGGAGGAGTGGTTCGCCGAGGCGTACGCCGCCTACCACGACCCGGTCGCGGGCCATGCCCCGCGCCGCCGTCTCCATCCGGACGCCGCGGCATGGTTCGAGAAGAAGGCCCGCAAGGAGTCCCAGGGATGATGCGCTTGCCCGGACTGCCCCGCCGCGTTGAACATGGCGCGTTCGCCGAACGGCGGGGTGCCGAGCGGTGCGTACGTCGGGGCGCATGGGAGCCCTCGTCTCCGCCTCCGGGGCCGTCAGCCTGACCCTGTTCCGCATGGTGTACGCGCAGGCCTCCGCGCGACAGTTCCGAACAGCGCCGAAGTCGTCCGCGCCCATGAGGAATTCCGTGCCGCGCATGGTCTCGACTTCGCCGTCAGGACGCACCACCCGCGCCGCTGAACACCGCATTCGACAATGTGGACTTTCGTCTTGTGCATCGGGGCGGCGTGACTACAGGCAAGGTGCGATGGTCGATATCGCCGGGGTGTGCACCACGTAAGAATCGATGTCTCAAGGAAGGTTCCTTCGAGGAGATACGAGTGTCCACTACGTCAATCAATTCATCCACAGCACGGCGCAACCGGCTGGCCCGCAGGGCGGCCGTGATCCTCAGCAGCGGCATCGGGGTGGTCGCGCTCGGCGCGGGGCCGGCATTCGCCGGTACCGGCAAGGGGCAGGAGCCCGTACTGCCCGGCGGTCAGTCCCCTGCCGACCGCTGCGAGTTCTCCCTCGACGGAGACAACTGGCGCCCCTCCCTCAAGGCCGGCGACATCAGCAAGCCCGGTGACGACGGTCTGGTCCATATCAAGGTGCGTACCGCGCCAGGATCCCAGAAGTGCGCTGCATCCCTTGCCTCGTACAGCACACAGGGCGCAACCTGGTCGACCTCCGGTCAGCAGGTGTTCCACGACTTCGACACCGTGAACATCAAGTCCGGTGCCGCCCCCAGTTCTCTCGACGTCGGGGTGCCGGCCGCGGGCTGCTACGCGCAGGTCGACCTCTACCGCGGCAACGTCAAGTACGACGGCAAACTCAACGCTCAAGACGGCTTCAAACACGGTGACTTGCCGAAGGGACCGGAGCACCCGGTCATCAAGGACAAGATCGCGCACTGGAACGGCGGCACGAAGGACTGCTCCACGCCGACCGAGAAGCCGACCGAGAAGCCGACCGAGAAGAAGCCCGCCCCCGGCACCGCCGGATCGGTGACCCCGGACCCCTCCAAGTCCGAGCCCGAGCCGCCCAAGGACGGCACCGGCGAGGGCGGCCCCGACAAGTCCCCGACCCCGCCCGGGAAGTCGGGTGCGGTCTCCCCCGCCGGGGGCGCTCCCGAGCAGCAGAACCCCTCCGAGCCCCAGCCCGAGCCGCCCGCCGGGTCCACCACCGAGGGCGACCCCGAGGCGGCCCCGGACTCGGACGGCACGCCGAGCCCGTCCGATGCCCTGTCCGCGGCCCCCGTGGGCGACACCGAGGTCGCGGGTGAACTGGCCGAGACAGGCGGCGGCAACGTCGTCGGCCTCGCCGCCGGCGCCGCGCTGCTCCTGGGCGCCGGCGGCGCCGTGGCCGTCGCGACCCGACGCCGCAGGGCGGCAGCGTCCGCGACGGACAACGCGTAGCCCCCGGACGCAGGGGTGGGGGACGGCCTCCCCAGGGTTCCCCCCTGCCCGGCCGCGCGGCGCCGCAGCGTCCCGGCCGAAGCCGTCCCCCACCCCGACATGGTCGCGCGCCCCGCCCGAACGGCGTGAGCGCGACCGCTGAAAACGCTGAAAACGCTGAAAACTACGTCGTCGTGCACCAAGAGGAGCCCGTGCCCCGTCCTCGTGCCTGGCTGCGCCGCAGTCTCCTGACCCTCGCGTGCGCCGCCTCACTGGCCGCGCCGCATCAGCCCGTCTCCGCCGGCACGCCGGTTCCGGCACCGGAACCTCCCGTCCTGCCGGCCGCCACCGCCGCCACGCTGGAGGCCCGGTACGGCGCGAACCGCGCCAACATCGCCGCAGCCGCCGACATGGCAGCGGGAGCCGACGCCACCGGCCGGGCCGGCACGCTGCGTGCGATGAGCGCGCGGGACCGTACGTTCTTCGCCTTCGACGCACGTCACGGCACCGCCGTCGAGGTCGTCGGAAACCTCGCGGCCGCCCGACGCGTAGCCGTGCTGGTCCCGGGGGCGAACACCACGCTCGACACGTTCGGTTCGGCCGACCTCGGGACGTACAAGCACCTGGCCGGCGGTGCCCGCGTCCTGCACGAGGAGATGCGCCGGCAGAGCCCGGACACCCCCGTGGCCGTCGTCGCGTGGCTGGGGTACCGGGCACCCGCCGCCTTCAGCGTCGAACTGCTCACCACGGACCGGGCCGAGCGCGGCGCCCCTGAACTCCGCCGCTTCGTCGGCGACCTGGAACGCGTAGCGCCCTCGGCGCGGATCTCCCTGCTGTGCCACTCCTACGGTTCCGTGGTCTGCGGCCGGGCCGCGCACGGCCTGCACGCCGCCGACATGGTCTTCTACGCGAGCCCCGGCACGGGCGCGGACCGCGCCTCCGAACTGCGCACGGAGGCACGAGTGTGGGCGGGCGTCGGCAGCAACGACTGGATCGCCCACGTCCCCAACGCCAGCGTCAACCTCTTGTGCACCACCCTGGGGCTCGGCGCCGATCCGGCGTCGGCGACCTTCGGGGCCCGCCGGTTCGACGCAGGCCGGGCCCGGCACGACAACTACCTCAGACCGGGTTCCGTGGCCCTGACCTCCATGGCCCGCATCGCCACGGGCGATACCTCACCCGGCACGCACTGACCCGCCCCCCCGAGCGGCCGGGGGCGGAGGCGGGCCGCCGTACCGGCTCGGGCATCATGGGCCGACGTCCTGCCCGCCCGCCGCACAGATCGGATCCCGATGACCGACGAGAAGTTCCTCGACGCCGTCGCCGACCGGCTCGCCGCCCTGCCCACCGTGCACGCCGTCACCCTCGGCGGCTCGCGCGCCGAAGGCACCCATTCCCCCGACAGCGACTGGGACTTGGCCGTCTACTACCGGGGCGGTTTCGACCCGGCCGCACTGCGGGCCGTCGGCTGGGACGGCGAGGTGTCCGAGCTCGGCGCCTGGGGCGGTGGCGTCTTCAACGGGGGAGCCTGGCTCACGATCGACGGCAGACACGTCGACGTCCACTACCGCGACCTCGACGCCGTCGAGCACGAACTCGCCGAAGCACGCGAGGGCCGCTTCCACTGGGAACCGCTGATGTTCCACCTCGCGGGCATCCCCAGCTACCTGATCGTCGCCGAACTCGCCCTGGGCCGGGTCCTGCGCGGCACCCTGCCCCGCCCCGACCACCCGGAAGCCCTGCGCGAGTCGGCCCCGCCGTGGTGGAGGAGCCGGGCAGCCCTGACCCTCCAGTACGCCCAGGGCGCGTACGTACCGCGCGGCCGGGCCACCGAGGCGGCCGGCGCACTGGCAACCGCCGCACTGGAGACGGCACACGCGGTCCTCGCCGCGCGCGGCGAGTGGGCCACCAACGAGAAACGACTGCTGGACCGCGCGGGCCTGCGCGGCCTCGACACGATCACGGCGGACCTGCGACCGGACCCGGCATCCCTCGCCCGGGCCTTCACCGCGGCACGGGAGCTGTTCGAGGCCGCCGGCTGAACTCCCTCGCGGGAGACGGCACCCGTACACATGCAGCAGAGCTCACGGCTCGACCGGATACGGCACGAAAGTACTGCTGTTCTCGTCGACGGAGAGCTGCCTGCCCAGGGACCGTCCGGCCCCGCACGCGGCGGTTATGCTGATCACGCAGCTGGTTCGCGCCCGTCCGCCAGGCGGGAGGCGTCGCAAGAGGGAACCCGGTGGAAATCCGGGACTGCCCCGCAGCGGTGAGCGGGAACGACCGCCGTCATACGCACTGGACCCCGGTCCGGGAAGCGACGGCCACTAGGCAGCTCGTGCCCCACGAGAGACGCCCGCGAGTCCGAAGACCTGCCACTGCCCGCGTGCGGCGTTCGCACGCGGACCACCCGGTGACCTTCGAGGGCGGGCCGGCAGCGCGGCGGCCGCGCCGTGCCGGCACCTCCTCGCGGGCTCACAGGCCAGCTCGCGAAGGAGAGTTGCCATGACGACGAGCCCCCTGGGCACGGACACCACCCCGGCCCGGACCCGCAAGACCCCCGCCGACTCCCGGGTCACCCTCGCCCACATCATGAGCGAGCACGACACCAACCTCTACGGCACCATCCACGGCGGTGTCGTGATGAAACTCATCGACGACGCGGCCGCGGCCGCCGCCGGACGGCATGCCGACGGCCCGGCCGTCACCGTCTCCGTGGACCGCATGACCTTCCTCGCTCCCGTCCGCGCCGGAGACCTCCTGAGCGCCCACGCCGCACTGCTGCGCGTCGGCCGTACCTCGATGAGTGTCGCCGTGCGCGTCACCGCCGAACGCTGGAACGCCTCCGGCCCCGCCTCCGAAGTCGCCACGGCCCGGCTGACGTTCGTCGCCGTCACCGCGGACGGCCGCCCCAGGTCCGTACCCGCCCTCGACACCGAGGACGACACCGCGTCCCGCGACTGACCCGGGCCACGATCGGCTCACGGCGGGAACGGCCCACGGCCGTCGGCTCGTACGCCCGTGCGCTCGGCCTGGTCGCGGGATGCCGGGGACCGCGCGCTCCGCGCGGCGTCCTGGGGGATCACGGGGGCGAGTGCCGGGCGCCCGGGCGGGGGGACGTAGCCGGGCAGACGCAGGGTGCCCCACACATAGGGGTCGGCCTGGGCACTGCCGTACGGGGACCAGGCCAGCCGCGTCCTGCCGGTCCTGTCCTGGGAATCGGAGTCGTAGAGCAGGACGTTCGCGGTGAGGCGGTCCGGGTCGACGGGGGCGGGCAGGTCGGCGAGCGGGATCTTCGCCTCGACCGAGTAGCCGGTGTACGGGTCGTCGGTCACCACGGAGGCGACGGTCATGCCGGGCGCGGTGTTCTTCGCCGGCCCCTGACGGTTGTCGCCGTCGCGTTCGGCGCACGGACCGCCGCCGTGGGCGGTGAAGGGGAGGATGCCGGCCTTGAACGTGGTGGAGGTGTCGTCGGAGCGGCCCTGCGGGTCGAGGTCGATCTCGACCGAGTCGGTGCGCCAGTGGCGCTTGCAGTCCTTGGCGGCGTCGAGCGCGTAGCCCTTGATGTCGTCGGTGACGCGGATCATCACGTACAGGTCGTCACCGTGGCGGGAGAACCGCGCAGTTGCCGAGCAGTCGCTCTTGTCCCGGCACTTCGCGCCCTCCCACTGCTGCAACGTCAGCTCCGGGCCCGGGTATTCGCCGGGACCGGCCACCCCGTCGACGTCAGGGGCCTTGTCGACCTCGGGGACGACGGTGGACGGGTTGGCCGGGTAGTCGGGCTGGGCGTCGTTCGCCAGCCACGGCATGCCCGCCCCGCGCGCCCAGTCGCGGAACTCGGCGTACAGGGGGCGCAGCCCGGACTGTTCGCGCACAGGACGGCTCACCGGCTTCCCCCGGTCGGCGAGGACGGTGAACCACTCGCAGGGCAGCTTGTCCGCGGGGGTGTCGACGGTGGCGGGCAGGGACCCGAAGCCCTGGGTGACGTAGTCGCGTGCCGCGTCGCGCTCGATCTGGGCCCACGTCTTGTTCTGCCTGCCCGACCGCGTCCCGGTCCAGTAACCGATGACGGGGAGCCCGGTACGTTCGTCCTTCTCCTGCTTCCTGGCGCACTCCGCGCCCACGGAACCGGTCGTGAACCCCCCGTTCTGGGCGAGCAGTTGGGACGGCGTCCAGGGCCGGTACCTCTCCTTGGTGATCTGTTCGGGGAACGCCTTCTCGTCACCGGCCAGGCGGAACGCCTCGATCGCGAGACGCCCGGCCTCCTGATGGCCGCCGTGCTGCTTGAACGGTCGCGGGTCCATCGTCACGACCTTCCGCGGCGTGGTCGCGCGGATCAGCCGGACCAGTCCGGAGAGCGTGTCCGCCGACGGCCGCGGCGGCTTGTTCCAGACCTTGGCGGTCAGTGGCGCCGACAGCGTGTACCAGAAGTCCGGCTTGTCGAGGTAGAAGACGTTCCGTATCCCGGCGCGACCGACGGCTCTCCGCTCCTCCGTCTCGCGGATCATCCCCAGCTCGGGGCCCTCCTGCTCGCCCTGGGCGTTGCCCCCGCCCTCCCCCCGGGTGATGGTCACCACCCCGGTGCTCAGGGGCCGTTGCCGCTCGCCCCACTGCCCGAACGTGGCCAGCGACGGGAACTCGTCGTCCGGATGCGCGCCGACGAACAACACGTCGGTGTGCGCCGGACCGGACGCCGCCAGGGACGGGCCGACGGGGGTGTCCGGCCCGGCGCCCGCGCTGCAGGACGTGACGGTGAGCGCGCTTGCGACCAGCCCGATCGAGGCGAAGGCGGCCGAGAGAGCACGCCCGGGTCTGCGGTGCGGCAAGGCGATCTGCGGCAAGGCGATCCATCCTTCCCCGGGAACGCGGCGACGTGATCGTGTCCGACGTCGGCGGTGCCGAGACGTCACATGGACAGCTTGCCCCGCGACACCCGCGTCGGACCGGGGATCCCTCTGTACGGGAACGAACTGTCCCGCCGTTCACAGCTGTTGCGCGCGGCGCCTCGCGCGGAACGGATGCGGAAGGTGCGCGGGCCACACGAGGTGTCCGAAGGCGAGAGCGATCAGGCAGGCGAGGACGGTGTCGAGGAGACGGGCGGTGATCTCGCGGGTGTCGCCGACGGCCGCGGGGTTGGCGAGGACCAGGACGATGACGGTGGCCATGGCGGTGTGCCCCGCGTACGACCAGTCGGTCAGTACGGGCACCAGCGCGCCCACCGCGAGGGCGAGGACGACGAGCGTCCAGCCGTGCGGGGCGAGTGCCGTCAGCCCGAGGGCGAGCAGGACACCGGCGGTCGTCCCGGCGGCCCGGTGCAGGGCCCGGCGGTGCAGGGGCACGGCGTCGATCCGGAAGACCAGGCACGCGGTGAGCGGGAGCCAGGACGAGTGACGCGGATGGAGCACGACCGCCACCGCGGCGGCGAGCCCCATGCACGAGGCGAGCCGGAGAACCTGCCGACGGTGCACGCCGCTCCGGTCGTCCGGTGCCGGGACCGGGGCGGGATCCGCGGAAGCTTCGCGGAGGCCGCTCGGAGCGGTGCGGTCCGTTTCCGTGTCCGGCGGGAGCACAGCCCGCGGCCGCCGGCGGTGCCGGACGGTGGCCAGGGCGGTACCGGCGAGGATGCCGAGCATCGGCAGGGATCCGAGAAGGTAGAGACCGACGGCCTGCGTCGCGGGTATGCCGCCGCCGAGCCCGAAACCGATACAGGTGAGGATCATCAGCGTCAGTCCGGCGAGCTGGGCCGTGCCCCCGTGCCGCCACAGCGCCCCGGCGACGAGACCGGTCGTCGCCATCGCCGCGACCTGTCCCCAGCCCGACGCGGAAGCGATGCTGCCGAGCAGGGCACCGGCGGTGCCTCCGGCCAGTACGGAGGCAAGCCGGAGGGCGCGTCGGCGCAGCGGGCCTGTGTCGTCGCCATTGACGCAGGTCAGGGCGCCGACGACGAGGAGAGCGGGCGCGTCCGTACCGGTGGCCAGGGTCATGGCGAGCGCGGCCGCCAGGCAGACGGCCGCGCGCAGCGTGCGCTGCCAGGGGAAGCGGTGTCGCGGGGCTGCCACCGGTCAGGCCTTCCCGAACCGCAGCGGACAGAGGGATTCCAAGGGGTATGCCTTTCGCGATCACCAAGGCCCCGGGCGGGGCCACCTTGAGTACATCATAGATGCAAGCGTGGTCTCAAGATAAATGCATGATGGCTTCACGTGCAGGGCGGCAGATCACCGACGTCGTTGTGCTGGACGAAGTCCACGCTGATGTAGAGCCCCTTGCGGCCGTCGTCGTTGTCGGTCCTGACCCAGATGTCGCTGAAGTGACCGCGGTCGGCGAGCCATTCGCCGTGCGTCCAGCAGGAGAACCAGCGGGGGCCCGGCCCCACCTCGCCCAGGTGGGTGGCGTCCTTGGCGTCGGGTGCGGTGTGGGTCCAGCTCCGGGAGATCACCATCAGCCTCTGCGGGCCGAGCGTGCGCGCCCGTTCCAGGGAGCCGGCTCCCCAGAGGGCCAGGAGGGTCGCGGCGACAGAGGCGACGACCGTGGCCCCGGTGCGCAGGAGAAGGTGGGTCCTGGTGTGACGGCAGTGCGGTGAGGCCGTCGCGGGCACGGCCAGACGCCGCCACGCAGCTGTCCACGGTTGCTGTTCCTCACCGGTGATCCCGCACACGGCCAGGAAGGTCTCCAGCTTCTCCTGGGAAGGCAGACGTCTGCCGTTGAGGATGTCACTGGTGGTGCTGCGGGGCAGGCTGTGCGGTGGCCCGTCGCCGCCGCGCGGCGGAAGTCGGCGGGCCGCCTCGCTCAGCGCGCGATAGCTCAACTGCCGCCGGGCCATCAGCAGGCGCAGCGCCTCGGCGAACTCGGCCGGGGTGGTGATGCCGGCCGGTGCGGGCAGCGGCTGCTGCGCGATGTCGCTGTCGATGGTGATCACTCCCCCCAAGTCCGGTTCCGGTGCTGCGGTTATAGCCGTCGGCAGTGACACCGCACGTCCGAGCCCGTCCCGGAGTCACCCGAACGAGAACGGCGGACGAAACCTGACGTACGCCCGCTTCGCCGGGCGGAACTGCGTGCGCGCCCCGTCCGGTTGTGAACGTGCAGGTCCGGGGGTGTCCGGACGTGGCCGGACAGTCGCGGTCGGTGCTGCACTGTGCGGGGTCCGCAGACGGGCGGACCGCGTCCGTTCCCACGCGAAGGACGCCCGTCCCCACGCGAACGACCAAGAAGGGTGAAGGACATGAGGATCACGAATGCGTTGGTCGCCTCCCTGGCAGGCGGCGCCTGCCTGGCCCTCGGCGTACTGGGCGCCGCGTCGGCACAAGCCCACTCGCCCGAACAGGCGCACAGCGCCGCCTCGCTGAGGGCCGTGCGTACGTGCGAGGTCAACCAGGACCATGTCCCGGTCTACTCGGGTGCGGGTACCGGGCACACGCTGATCCGGTACGTCGACAAGGGGCAGTGGTTCAGCGTCTACGACGCCAAGTCCGGCTGGTACCACGGGGACTTGTGGGGCGGCCAGAAGAGCGTGTGGATCCAGGACCGGTTCCTCAGCAAGTGCTGAAGCAAGTGCTGAACGCGGCGGCGCCCCGTACGCGGGGCGCCGCCGCAGCGCCCGGACCGCTCCGCGGCCCACGGCTTCTCAGCCGAACAGCGCCAGGAGGACGCACACCGTGGTGAGGGTGAGCGCGCCTATCACGAAGCCCCAGATCACCTTCCGCTGCCAGGGAGCGATATAGCCGCCGCGCAGCGCATTGCCCATCCGTCCGTACTGCTCGACCCGCCCCATGGGGGTGAGTGGATCCGTCTGCCCCTGCGGCATCCCTTGCGTCCAGTCGGGCCCGGCCTGTGGGTACCGACGGCGCCACCGCTCGTCCTCACGCCACGGCAATGTCATGACAATTGCCCCCTTTCACCGCCGTGAGTTCGCTTCCTCTTCTCCTGACCCGTCCGGGACCGGATACACCGGGCAACCCGCTCCCCGGGGCAACTGGCTGGCACTCCTCCGCTTCGTCGCGCGTGCGGCGGGACCATGGAGTCGTAGGGGCAGGCTCAGGACCGGGAGGCCGTGATGGCTGGACATCGGTGGATCGGGTATCTCGTGTGGGCCGCGCTGTTCGGGATCGGCTTCGCCTGGGAGGGCATGGGGCTGGCACGGGCGGGCGGCGGCTTGCCGACCCTCAGCGACGCGGTCCGCGCCGTGATGCGCTACCCCGTGGGCCGGTGGGCGCTGTTCGCCCTGTGGCTGTGGTTCGGCTGGCACGCCTTCGTACGCGGCTGGCACTTCCTGCTGCGCGGACCCGCGGGCGGCCAGGCCGCGGGTCCGCAGCCGGGCCCGACGGGTGGCGCCGGGTCACTGATCCGGCACGACCTGTTGCCCATGGTGGTCGGATACGCGCTGGTCATGGGTACGCTCGCCATCGGCTGGCGGCTCCGGGACCGCGCGGCCCGGCGGCACGAGGCAGGCCAGGACGCAAACGGGCAGGCGGCAGCGGGTTACGGCAGCGGCTGGCCCGCGCTGATCCGGCGGGTGCTCGGCACCGCTGCCGGAGGCTATCTGCTGCTGATGGCAGTGGTGCTGGCGTACTACTACGCGGTGGCCGGCGAGAGCGGCCAGTTCCTGGCCGGCGCGGTCACCGGAGCGGCCCTGCTCATCGCCCTGGCCGTGCCCGTCTTCCTCCTGATCTCTTGGTGCGCGGAACAGCGGCGTCGCCCCGGCGGCGTCCCAGGAAGGCGGCGGCGACACCGGAAGGCCGGACCCTGAACCGGTCTGGGAAGCGCCGCTGCTGCTGCCGCCTTCCGGCTCGGGCTCCGGCCGGCCGGGCCCGGTCGTCAGCGGGCTACCTGCTGTCCGCAGCAAGGGGGTTGAGAGGCTGGATGGTTCGCGACACCAAGAGGCACCTTCCGGCGCAGGGGGAGGCGCCGCGCAGGGAGTTAAGGTGAGCACGGCCGTCCCCCCACGTGTCGGTGGTGACTTCGGCGTACCCGTGTGCGACGCGTACGGGCGCCGAGTGCCGGACGCGGCTCGACCTGTCTGCCGTACCCGAACGTGGAGTTCCCGTTGCCCATACGCACCGAGCCCATGCGCAGCATGCTCATACGCACCGCGCCCCGCCCCGCCCTCCGCCGCTCCCTCGCCCGCCGCCTCGCCGCACCGTGCGGGTTCGCGCTCGCCGCCACGCTCGCCCTGACCGGCTGCACCGGGGACGACAAGACGCCGACGGGTTCGACCGCCTCACCGTCCGTCACCGCGTCGGCCGTACCGTCGCCGACCCCCACGGAGAGCGCGACGCCGTCGGCAACGCCGCCGTCGCCGACGGCGGAAGCGCGGACCTCGGCTCCCACGAAGCCCGCCCCCGTACCACCCGCCCCCACGAAGGCCGCGTCGGCACAGGAGGCGAACGACGACACCGCCGCCCCGCCCGCCCCGAAGCGCACACACACCGGCACCGGCTCCTCCGGGAAGGCGGCCTGCGAAATCCGCTCCAACGCCGGAAACTGCTATCAGGCGGGCGAGTTCTGCCGTTCCCGTGATGTGGGCGCCAGTACCCACGACGCCCACGGCCAGTTCATCACCTGCGGCAGTGGCGGCGGCCGCCCCCGCTGGCACTACTGACGGCTGCCCGGCCCCACGCTGGTGCTCCTGGGCCCCTGCGCGGGGCCCAGGTCGGTAAAGCCGGTGCGGAGGCATTGTGGACCATCCATGGCGCAGCTCATGCGGGCGGCCGTGCCGGGGCAGTCATACGGAGGAGGCCCTGCTCACGCGGAAGGAAGCCGTTGGAACTCTGGCTGCTCAACACCTTCGACACCCCGTCCCTCGCCATCGTGTTCGTCGGCGGCATCGTGATCCTCTCCATAGCGGGCAGCCTGCTGACACGCCGCCGTTTCCCGCACCTCGTCGAGGGGCGGCACAACGAGACCATCGGTGTCGTCCTCGGGATGTACGGCGCGATCTACGGCATCATCCTCGCCTTCGTCGTCGTCGCCGAGTGGGAGGCCCTGGGCGCGGCCCGCAACAATGTGGCCACCGAGGCCACCCAGACCGCCGAAGTCCTGCGCGACTCCACCGCCTTCCCGGCGGCGCAGCAGCAGCGGATCTCCGCCGCCATAGGGGAGTACGTGCACGCGATCGTCGAGAAGCAGTGGCCCCGTATGCGCTGGGGGAACCCGGACCCGAACCTGACCGACCCCCAGGTCAAGGGCCTCTATCGGGCCTTCCAGGAGTACGAGCCCACCACCGAGGCCCAGAAGGCCTACTACAGCCAGGCGGTCACCAACCTCGGCGGCGTCGCCTCCGCCCGCCGCACCCGGCTCGCCACGTCGCAGGAGCAACTTCCCGTGCTCCTCACGGCGTTGGTGTACGGGGGTGCGATGGTCGTCATCCCGCTGACCTTCCTGTACGGAATCCGGAGCATCCGGGTGCAGATCCTTTTCGTCACCTCGGTCGCGGCACTCATCGGCGTGAGCGTGCTGCTCGTCCTCACCCTGGACCGGCCGTTCTCCGGGAGCCTGAGCGTGCCACCGGCTCCCTTCAAGGAGGGGGTGCTGGCCCAGTACTGGCATTGAACGTTCAGCGGCGTCCCAGGACCTCGGCGATCCGGCTGAATCCGTCCGTACCGTGGCCCAGTCCGATGGCGCGGCGCACCATGCCTTCGGCCGTGCGCATCACGCCCGCGTCGATGCCGTGGGCCTCGGAGGTGTGGACGATGTGGGCCATGGACGAGGCCGCCGAGGTGATCGGGTTGCCCTCGCCGGAGAAGCCGCCGTTCTCGATGTCCTCCGCGGACTGCTGGAAGAGCGGCGGGAGGATGCCGGCGATGCCCTGGGCGAAGGGTGTCAGTTCCCGCGCGGTGACGCCCTCCGCCCGTGCCACCGCGAGGGCGTGCGCGTATCCCGCCATCGCGGTCCAGAAGATGTCGAGCAGCGCGATGTCGTACGCCGCCGCCCGGCCGATGTCCTCACCGAGGTGGGTGTGGGAGCCACCCAGCGCCTCAAGCACCGGCCGGTGCTGCTGGTAGAGCTCCTCCGGGCCGCTGTGGAGGAACACCGCGGCGGGTGTTCCGATGGTCGTGGTCGGCGTCATGATCGCGCCGTCCAGGTACCGGATGCCGTGCGCGGCGGCCCAGTCCGCCGTCTCCCGGGCCCGTCCGGGGGTGTCGGCGCTCAGGTTCACCACCGTGCGGCCCTTGAGCGCCGCGGTGACCGCGTCGGAGCGCAGGACGGCGTCCGACGCGTCGTAGTCCACCACGCACACCACGGTCAGTCCGCTCGCGGCGACCGCCTCGTGCGCCGACCTCGCGCCGTCGGCCCCCCGTTCGACCAGGTCGCGTTCCCGGCCCGGCGTGCGGTTCCACACGGTCGTACGTACTCCCGCGTCCAGGAAGGCGCCGGCCAGGGCCCGGCCCATGGGGCCGAGACCGAGGACGGTGACGGCAGACTGATCAGAGTGCGTGGACATGACTCAACTCCCGTACAAATGCTGCGATTAGTGAAGAGGTGGATGAAAATGACGCGTAGTCGTGCTCAGGACCCGAACGTCTGCGGAGTGACCGCCGCGATCGCCGTGATCGACGGCAAGTGGAAGACCGCCCTGCTCTGGCTCCTGGAATCCGGCCCGCACCGTCCGGGCGAGCTGCGCCGGCAGCTGCCGGGCCTCAGCGAGAAGGTGCTGACCCAGGCGCTCCGCGAGATGGAGACGGACGGACTCGTGCACCGCGAAGTGCACGACGTGCGGCCCCTGAAGACCGTGTACTCCCTGACCTCATTCGGCCGCGAACTCTCCGAGGCACTGGCCCCCGTGTCCGACTGGGGCCACCGCCGCCTGGACATGCTCGCCGAGACCCGGCCGGCCTCCTGACACGACGTCACCCCCTGTCCCCTCCGTGTGCGACGGCCCCGTGACCGCCGCACCACCAGACTCGCCCCCGGGCCGTTCCCTGCCAAGTACCCACAAAAAAGTGGGTACTCGACGGGCGGCGCGGGGGCGGGGGAGCCGCGTGACTGTCCCTCCGGCTCAGCCCTCGCGCAAAGCCCCGGCTCACGGCCGAGCAGCGGACCGGCACCGTCACCCCTGGTGACAGGGTCGTCGACGGCCCGTTCCCCCCGGTGTCCGTTGCCCCGACCGCCGCACACCCCTGTTTGCCCGGCCGCGTGTGTGTGGAAGGCATGCCGGGGCCAGAGAGGTACGGCCGCTCGCGGAAGCGTCACGGAGAGACGGCCGTCACCGGTACCGAGCCCTCCGGAGGGGCCATGCCGCAGGTGGAAGACGACCAGAGTCTCAAGGACCCGGGCCTCGGCCCCTCCTCCAATCCGCGTGTCCGCCAGGGCGGCAGGATCAGGGATTACCTCACCACGACCGACCACAAGACGATCGGCAACATGTACTTGGTCACCGCGTTCGGGTTCTTCCTGGTCGGGGGGCTCCTGGCGATGCTGATGCGGGCGGAGCTGGCCCGGCCCGGTCTGCAGTTCTTCACCACGACCCAGTACAACCAGCTGTTCACCATTCACGGCACCGTCATGATGCTGCTCTTCGCGACCCCGACGTTCGTCGGATTCGCCAACGCCCTCATGCCGCTGCAGATCGGCGCACCCGACGTCGCCTTCCCCCGCCTCAACGCGCTGACCTTCTGGCTGTTCCTCTTCGGCGGGCTGATGGTGGTGTCCGGGCTTGTCGTCCCCGGCGGTGCGGCCGCCTTCGGGTGGTTCGCCTACGCCCCGCTGAACAGTGCCGTCTTCTCGCCGGGCGCGGGACCCGACCTGTGGGCCACGGGCCTGGTCCTGGCGGGGCTGAGCACCACCCTGGGCTCGGTCAACTTCATCGCCACGATCCTGTGCCTGCGGGCCCCCGGCATGACCATGTTCCGGATGCCCATCTTCACGTGGAACATCCTGTTCACCGCGATCCTGGTCCTGCCGGCCTTTCCCGTACTGACAGCGGCCCTGCTGGTCCTGGAGGCGGACCGCAAATTCGGTTCGCACGTATTCGACGCCGCGAACGGAGGGACCCTGCTCTGGCAGCACCTGTTCTGGTTCTTCGGGCACCCCGAGGTCTACATCGTCGCCCTGCCGTTCTTCGGCGTGGTGACGGAGATCCTGCCCGTCTTCAGCCGCAAACCGGTCTTCGGCTATGCCGGAATGGTCGGTGCGACCATCGCCATCACCATGCTGTCGGCCACGGTCTGGGCCCACCACATGTTCGCCACCGGGGCCGTACTGCTGCCGTTCTTCGCCATGATGTCCTTCCTCATCGCCGTTCCGACCGGCGTGAAATTCTTCAACTGGATCGGCACCATGTGGCGGGGGAGCATCTCGTTCGAGACACCGATGCTGTGGGCGATCGGATTCCTCGTCACCTTCCTGCTGGGCGGGCTCAGCGGAGTCGTCATCGCGTCACCGCCACTGGACTTCCACCTCACCGACAGCTACTTCATCGTCGCGCACCTGCACTACGTCCTCTTCGGCACCATCGTCTTCGCCATGTTCGGCGGCTTCTACTTCTGGTGGCCGAAACTCACCGGCAAGATGCTCGACGAACGCATCGGAAGGATCCAGTTCTGGACGCTGTTCACCGGATTCCAGACGACCTTCCTCGTCCAGCACTGGCTCGGCGAAATGGGCATGCCCCGGCGCTACGCCGACTATCTGGCAGCCGACGGCTTCACCACGCTCAACACCGTCTCGACCGTCGGAGCCTTTCTCGTCGGCCTGTCCACGCTGCCGTTCCTGTACAACGTGTGGAAGACCACGCGATTCGGCACGAAGGTCGGAACCGACGACCCCTGGGGATACGGACGCTCCCTGGAATGGGCCACCAGCTGCCCGCCACCACGCCACAACTTCGAGGCCATCCCGCGAATCCGCTCCGACTCGCCCGCCTTCGACCTGCACCACCCGGAAGTACCCGCCCTGCCCGCCGGCCGCGCCACGGCGGAGACGGCCACCGACTCGCGCGGAGAGCGGAACGCATGAAGACCGAGGCGCATCTCTTCGCCGGCGTCGCCGCCTTCTTCCTCGTCTCCGACGCCGCCTACATCTGGTGGTCCCGGGAACCGGCCGGCGGCGCCGCACTCACCGTCGCCTTCCTCATGGCCTCGGTCATCGCCTTCTTCTGCACCGTGACCTACCGCCGCAAGGGCCGCAGGCCCGAGGACCTTCGCGACGCGCGCATCCACCAGCGGGCCGGAGTGGTGGACTTCTTCCCGCCGCACAGCGGATACCCGCCGCTGACCGCCGTGGGCGCGACCCTGCTGATGCTCGGGATCGTCTACGGGCTGTGGCTGTTCATCATCGGCGCCGGCATCGCGATGACCGGAATCCTCGGCATGACCCTCCAGTTCGTCGACGCCGAGGACTGACGCCCACCACCATGGCGCAAGGAGTGCGCTACTCCTCCTCCGCCGGGGGCAGCGGCCCCGCCGTCCGGCCCGAGACCTGCAACCGCTCCTCGGCAGTGGCCGGCATCTCCACCCGGTCCCGGTAGAACCAGGTGCTCAGCGCCGCCCGGAGCCGCTGCCGGCGTGGCGCCCCCGCGGCAGGCCGCGCCAGCGGCACCGGAACGTCACGGACCAGCACCCGGTAACGGAACGCGGCGTCCAGCGGCCGGTTCTTCTCACTGAAGCGGCCCTCCGGCGACTGACTCACCCTTCCCGTCTCCTCGCCCTCCTCCAGCAGCCGCCGGTCGTGAGCCTGCAACGCCAGGCAGACCCGCTTGGTGATCAGGAAAGCGACCACCGGTCCGGCGACCACCGCCACACGGTAGATCCACACGAGCGTGTCGACCGAGACCCGGAACACCATCGCCGCCACATCATCGCCGCCCGCGGCCAGCAGCACCGCGTAGAACACGACAGCGGCCGCCCCCAACGCGGTACGGACAGGCCGGTCCCTGGGACGGTCGCACAGATGGTGCTCCAGCACATCACCGACGACCCACCTCTCGAAGAACGGGTAGAGGTAGAGCACAAGAAAGAGCACACCGGGCAACGCCACCGCGGGCAGGAACACATTCCACATCAGCGTGTGCCCGCCCACCGTGTTCTCCCACGGCGGCATGAGCCGCAACGCGCCCTCCAGGAACCCCACGTACCAGTCGGGCTGGGCACCGGTCGACACCTGGTCGGCGCGGTAGGGCCCGAAACCCCACACCGGATTGATCTGGGCGAAGCCGCTGAGCAGCGTGATCACCCCGAAAACCGTCAGACTCAGCCCCACCGACTTCGCGGTGAACTGCGGGAACATCGGCCGTCCGACGACATTCCGGTTCGTCCGCCCCCGCTCCGGCCACTGCGTGTGCTTCAGATACACGATCAGCACCAGATGCGCCCCGATCAACGCGATCAACAGCCCCGGCACGAACAGCACATGCGCGATATACAGCCGTCGGATGACCGCCTCCCCCGGAAACGGACCGCCCCACACGAAGCTGCTCAGATACGTGCCGACGACCGGAATCGACATCACGATCGTGTTGGCCGTCCGCATCCCCGTACCGGACAGCAGATCGTCGGGCAGCGAGTAACCGCAGAAGCCCTCAAGCATCGCGAGCATGAACAGCGTCACACCGATGACCCAGTTGAGTTCGCGGGGGCGGCGGAACGCCCCCGTGAAGAAGACACGCAGCATGTGCACACCCGCGGCGGCCACGAAGACCAGAGCCGCCCAATGGTGCATCTGACGGATCAGCAGCCCGCCGCGCACATCGAAGGTGATGCGGAGCGTGGAGGCGTACGCGCCGGTGACCGGCAGACCCCGCAGCGGCGCGTACGAGCCCCGGTAGACGCTCTCGGCCATGCCGGGGTCGAAGAACAGCGTCAGATAGCTGCCGGTGAGCACCAGCACCGCGAAGCTGTACAGCGCGATCTCGCCCAGCAGGAACGACCAGTGGTCCGGAAAGGCCTTCCTGAACAGCAGCCCGACCGCCTCCGAGACCGGAGCACGGCGGTCGGCCCCGACGTACCCCGTGAACGCGGCCTGGCGCGCCCGGGCACCGAGCATCTCCCGCCTTCTGCCCAGCAGCATGCGCCCCTCACGCTCCCTCTCGGATCGACCACGCACCGGCATCCGGAGCGACGGGCGGCCGACCGGGCAACCCGCCTCCCGGCAGGTAGATCACGGCACGGCCCCGGCCGCAGGCCGCACAGCCCGGGCCCGACGGGCCGGATGTTCCCCCCAAAGGGTGCTGCCGATCGGACCAGCGGCCGAGCGCCCACCGACCGCACGGGGAAGGGGAGGCACACGCGGATCACACCCTGCGGAGGAGCACGGTGCCACACAACACGCGGGACGCCGACCTCATCGGCGAACTCACCGCCGACCACCGGAAGGTGCGGCGGCTCTTCGACCGCATCCGCGCTGCCCCTCCCGGCAGCACCGCCCGCAAGGAACTGGCCGACCAGGTGACCGCCGAGCTGGTACGTCACGGGGCCGTCGAGGAGAAGCACCTGCACCCGGCCCTGCGCCGGCACCTGCCGCGCGGGGCGCGATGGTGCGAGCAGGACCTGGCGGACCACGCCGCGATCGAGCGCGTCCTGCGGGAACTGGGCCAACAGCAGCCCGGTGAGGCGGAGTTCGACCACCTGCTGGTGGAACTCATCACGCGGGTGACCGCCCACACCCTGGACGAGGAACAGCGGCTCTTCCCCCGGCTGCAGGCCGCCTGCCCGGCCGAGCTGCTGCGGGAACTGGGGGAAAAGACCCGCACTGACCGCCCGACGGCCCCTGCCCGCCCCCGCCCGTCCGCCCCACAGCTCGAACCGGCTCACCAGCCGGAAACACCTGCGACCGGGATCCTCGGGCGGATCCGGGGCTTCCTCACGGCGCGGGGGCGGCATGCCGACGGGTGAGCGGCGCGGGCTGCGCGCTGCGGGCGGTGGCCTGCGGCCACGGTCCGCCACAGGGCGTACGGTTCGAGGCGCGTGGTCTACTCGGCGGACTGGAGGCGCAGGTCGGGCTCGCAGCCGTCGGGGCGTCGCAGGTTCGTGTGGCTTCCTCGTGCCCGTTCTTCATCACGGCAGAGTGATGGGGCACACCGCCTTCCACAGTGAGTCGGCGAGGCCACGCAGCCTGGGCACGTCCGTGCCCGGACACAGGGCGAGTTCCTCCAGGGATTCGGCCGTCTCGGCCTTCCGTGTCCACGCACAGCCGCTGTCGAGCAGGGGCGCCACGTGCCTGTCGACCAGGCTCCACTCGCCCAGGGCTGCTGCTGCTATCGGACTCGGATACAGCTCCCTCCACAGGGCAGCGGCTGCGGCCGGGCCCTTCGCACGGCTGACGGCCATGGCCAGATGGAAGGTGCCCCGGTCCCGGTCCACCGCGCGGAGACGCTCTGCGAGCGTACGGGCCATGGTGAACCACCCCGCACACCGGCAGGCTGGGGCCCGCCGGGCCAGGCTCTCCGCCGATTCGTCCGGTGACATCCAGGCAGCGGTCCAGGTATCTCCGAACATGAGTCCAAGGCACGTGTCGAGTTGGGCGGCAGCCTCCGCCAGGTGACCGGAGTCGAGCAACGCCAGTGCGCGGCGCCCCCGTGCCCAGCCGAAGTCGGCGTCGAGACGGATTGCCCGAGTGAGATCGGCGCGGGCCTCCTGGGGGCGCCGGAGTGCGAGGAGTGTCGCGGCGCGTTCGCCCCTGAGCCAGGATTGTTCCCCGACGAGCTGCAGGGCCCAGTTGACATCCGCCAGTGCCTCCTCATGGCGCCCCACGGCGCGCAGGACCTGGCCGCGGCTCCCGATTTCCACCCCGCTGCGCGGTTCAGCCGCGATGATGTGGTCGAAGTCGGTAAGCGCTCGTTCGTACCAGCCGCGGCGCCGATAGGACTCCCCTCTGTGAAAGAGGAAGCCGAGGTTGCCCGGGGCGGCCGCCACCGCCGCGTCCAGATCGGCGAGTTCGCCTTCCACCTCACCTGACTGCGCCCGTATCCATGCACGTTCGAAGAGATGAAACGGGTCGTCGGACCGGACTTCAAGCAACTGCTCGATCGTGGCGCATGCTTCGTGCAGCTTCCCCAGGAATTCCAGCGTGTCGAGACGTTGACTCAGCACGTCCAGATCCTCGGGGCCGAGGGCCACGGCTCGCTCGATGCTCTGTAACGCCGCCTCGCCATCACCGCTGCCGACCAGCAGCCGAGCCCGAGTACGCAGGTTCCACACATCGTCCGGGTCAGCGGTCAGCAACCGGTCGCAGTCCGTGAGGGCGTGCTCCAGTCTGCCGAGCCGCTCGTTGAGCAATATCCTCCTGCGGAGAGCCCAGAAGTACTGCGGGTTGAGCTCATAAGCTCGCGCTTGCTTGTCCAGAGCGTCCTCGGTACGTCCGAGGTCCGCCAGGATGCGGGCACGGAAGCTGACCATCCACGCGGATCGCGTACCGAAGGCCAGTGCTTTGTCGTATGCGGCAAGTGCTTCGTCGTACCGTCCTGCAAAGCGGTGGAGATCGCCCAATTCGCTCTGCACCCACGCGGAGTCCTCCATCAGTGCGGCACGCTGGAGATCATCGAGTGCGCCTGCTGGATCGTCGAGCACCTGCCGGAGCCAGGAGCGTGAGACCAGCGTCCACCAGTCGCCCGGCTCCAGGTCCATGACCCGATCGAGGTCCGCGAGTGCCCGCCGATACTGACCCATGTCCCTGAGGAGCAGGCCTCGGAGAACCAGGGCAAGTCTGTTCCCCGGGTCAAGCCCCACGGCTTGGCTGTAGTCCGCCAACGCCTCACTGGAGTGTCCCGACCGGCTGCGCGCCTCGCCACGTGCAGTGAGGTAATCCGCATCTTCCGGCTCCAGTTCGTGAGCCTTGTCGAGATCGGCCAAGGCCTGTTCGAAGTCCTGAAGCCGGAGGTAGGTGACCCCGCGCCCGAAATAGGCCCTGGCATTCGCCGGATCGAGAGCTATGGCCTGGTCGTAGTCGCCGAGCGCCTCTTGCAGGGATCCGGTCTCACGTAATTCCCGTCCCCGGATCACATGCGCGTGGGCCCTTTCTGCATCGTTGAAGCCTGCCCGGTTGATCAGCAGGCTCAACAGCCTTGCACAATCGCTTTGTTCATCGGACAGCGCGCCGAGGCAGTCGTCTCCCCAGCCGCGCAGCAGCTCCGAGTCCGCGTCCTCACCCGCCTCGGCCAGGACACGAGCCCAGCGCCGGGCGATCTCCAGGCTTTCGTCGCAGGCGTGAACGCCGTCAAGCAGTGCGGCGCCGAGCTCGGCGCGCGGGCGGGCGCACAGCAGGTGGTACAGCTCGTCCAGGCGCTCCTCCCGCCACTCCGGCAGGGACCACGGCCGCTCCCCGGTCTGCCCCTGGTCGGCCGCGGCGCGCCGTTCGCTGAAGGCGGCGGCCAGCTCTCGGTGGCGTTGTTCCCAGCGCTGCGGTCCGCTTGCGCGCTGCATCGCGAGCATCGCGGTACGTACCACGTCGTGGTAGCGCACAAGGCCGTCGCGTTCGCTCACGAACGGCAGTGAGCGCAGCCAGCCGAACTGCTCGCCGTCTTCGTCCGTGGCCCCGGTCGCCGCTCGGCAGATGTCCTCGTCGAGGCGGCGCGGCAAGGCGCAGGCGAGGGCCGTGGCGCGGCGGGCAGGGTCCTGCTCCCACTTCAGGAAGCGGTCGACGGCCGTCGCGCTGGGCGCCGCGACATCGCCGGGATTCTCGGCAAGTGTCGAGACGAGGACGGGCAGCCGACCGGACAGCCGCAGGATGTCGCGGACCACTCCTTCCTCCACCACTCCCTTGGCCGCGAGGAGTTGCCGGACCTCGGCCTCGGTGAACAGGTCGAGGGGCAGCTCCTTGACCAGGTCGGCGCTGTCCGCCCAGCAGGCGGGGTCGGGGCGGCGCTGCCCGGCCAGCGTGATGACCGTGTTGGCGGGCAGCGCACCGTACCGCTCGGTGGTGACGAGGTCGCGCAGCCAGCTGTCCAGGAAGGGAGCTGTCCGTTCGTACGTGTCGAAGAAGATCGCCAGCCACGGCACTTCTTCTGCGGCCTCGGCCAGTTCCTCCGCCAGGGCCGGTGTCAGCGCCCGCAGCGGGTCGAGGACCAGTTGGACGTCCTCCTGCTTGCCGAACCGCGCGCTGAGCAGGCCCCGGAGGCGATCGGTGGTACGCGCCACGGAGGACGCGTCCAGCGCGCCCGCGACGGGGCCGAGGCCGGGCACCATGCCCAGGCCCGCCAGTCCGGCTTGCGCGATCACCGTGGCGCCCGGCGACGGGCCGCCGGACTCGTCGCCCGGTTCCTGGGCCGCCGACTCCGCTTCGTGCCGCCGTTCCCGGTACCTCGCCAGCAGCTTCTCCAACGGCTTGAGAGGTACGTCTTGTTGTGCGAAGTGGTCGCAGATGACGGAGAGGGCTTCGGGCACGCTGTTGACCGACTCGTCGATGTACGCGGTCACCGCGCCGCGTTCGCGGGCCACCGACTCCATCTCCCGCACCAGCGAGGTCTTGCCGACGCCCGCGTCCCCGTGGATGTGGAAGACGAAGCGGTGGCGTTCGTCCTCCGGTGGGCAGTCGAAGTTCTCCTGGAACACGGCGAGTTCGTCTCTGCGTCCCACGAAGCCGGCGCGCCTGCGGCGCCGGATCAGTTCCTGCATCGACATTCTGGCTGCACCCATGCGACCAGTATGCGATCGACGCTCGCATGACGCGTACGGCTGCGGTCAGAGCCCCATGACGGCGAGCGCCGGCAGCCTCCTGCGGAGTGCCCGTGGCGTGCGTGGGGTGCCGACGGCGGGGCCGGTCAGCCACAGGAGCCAGTCGGCGAGGTCGGCGAGCCGGGTGCCGGTTCCCGCCAGGCTGGGGTCGGTCAGCGCGTGGGCCGTGACACGGGCGAGTGCCCCGCAGAACGCGCTGCGGCGGTCGTCCAGGACGCCCAACAGGCCCAGGGCGAGGTCTCGTTGGCGGGGGTCGTGCCGCCACAGGCCCAGGGCCGCCCGGCGCAGCAGCAGGGAGGCGGGGTCGTGTGCGGTCAGGGTGCGGTGGAGCGCGGCTCCCAGGCGCTCGGCGGACCAGGAACGCGCGGTCCGTTCGGCGGCGTAGGCGGCGAGGTCCGGGGCCCGGCGGGCGAGGCACTCGGCGTCGAGGAGCGCGAGCGTCATGCCCTGGGCGGCCAGGGGATGTCCGTGCCCGACCGCGTCGCCGACCAGGGCGCAGCGCCCCCGTCCGTAGAAGGAGCGCCTGCGGAAGCGGGCGGCCGCCCACTGGAGCCTGCCGGCGGCGAGTGCCTCGAAGAAGTGCGGGCGCAACGGGCCGGGGAGGGCGGCGGCGTAGCCGTGCCGCAGATAGCCGTGGACCTCCGCGGGGCCGGGACAGGGAAAGGGGATGTCGAGGCAGAGGCGGACGGTGTCCGGTGCCACCCGGTAGGCCAGTACGGGCCCCGGTCCGCCGAGGAAGACGTGGCCGTAGCCGTCGCGGGGCAGGCGGGCGCCGGGCAGCAGCAGTCCGGCGATCCGGGACAGGGGGGCGCTCGCCGCCTCGCCGGGGCGCAGCAGGCGGCGCACGGTGGAGGCGCGTCCGTCGGCGCCGACGACCAGCCCGGCGCGTATCTCCTCGCGGGTGGTACGGGCCCGTCCGTCCGTGGTGACGGCGGTGAGGCGTTCGCTTTGGCGGAGCGTGATACCGGGGGTGCCACGGAGCGTGTCCAACAGCACTGCGGTCAGGGTGTGGTGATGCATGCTCAGCGCCGTGCCGCCGGGATAGGGGCAGTGCAGCGGAGGGTTGCCGTCCGCGGCGTGCAGCCGGAAACCGAGGTTGGCCGTGAACTCCCGGCCGGGGCAGCGGATTCCCATCCGGTGCAGGGCGCCCACCCCGGCCGGGTGGAGCCACTCGCCCGCCAACTGGCGGGCGGGAGCGGGGCGCGGCTCCAGGACCAGGACCGTGGCGCCGCGCCGGGCGAAGGCCAGCGCCGTCATGCAGCCCGCCGGCCCCGCCCCCGCGACCAGCACGTCCACGGTGCGCACGGCACCCTCCTCGGCCGTCCTCCTGGCCCACTTCTGCTCATGCTGGACGGTCGCTAAACTGCGATATGGGAGATGTGATCGTATATACCCGCTGCCTGAAAGCTCGTCAGAAATAGGGGAGTTGGGGCGGAGATGATCCTTGTCACGGGTGCCACCGGGCACCTGGGAGCCAACCTGGTCCGCGCGCTGCTCGCCGAGGGGCAGGACGTGCGCGTGCTGCTCAAGGGGGAGGCCGGGCCCGCTCTCGACGGTCTCGCGGTGCACCGCGTGCGGGGCGATCTGCGGGACGCGCGGGCGGTGGGCCGGGCCGTCTCCGGCTGCGAGGAGATCTACCACTGCGCCGCCCTGGTCTCCACGGGAAGCGGCCGCGCACGCGAGACCTACGACGTCAACGTGGCGGGCACCCGCCATGTGCTGGCCGCCTCGCGGCGGTCGGGAGTCCGCCGGGTCGTGGTCACCGGCTCGCTGAGCGCGACCGGCTGGCGCCCCGGCGTCCCGAGCACCGAGGAGGAGCCCTTCTACCCGTTCGCGGAGCACACCCCCTACACCGTCACCAAGATGCTGGCGGAGCACGAGTGCGCGAAGGCCGCGGCACAGGGGCTGGACGTGGTCGTCGCGACGTCCACGGCGATCGTCGGCCCGCACGACTACCGGCCGTCCCGGATGGGCCGGCTGCTCCTCGATTTCGCCAACGGGCGGGTGCTGCTCTACGTCCCCGGCGGTTTCGAGTTCGTCTCCGTCACCGATCTCGTCGCCGGGCACCTGCTGGCGATGCGCCGCGGAGCCGCCGGGCGGAAGTACCTGTTCTCCACCCGGTTCCACACGGTCGGGGAGATGCTCGACCTCTACGCGGCCGTCTGCGGACGCCGGCCGCTGCGACTGCGGCTGCCGTCCCCGCTGATGGCGGGCGTCGCCAGGGCCGCCGCGCCGCTGGCCGCCCGGCTGGCCCCGCGGCACGAACCCCGGCTGACCCCGGCGGCCGTGGGCTTCCTGCGCTCCCGGCGGCGCGCGGACTGCTCCCGCGCCGTCACGGAGCTGGGCTACCGGCCGACGAGCGTGGCCAGGGCGGTCGAGGAGGCGTACGCGTGCTTCGCCCGGCGCGGACTGGTCGACGGCCGCCGCCGGACCACGGCGGTACGGGGCCGTACCCCCGGGGCCGCCCGGCGCCCGGCGGACCAGCCGTGACCGGCCCGCCCGATTTCGCCCAGGCGCGGGGCAGGCGCCAGAAGGTCCTGGCGGCCGGCCTGGACCCCGGCCACTGGTACCCCGTCGAGTACGAGCGGGCCCTGCGCCCCGGCACCACCCTCGCCACCTCCTTCTGGAACCGGCCGATCGTGGTCTGGCGCGGCCACGACGGCTCGCTGCACGCACTGGAGGACCGCTGCGCCCACCGCCAACTGCGCCTGTCCGCAGGCGTGGTGGACGGCTGCCACCTCACCTGCGAGTACCACGGCTGGACCTACCGGGGCGACGGCCGCGTGGTGCACTACGCCCACGACCTCTTCGGGCGCGCCGAACCCGAGGTACGCGTGCGGGGCTACCCGGTGACGGTGCGTCACGGACTGATCTGGGTGTTCCCGGGCGACCCCGCCCGCGCCGGCGAGCGGCCCGTCCCGGACATCCCCGAGCTGACCGGCCCCAGGCCCTGGCCCCGGATGGACATCTCCTACGTGTGGCGGGCCCACCACTCCCTGATCATCGACAACACCAGCGACTTCACCCACGCCTATCTGCACCGCAAGTACCGGCCGTTCTGGGACGCCAGGCTCACCCGCCACCGCCCGACGCCGGACCGCGAAGGCGTCGAGATCTCCTACGACGCCTTCATCGGCGGCGGCCGCTTCGTCCGGCACTTCGTCAACCGCGAGCGCGCCGACACCACGTCCATCGACATCACCTACCACTACCCCTACCAGTGCTCCGACACCGGCGGATACATCAAGCACTGGCTCTTCCTGCTCCCCATGGACCGCCGCACCACGCGCGTGTTCTTCCTCTTCTACTTCAAGGCCGACGGCATCCGGATCCCCGGCACCGCCCTGACCGTCCCCTACCGGCTGACCGCCCCCCTGATGCGCGCCGTCAGCGCCCTGACCGCACGCCCGACCCTCAGCCAGGACGGGGCGGCGGTCGAAGGCGAACAGCGCGGCTACGAGCGGCACTTCGCCGCACCCGCCGTCGAACTCAACCCGGCCGTCCGGCTCTGCCAGGACCTCACCATCCGCAAATGGGGGGAACACCTTGCGCGCAACGGAACCGACGCCCGGCCCCGCCCCGGCGACCGGCCCCGCCCCGGACCCGGACCGGGCACACCGCAGAGCCCTTGACCACCTGCTGTCCCTCCAGGAGCCCGAAGGCTGCTGGGAGGGCGAGATGGTGTGGAACACCATGCTCCTCTCCCAGTACGTCGTCGTGTGCCGCGTCGTCGGGCACGAGCTCCCGCAGGAGACCCGGGCGGCGATGACGCGGCACTACCGGGCCACGGTCACCCCGGAGGGCGGCTGGGGCCTGCACCCGGAATCGGGCCCCTCCCCGTACTGCACCGTCCTCGCCCACCTCGCACTACGGCTGCTCGGCCACCCCAGGGACGAGGTGCTGTGCGCCCGCTCGGCGGCCTGGCTCCGCGACCGGCCGGCGGCCGCGCGGGCCCTGCCCACCTGGGGCAAACTCTGGCTCGCTGTCGTGGGACTCCACGACTACCGGGCCGTCAATCCGCTGCCCCCCGAACTCTTCCTGCTGCCACGCCGGCTGCCCGTCCACCCCGACCGGCTCTACTGCCACACCCGCACCATCTACCAGGCCATGGCCCACCTCTACGGCACCCGCTTCCACCACGACCTCGGACACCCCCTCACCGAAGAACTCCGGCACGACCTGCTGGACACGGAACAGCTCGGCCCGCCACCGCCGCCGCGCACCCAGCGCCGCCAACTGGGCACCGACGCCGTCGTCCCCCCGGGCCGGACACTGCGGGCCGCCTTCGACATCCTGGCCCTGTACGAGCGCAGGCCCCCGCGCCGGACCCGGGCCCGCGCCCTGGCCCGCTGCCTGGAGCGCGTGACCCACGAACAGCACACCACGCACGACCTCGGCCTCTCCCCGGTCAGCTCACTGCTCAACATCCTGGTGCTGCACGCCTCCGGAGCGGACCCGAAAGCCGTCGACCGCGCCCTGGCAGCCGTCGACCACTGGCGCTGGGAGGACACCGAACGCGGCCTCCGCTACGCCGGCGCCCGCTCCCAGACCTGGGACACCGTCTTCGCCGTCGAGACCCTGCTGGCCCGCCGGACCACCGCACCGGACGCCGCCGCCGACGCCGCCCTCCGACGCGCCTGCGCCTACCTGAACGACGCCCAGATCACCGACAATGTGCCGTGCCCCAAGACCACCGCCCGCGCGCCCGCCGCCGGCGGCTGGTGCTTCTCCGACCCCGGCCACCGCTGGCCGGTCAGCGACTGCACGGCCGAGGCGGCGGCCGCGCTCCTGCACGCCGCCGCACACCACCCGGACGTCCCCGTCCCCGACACGCGCAGACTGCGGCAGGCGACCGCGTTCCTGCTGCACCGGCAGAACCGCGACGGCGGCTTCGGCTCCTACGAGCCGCGCCGCGGCAGCCGCCTGCTGGAGGCCGCCAACCCGTCCGAGATGTTCTCCCGCTGCATGGTGGAGGACTCCTACACCGAATGCACCGGCTCCGCCCTGGTCGCCCTCGCGGAACTCCGGCGGCTGCACGGGCGGGCACACCGCGAGGCCGTGGCCCGGTCCGTCCGGCGGGCCGCCCGCTTCCTGCTGCGCACACAGTGCCGGGACGGCTCCTGGCGCGCCGCCTGGGGCGTCAACCGCATCTACGGCACCCTCTTCGCCGTCCGCGGCCTGCGCGCCGCCGGAGCACCGCCCGCCCACCCGCAGCTCGTCCGCGCCGCGCACTGGCTGCACACCGTGCAGCGAGCCGACGGCGGCTGGGGCGAACACCACCGCGGATGCACCGAGGACCGCTACGCCGAACACCCCGACAGCCAGCCCGTGTCGACCGCGTGGGCCCTGCTCGCGCTGTTGCAGCTCACCGGCCCCGAGACGGAGAGCGTGCGCGCGGGCGTCCGCTGGCTGTGCGAGCGGCAGGCACCCGACGGCTCCTGGCGCCAGGAGGCGGTGACCGGCGTCTTCTTCGGCACGGCCATGCTCGACTACCGCCGCTACGCCGACTACTTCCCCTGCTGGGCTCTCGGCGCCCACCTCGCCGCCCTCGACGGGCCCGCCCACCGCTGACGCAACGTCAGCTCGTACGCGCCCGCCGCGCCAGCACCTCGACCGCCTCCGCCGTCCCGGACTCCGCCACCGGCAACGGGAAGAACCGGCCCCGCGACGCCTGCCGGTGCAGCGCCTCCGCCAGTTCCCGCGGAGTACGCGGCCAGGGCGCGAGCCCCGCACGGGCGAGGACCTCGGCGTTCCGCCTGCCGTGCCCCGCCAGCACCTGATAACTGACCGCCGGCAGCCCGGCGACCAGCGCCTCGGTCAGCGACAGGCCCCCGGCGTTGTGCACCAGGACATCGGCCGCGGCCATCAGCAGCGGCACGTCCTCGCGCCAGCCCAGCGCCACCACACCCGGAAGGGCCGCGGCCTTGCGCCTGAGCCGACTGTTGCGGCCGCACAGCACGACAGCCACCGTCCCGGGCACCCGACGCACCGCGACCACACCCGCCAGTACGTCACCGCTGCCCAGCGCCCCGGCCGTCAGCAGCACCATCCTCCGGTCCGGCGGTATCCCCAACTCGCTGCGCACCGCACGGCGTTCATCTTCGCCCACCGGCCGCCGGAACGCCGGCGCGACCAGCGGCCCGCCCACCGCCATCGTGACCCCGTAACGCTCCGCGGCCTCCACCGCCGTCGCCCGAAAAACCGTCAGGTAGGCGTCGATGCCCGGGTGCAGCCACAGCCGGTTCGGCGCCGGATCGGTCGGACAGCACACCGCGGGCACCCCCAGCCCTCCGTCGACCCGGAGCATGCCGAGGGTCTGGGTGGCCAGCGGGAACGTCGAGACCGCGACATCACAGCCGCCCGCCGCCCACCGGGCCACCGTACGACGGGCCGCACGGCACACCCCGAGCGTGAACTCACGCACAGCCGACTCGCGTTCCTCACTACGGGCCAGCCACTCGAAAACCCGGGGCGAGTACCGGGCCGTGAACGCGTGCCCGCCCCGCAGCAGCGGCCGGTACGAGCCGGGCAGCGCGTGGAGGAAGTCACGGACAACGGCCTGCGCCCCCAGACCCCGGAGCCGGCGCACCAGCTCCCGCGCGGCCCCGTCGTGCCCGGCCCCCATGCTGCCCGACACCACCAGCACACGCACCGGCCCACGCACCGGCCCACCACCACCGGCTCCCGGCGCCGGCATCAGACCACTCCGCTCTCGGCGAGACGGACGACCTCGCGGACGAAGGCCGCGGCGAGCCGTCCGGCGTCACCGGGCAGACGGTGCGTGGACACGGAAACGGTGGACGTACCGGCGTAGTTGCTGAGGACGAAGTGGCAGCAGCCGACAGGCGGTACGACGGACGACGCGACGACGCGGATCACAGGATGCCCGTCGAACACCCACCGCGTACGCCCCCACGGCAGGCTCGTGCAACTCACAGCGACATGCGAGGGCCGCATGGCGCGCGCGAGCACGGCGTCCATGGCCCCGGGCCCCGCGAGAGACACCACGCGCGCCAGCCTCCAGGGCAGTGCCAGCGCACGACGGCCGAAGGCGTCCACCAGGCCCCGGCACGCCACGAGCCGGGCGAGCGGCGTCCCGTGGTGGACCGGCAGGGGCAGGCGCGGCGCGCTCGCGAGGTTCCCCAGCTCGTCCGCGTTGCCGGCGGTGCGCAGACTCACCGGGACCCACGCGAAGACACGGCCCCGAGCACGCCCCGTACCCCACCCCGCCGGATCGCCGAAGCACGAACGCAGCGCCCCGGCAGCCGCCGCCAGCAGCGTCTCCGTGGTGGTCGCGACGCCGTCGGGCAGAGCACGGCGCGCCGCCCGGAACGCGCCGGCGTCGACCGTCGCCCAGGCGAAGCCCGGCTCGACGCGGCAGCCGGCAGGCAGGGGAATGGCCAACCCCGTACCCAGGAAGCTCTCCAGAACCCGGCGCGGGTCGCTGCCCTCCGGGCGCCGACGCGGCCGGGGAACCGCGTCCCCGGGGCCGTCCAGGAGCAGCCGCATCAGCGTGACCGCCGACTGGCCGTCGCCCAAGGCGTGGTGCATGCGCAGCAGCAGCGCGTATCCGCCCTCGTCCGGACACGGCAGCAGGCGCAGTTGCCACAAGGGCCGGCCGGGCGCCAACGGACGCACCAGCAGCGCGGCCGCCCACGCCTCGGACACCGGCCCGGCTGGATCCGCCACGACGTGCTCCTCCACCGCGAACGCGGGCAGCTCCGTCCAACGCCGCCGGCCACCGCAGGGCACCCCCGGTGCAGGCGTCAACACCCAGCGCAAACGGTGCAGTTGCGACCATCTCGCCGCCACCCGGCTCCATAGCTCGCCCACGGTGGGCGGGCTGCCGCGCAGCAGGAAGGTCACGCACCAGATCAGGGGACCGCAAGTGTGCCGGGCCACGAACTCGTCCGCCAACGAGAGACGAAAGGAACGGCTCATCGCCCTGATACTGCCTGGGGGACGGTCCGGCGAAACACGGTGACCCGGCCGGCGCTGGGAGGAGTCCCGGCAGGCCACCCAGGGCATGACCGCCGAGGACTACTGCACGATGACGGTGCCGGTCATCAGCGGGTGGAAGTTGCAGTGGTACGGGAAGGACCCTGCGTTCGGGAAGAGGATGGGAGGGGTGCGTTGGCCCGGGTGAACCAGCACGTCCCACTGTTGCGCGCTTTGCGCGTCGGACGTCGTGGTGTGATCGACGTTGTCCTCGTTGACCCAGGTGACCGAGTCACCGGGGTGGATCTGCACCTGCTTCGGGACGAACTGGTCGTTCATCATGAACACGGTGACCTCTGCGGCAGACCGGCTCGCGGCGGCCCCGGGGCCCGCCGCAAGCCCTCCCAGCGCCAGTGCCGACGCCAGGACACAGAAGGCACGAAGCGAAGTACGGACCGATGAGCGTGGCATGGCACGCCTCCCTCAACTCGATGGCGAGTGTCGTGGAAATCCCCGACATCGACCGGAACAACCGCTCTTCATTCGAATGAGCGACCTGTATGGGGTTGTTGGGGGTGGTCGGTGTTCCCGTGGGTGACTGTGCTTGTTTCGAGGAGGAGGTCCTCGTAGGTGTGGTGCTGGCGGGTGGTGCTGCGGTGGTGAAGCAGACGAGCGGCACGGCGTGGTTGGCCGGCGAAGAGCAGGCGCCAGTTGGTGGCCGAGTGCATGCCGACGTCGCCGTGGTGGAGTTCGGTGCCGGCGCGGCGGCGGGCGTCGGCGCAGTCGCCGGCGGCGATGGACTGAGGTCGGCGTGCCATTGCAGGCGGCGGCGTTGAACCGCATGGGGGTCGGCTGCGAGTCAGGTGTCGATGAAGGCGATGGCGGCCGGGCCCGAGCCGTGGTCGTGCCCGGCGTGCGCGCGGGCGTGGGCGGCCGGCCCCGAGCGCGGGCTCAGCCGCAGGGCGTGCTCGGCCGGCGCCCAGGCTTCATCGGGCCGCCCCTGTTCGGCGCGCGCCCCGGCCGGCCAGGACGCCCACGGCCAGGACTCGGGCCCGGCGAGTGCGTACTGCTGCTCGGCGAGCGCCTGCCCGTGCTCTCGGCACTCCAGGGAACCGGCCAGGTCACATGCGCTCAGCATGCTCCCGGCGATCTCGTCGCCGGGGAACTGCGCGAAGTGCACGATGAGTTGATCGGCGGTGGCCCGATAGTGCCGGTGGGTGAACAGATAGATCGTGCAGACCAGGGACTGCTCCCGCGCCAGTCCGCAGCGGGGACGCCGCTGCACGAGGTCTTGGAGTGCGGCGGCGGAACGACCGGTCGCCGCCAGCCACTCGCCCACCGCCGGGTCATCCGCTGCCAGACCCGCGAACACCGGCGCTTTCACCACCTACTCCTGCCGACGGATACCCGGTCCACTGCCGAGTCCGGGCTTCCACTGCGGACTGCGCTGCCCTGGACCGTGGTCGTCTCGTCGCCCGGCATGAAATCCCCCCTGGAACAATGCTGTTGACTCCCCGCTGTCGGCACATTCTTCCCCGTTCCGCTGAAATCAGGCCTGGACGTCAGCTCTCATGACGATCCGGCCGAGACCGGGAGACGGACCGTCGAACCCGACCCCGACCTCGAAAGGTCCCGTCGCGGCGCCGGCCGGCCGGTAGCGCGGGACGCGGGCGCTCCAGCGACACGGCGGCGGCTCCCCAGGAGCCTCCGAGGCCGAGCCCCCGGAGCATGCGCAGGCAGACCAGCGGCAGGGGCGCGGCGAAGCCGATCCGCTGGTAGGAGGAGAGCAGGCCGATCAGCCCCTGCGCCGGACGGGGGTGGGAGGCCGATCGGAGTGCGGCGGCGACGGGCCGTGGCCCGGGTGCGGTTGGCGTTCTCACCTGGCTGCTGCGGTAGACGGTGACGTCCCCGTCAGGCTTGTCGGATCGGCCGGGAAGAGCGCAGGACCGGGCGCGGGCGAAGGCCCGGTCCTGGGCGGACACCGTTGTTATCGGTGTCGGAGGACATCGACATGGAGCCGTTGTCCCACAGGACGAGCAGGTCGTCGCGCAGCGCGTTCTCGATGAAGCGCCTGCCGGTGATCGCGCGGGCGTCCTTCCAGTAGCTGCCCGCGGGAGCGATCTTGTGCTTCGTGGAGAAGGGCTGCTGGGGATCGTCGTGTCAGCGGTCGAGCCCGCGAGGGCGGCGGACGCGCGCCCTTGGCGGATCCCGTGGTGAAGCGGGAAGAAACGCGGACGTCGGGCACCCACCCGACCTTGGTACGTCCGCAACCGGCGACACGCGACTCCTCGCCCTGCGCGACGGGCCGGGTGCCCGACCACGACGGGGGTGACACCCGTCACGGGCTGGGCCGGTTCGGCCATCACCGCTTGTCGGCGAAGCAGCCGGAAGCGGTGACCAGCCACGGCTGCTCGACCAGCACGGCAGTTCAGGGCTGTTGCCGGGGCAGCGATGAGCTCGGTGTCCCTGTGAGTGCCCCGACCGTGCTGTCAGCAACCTGGGAACCCGGGCGGTCCGGTGACGCGGGTGCGCCCTACTTACCGGTGACGATCTCCACGAGCACGTGCTCGCGGCCGGTCGGGTCCGTGGTCTCGCCGATGCCCTGCCACTTGTTCTTGCCGATGTCGTAGGACTTGCTCTTCTTGTCGACGGTCATCTCGACGTGTGCGGTGTGTTCCTTGGTCTGCACCCCGGTCACGGCGGGAACCTCAAGGCTGAGGTAGCCCTTGCTGCCCTTGACGCGGAAACAGAAATCATCCCGGTCGCGGGCGATGAACTTCAACAGGTCGGGAGAACTGCCGCATTCGGCCAGCATGATGTTGCCGTCGCCACGCTTCAGCTTCAGGTTCTTCTCCGCGAGGATTTTATCCGCGTCGGGGTAGGAGAAGTCCTCGATAGCGGCAGGAATTTGGGCGGTATCGTCGGACGCGGGTGCCGCCTGCGCTGCCGGAGTCCGGGTACCGGCCGCGTGGGCTGCTCCGGCAAGCAGCAGAGTGCCGCCGGCCAGGGCCAGGGCCATCAAGCGCGAAGGGGTCTTCATCTGAGGCTCTTTCAGTGGGATACGGCTCGTCCACCACCGGTGCGTGGCGGCGATGGACATATGGAAGTGTGTAACCAGCCTGCCAGAGTGGCGTGTTGGGGGATGTCACCCCCGAACCGGCAGGCCTCAACAGCTATCACCAGGCTTGCCGCGCCGACAATCCTTGGAAAGTGGTCGAGTTCACATTTAACCCTCCCTTACGTCCGCGACGGGTCGTTCCGGAGATCGGGGCCCCGGCCCCAACTTCTTGCTGTGCGGGGCGCGTTCGGCGTCGGCTGCGGAGGGCCGCAGGGGTGCATCGTGACTTTAGTCACTCTTTACTTAGGCTTTAGTTGTTTGCGGTCGTATGTGATCATCGGGTTCGGCGTCCAATGCGCCTTCAAAAAACAGCCGTTAACGCAAGAAGCCGGTGCGAGTGATTGACATGGAACGGACAAGTTTGACAGGCGGTCAGCCGCGTCGGCGGGGGCGGAGATCCACTGCTCTCGCCGCACTGACGGTCTCGGCAGTTCTCGTTGGCACCGCCGTCGCGGAGGCGGCCCCTCCGGCACAGGCCGCGCTGCCGGCCAACGCCCGGGCCCAGGCCGTCGACGCCTGGATGGACGGTGGCGCAGGAGTCAAGCGCGCTGCCGCCAAGGCCCTGACCGGAAACGATGCGGATCTGCGGGACTTCCTGGCGCGGGGACTTCATCGCGCCACCGTCGACGACGCACGCGTCGCGATCCTCAAGATGCTCCCCACCGCCGGTAAGGGGATGAATGACGCGGGGCAGAAAGCGTTGTCCGGAAGCGACCAGGATGTTCTCGACTTCGTGAAGTCCGGGTTCGAGAAGCCCTTGCAGGACGACCGGCGCGTCGCCGTGCTGAGGGTGATGAACGAGGGCGGCAAGGCCGTGAACCGGGAGGGCCAGAAGGCCCTGGACGACGGTTCGGCCAAGGCGCTCGACACGTTCCTGGAGAAGGGCTTGCCCAAGGCCGAGGACGAGGACAACCGGGTCCGGGTACTGACCCTGATGAACTCCGGCGGTCCGGCGCTGGAGCAGGCCGGCACACGGGCCATGAGCGGAACGCCGCAGGACCGCGTCCAGTTCCTGGAGACCGGTCAGCACCTGGCCCGTGCCCGTGACCAGGAACTGATGACGGTCACCCAGCTCGCGGAAGCGGCCACGGCGGCGGGGAAGCACGCCAAGGCCGAGACCGAGCAGGCCAAGGAGGCGGCCGACCGTGCCGACAAGGCCGCCGGCCTGGCCAAGAAGGCCGCGGCGGAGGCCGCGGAAGAGAGCCGGCAGGCGGAGGGGAACGCGGACAAGGCCGGAGCCGCGGCCACCCGCGCCGCCGAAGCCGCCGAAAGAGCGGCCGAGGCCGCCCGTACCGCGATTCAGGCGTCGAACACGGCGGTTGCCGCGTCGCGCACCGCGGCACAGGCCGCCGCCAACGCGGCGCATGCCGCCACTGTCGCGGGGCAGGCGGCCGTCAGGGCGTACAACTCGGCGAACGCCGCCATCAGCGACCGCAACCAGGCCGCGAACGCGCGAAAGGCAGCCCAGGCGGCCCGAGATGCCGCCGCCGGCGCCCGTACTGCGGCTCAGGCCGCCTCCCACGCCGCAGACGCCAGTGCCGCCGCCGGGAGCTCCGCCGCTTCCGCCGCCTCCGCCGGACAGCACGCGGCCGCCGCCGCCGAAGCCGCAGCCCTCGCGGGCCGGCAGTCCGGGGTCGCCGCCGGCGAGGCCGCACGCGCACGGCGGGCCGCAGCCCAGGCCCGCTCAGCGGCGACGCAGGCCACCAATGCCGCCAACCTCTCCCAGAGGCTGGCCGGCCAGTCCGCCACGGCGGCCCGGGAGGCCCGCACGGCAGCCGAAGCCGCGGCCCGTCACGCCGAGGCCGCCGCCGATGCGGCAGAGGACGCCGCTCGGCACGCCGGTGAGGCCGACGCCGAGGCGAAGAAGGCCACCGCACACGCCAACGCGGCCCTCCAGGCAGCGGAACAGGCCGGATCCGCGACCACTCAGGCCCAACAGGCCGAGAAGACGGCCCGCGAGGCCGAGCAGGCCATGCTCGATCAGCAGGAGGCGAAGGCGATCGCGGACGCCGAGCTGCTGAAGGCCCTCGACGACGAGGCCCGGGACACCAACCAGTACGCGCGGACGCAGGCCGCCCGCATGGACGAGGAGACCAAGACGCTTCTCACCGAGGGGGCGGACAAGGCCACATCGGACCCCGCTGCCGCGGCCGACCTGGCCCGTAAGGCCGCGGTCAACCTCCTCGGCAGCGACGGCGCTTGGACCAGCGCGGCCGCCGGCCAGGCCCTGTCCGGCACCGACGCCGACATGCTCGCCTGGCTCACGGCCGACCGCGTCACCGCACAGCAGGAGGACGATCGCGAGACCGTGCTCCACCTCGCCCGCATCGGCACGCAGAAGACGGCTGCCGCCGCCGAGGCCGCACTCGCCCAGGGCCCCGGGGCAGTTGAAGCGTTCCTGGCGGACGGCGTGATGGAGAGCCAGCGCGACGAGTACCGCATCCAGACCCTGCGGGCGATGGAAGACGCGGGCAAAGCCGTGACCGCGGCCGGCAGGGTGGCCATGGACGACGGCTCGACCAAGGCGCTCACCGCCTTCCTCCTCAGCGCCTACCCGAAGGCGCAGGCCGACGACGACCGGGTCGAGACGCTGCGCATCATGGAAAAGGGCGGCCCGAACGTGAAGTCGGCAGCCCGTGTCGCCCTGGCCGGCCCCCGCTGGATGGTGAGCGTCTTCGTGACGCGTCTCCAGTACAAGGCGGCACAGGCCGACCAGGACACCGACGCCCACGTCGCGGCCGTACGCGCACAGATCAGCATCGCCGCCAAGGCCGCGGCGAACGCCTACCAGGACGCCAGCACGGCAGCCGAGGCGGCTGCCCACGCCAGGGGACGGGCCGACGACGCGAAGGGCTACGCCAAGCAGGCGCAGCAATCCGCACGGGAGGCCGGCGACCACGCCGCACGGGCACGCGAGAGTTCGCAGGCCGCCGACAAGTCCGCGGCTGCCGCGGCCTCCTCCGCCGAGCGGGCCAAGTCCGCGGCTGCGACCGCGCGCAAGGCCAGCCGGGCCGCGAACTATTCCGCCAGCCAGGCCACGGCCTCCGCGGCCCAGGCCAGCGTTTCGGCCGGCAATGCGGCTGCCTCCGCCCGGGTGGCCCGGCAGGCCGCCCTGGACGCGGGCAAGGAAGCCAGCGAGGCCGGGCAGGCGGCACGTGACGCGTACGCCAGCGCTGTCGCGAAGCGCCGCCAGGAACAGCAAGCGGAAGCCAAAGCGGCCAAGGAAACAGCGCAGAAGAACGAACAGGTCAACTACCGCCCGCAGGACGACCCGAAGAACGACGACGTCGTCTTCGAGAAGCACAGCAACGGCGGAGTCCCGGACAGCGTGCGCAATGTCGTCGGATTCTTCAGCCTGCGAGGAGGCTTCGACGCTGTCGCGTTCACCCTGCTCGGGCGTACCGACGAGGCCAAGAAGTCCTTCCAGGGATTCATCGGCCCGTTCTTCGCGGGCCAGCTCGGGGGTTACGTCAGCGGCTCCTACATCGAGATGGGCGGCGCGGTGGGTGTCCTCGGCAGGGGCGGTGCGAGGGCGTTCGGGTGGCCGGTGGCCTTCGGGGCGACGATTGTCGACTACCTTCTGCCCGAAGGCGGTCCGGTACGATATGTCGCACCCGGTCCCTTCGAGCGACGTCCCGTCGCTCCGATCGCATGAGGGTGAAATAGATGACGGAAAAGGAAAGCTCGCTCAGAGGCGGAGGTTTCATAAAAGGGTCCGTCTTCGGGCTCGGTGAAATGCTCGGTGGCATGCTCCTCGGCTGGCGTTCACTGTTCCTCGGCTGCTGCGGCACAGTTGCCGGTTTCGGTGGTGCGATCACCAACAGCGGCCTCGCGACGAGGATGACGCTCCTGGGTATCGGCTGTGTGTCCCTCGTGCTCGCATGGGTGTCGTGGAAACACATGAAGCGCCGGCAGAACGAGCGCGGCAATCCTTGACCTGACCGTCCCGGACGGGACTGTCCGGGACTGAACAGTCGCCCTCGGGTGTGCGCCCGGGGTCCAGGACGCCGGGCTGTGAGACGGGAGTGTTCCCGTGCTCGCAGCCCGGCGTTCTGCTGTTGCCGGGCCAGTCCGTACCGCCCAAGTTCCCGGGAATCCCCGGCAGTTCACGTCGGTCCTGCGCGAGGATGAGCTCGCACGTGATGTGCGGACCTCCGACTGATGCACAAGGGAGCGTGGGCGATGGGGTGGAGTTCGGAGTTCGGTTCGTCGCACGAGGGCCGGACCGTGGCGGTCCTCGCCGACGGCAGCGAGCCGAAGCCGGCGTACTTCGATGTGGGCAGCAGCGGGTTCGTGCCGTCGACGGACAAGTGGTGGGTGTACGACGGCGAGGGCGGCCGCCCGAGGGCGACGCATGTGCGGGGCGCGTGTTCCTGCGGCTGGCGCGGCACACCCCTGCACGCGGTCGAGTGGGCTCAGGACGACGACGGCCCCTGCCCTGTCCTCGACGAAGCGGTCACCTCCAGGGACTGGGAACGGCACATCGCCGACGTACGGGCGCGCACGGTGCCGCTTCCCACCGCCCTGGAGGAGCTGATCCGACAGGTGGAGCGGAGCGTGGACGACCTGTCCTGCGAGGCTCCGCTGGCCGCGCTGAGGGCCCTGACCGTCCTGGAACGGATCGTCACTGACGTCGGCTGTACGGCTGCCTGCAACGCACGCTCGGAGAAGACCACGGAGGAGATCGCCAGGGCCCTGGGCATGACCGAGGGGAAGGCGGGCGCGCTCCTGCACGGTTACGGCCTCCGCCGACGCTGACGCGGCTCACCGACCCGCCGGGGCACCGGCGTTGTTCCCGGCCGTGGGATCGACGGACACGGACCTGCGGCTCGCAAGACGGCACCCGGTCCGATCACGACCGCCTACCAGTGATCTTGGCCAGTGCCTCCGCCGTCAGGCGGGGGTGTAGGCCATCTCAATCCTGCTCTGACCCGCACGTGAGCACGGGTCAGCACTGTTCACCTCAGCCCGTGGGGCGCCGCTGATTCTCGATGTACTGGCGTACGACGGTCAGCCGTGCTTCCCCGCAGCTTCCGGCGAAGTACGACCGTGACCAGAAGTGCCCGTGCGTGATGGCGCGGTTGACCTGGCCGGTGTATTCCTGCCGTAGGCGCCGTGAGGAGACGCCCTTGAGGCTGTTGACCAGCTTGGAAAGCTGGACTTTCGGCGGGTGGTGCACCAAGAGGTGGACGTGATCGCGTTCACCGTTGAACTCCTTCAGCTCTGCTTCGAAGTCGGTGCACACGTCGCGCATGATCTCCTCGGCCCGCATCAGCATCTCGGGCGTGAACACTCCGCGCCGGTACTTCGTGACAAACGCCAAGTGCACGTGAAGGTTGTAGACAACGTGTGCTGACCTGCGGATGTCGGGAGCAGCTTCCCAGCGTGGTGACATGCACCAAGGGCAGTATGATGACCGAAACGGTCAACGAGCAGGATCGGAGGGGCAGTTGAAGCAGCAGCGCGGTCACAAGGCCCGGCTTTACCTGACCCCCTCCCAGGCCAAGACGGCTGAGGAACAGGGCCACGCGGCCCGCACCATGTGGAACTGCCTCCACTCCTGGTGGACGATGCTCCCCAAGGACAAGCGGAACCTCGCCGACGCCGACGCGGCGATACGACAGGGCCGCAAAGACCTGGACTTCCTTGGAGTGTTGCCCGCGCAGGCCGCTCAGCAGGTACTCAAGACGTACTTCCGCGCCTGGCAGAACTGCTGGGAAGGCCGGGCTCAGGCCCCGGACTTCAAGGGCCGCTTCCGGTCCCGCATGGCCATCGACATCCCCCAGGGCCGCGACCTCCAGATCGTGCGCCTGAACCGGCGGTGGGGCCGCATGTGGGCACCGAAGATCGGCTTCGTGCTGTTCCGCTGGACCAAGGACCTGCCCGTCGGCAAGCGCGCCGACAAGCTGAACAAGGTCACCGGCGCCCGCCTCGTGAAGGAGGCGAACGGCTGGCACGTCGTCTTCCGCGTCCAGGCCGAGGTACCCGAGCCCCAGCCGCACACCGGCCCCACGGTCGGCATCGACCGGGGCATCGCCAAGCCCCTCGCCCTCTCCGACGGCACGTTCCGCGAACACGGACCGTGGCTCACCGAGGGCGAGACGAAGAGACTGCGCCGCCTGGAGAAGGCATCCGCCCGCAAGCGCCGCGCCCGCACCAAGGGCGAGAAGACGTCCAAGCGTCTCGCCCGCACCTACGACCAGATCGCCCAGCTCCGCGCAAAAGCCAAGCGCCGGGCCGCCGACTGGCAGCACAGGACCACCACCGGCATCGCCGAGACCTTCTCGCGTATCGGGGTGGAAGACCTGGCCATCTCGAACATGATCAGGTCCGCCAAGGGAACCGTGGAAGCCCCCGGCACCAACGTCCGCCAGAAGGCCGGACTCAACCGCAGCATCGCCGGACAGGCATGGGGCCGCACCGTGACGCTCCTGGAGTACAAGGCCGCTCAGCGCGGCGGCCAGGCCGTCAAGGTCCCGGCCCCGAACACCTCGCGCCGCTGCTCGGCCTGCGGATTCATCACCCCCGGCAGCCGGGAGACGCAAGCCAGGTTCGCCTGCAGGAACCCCGACTGCGGGTTCGTGGAGAACGCGGACACCAACGCCGCACGAAACATCGATCACGCCGCCGGACTGGCGGTGTCAGGACTGCTGAGCCCTCGCCAATAGGCAGGCTGTGAAGCGTCAACCACCCACCCGGCCGCACTGCGACTCGGATGGGATTCCGCCCCGTTCACGGGGCGGAGGAAGCCAAAGCTGGAACCCGTACTACGGCACGTGGGGCGTACCTGGCGTGCCCGGCCTGCCCCCAGCGCACCTGGCCCCCGCCGCGATCGATGTCCAGAGCACCCCGGCATCGACGGCCGGCAGCCTGGCGCGGCAGACCGTGGACAACGGCTACGGCGCCTACAACACCTACAACCTGCCCGACAGCGACGTCAGCCAGTACCTCTCGTCGTTCACCAAGCCGTTGTACGGCAGCGACGCCGTCCGCGTCGGCGGCGCGGCGTAGAACCGGGGCCGGAGTAAACCGAGTCAGTCGCCTCGGGCGTCATTGATGCCGCTGACACGTCGGATCACTTCTCCGCAACCAGCCGGTCGAGCGTCTTGCGCAATTCGTCCTCGGTCAGCGCTTTGATCGCCCGCGCGGCGATCTTGCCGTTGCGGTCGACGAACACGGTCGAGGGCAGCGACTGCGGATTGAGGCTTCCTTTCGGGAAGCGCAGCAGCAGCCGACCGTCCGAGTCGTAGAAGCTCGGATACGGCACCTCGTACTCCTTCTCGAAGCGGACGGCGGGGGCCGGGTCGGGGTCGCGGGTGTTGATGCCAACGAATTGCACGCCCTTGCCCTTGTAGTCGTTGGCGACCGTGACGAGGTTCTTGGCCTCGGCGCGGCAGGGAGGGCACCAGGAGGACCAGACGTTGAGGACGACGATCTTTCCCTTGTACTCCTTGGCGACGTCGAGTTCCTTGCCCTCCAGCGTCTTGCCGGAGAGCCCGGGCACGTCCTGCCGGGCGCTCGCGTCCTTGACCATGCTGACCCCGGTGCCCTGCACGAACCGGGTCTCGGCCGTGCCCTTCGAGTCGTCACCCGAGCCGCAGGCGGTCAGGGTGAGCGCCGCCAGGGCGGTGCAGGCGGCAGGCAGGGCGATACGACGGCGGGTTCCGGGGTGTCGAAGGGCGCGACAGGCACTCATGGGAAAAGTCTCGCATGGTCGGTTTTGGGTTCTCCCGCGCCCCTGACGCGCTGACCCGACGACGCGATGGCGGGCCCCGCTGCTGTTGGCCCCGCCGACCGGCTCTCGTGCGGCGGGCGGGCGTCAGCCGATCCGCTCCGCCAGCTCGACAATGATCCCTTCCGGCCCCCGGACGAAGCACAGACGGTAGCTGTTCTCGTAGCGCTCCAGCTCACCGACGAACTCCGTGCCGCGGGCCCGCAGTCCGGCGACCAGGGCGTCAATGTCTTCGACAGCGAAGGCGACATGGCGAATTCCGAGTGCGTTCGCCGGGGCGTTCCGGTCGCCGCTCCGGCTCGCCGGCGCGTGGAACTTCGTCAGCTCAAGCCGTCCGTGGCCGTCCGGGGTCTGTACCACCACGATCTGTGCCCTGACGCCGTCGAGTCCCACGACACGGTCGACCCAGCGGCCCTCGACCGGTGCCTCGCCCTGCACCTCCAGTCCGAGTCCGACGAAAAACGCCGTCGCGGCCGCGAGATCGTCGACGACGATGCCCACATGGTCCATGCGTTGGATCGTCATGGCCCGATGGTAGAAGCCGGCCGCCGCCCGTGGCGCGTACGGACGGCTCACCGAACTCGTGGCCAGGCGTGACAATCACCGGGGCCGGTGTCACCTCACTCTCGCCCGTACAGCCCGTGGTTCCGGCGGAATGTCCTGACGGCGGCCAGGCCAGGGGCGGCCGGGGGGACGAGTTCCTGGGCGAAGCCGCACTCGGCCAGGTCGTGCACGACCTCCTGGAGGAGGTGCGTGTGGTGGTCCCGTACGAAGGTGTGGTCGGCCGACCGGGCTGCGGTGCCCTCCGGGCGCTCGTGCGTGGTGAGGCGGTAGTGGATGCGGCTGTGCCGGGCGGAGACCGTCTCCTCGGCGGCGTACAGGGCGTAGGTGGTGTCGCCGACGGTGGCCGTCGCGGCACGGGTCTCACCGGTCCGTTCCCCCGGCCGTTGCCGCGTGTCCGGGAGCGGGGTGTCCGCCACCATGTCCAGGGCGAGGAGGCCACCCGGGCGCAGGTACCGGGCCACGGTGCGGAACAGTACGGGCCGTTCGGCGGGGGTGAGGAACTGCAGCACGCCGGCCAGCGTGGCGTAGTCGAAGGAGCCGGGACGCCCCGGGGGCCGTCCGGCGTCGAAGCGCGGGGCCCGGCCCGCGAGCACGGTGACGCGCGGCCACAGCCCGGGCGAGGCGGCGAGCTTGCCGAGCAGGACCGAGCGCATGGCGGGCGACGGTTCCACGCACCACACCGAGGCCCCCGCCGCCGCGACCGCCAGCGCGACGCGGCCCGAGCCCGCCCCGATGTCCAGCACGCGGTCGCCCGGCCGGGCCGCCTGGGCGAATCCGGCGGCATCCGGCAGGGCCTCTTTGCCACGGGCGGCAGCGAAGAGGTCGTACAGACCGGCGACCGGCTCATAGGAATCGGGGCCGGCCGCGGAATGCTGCCCGCTCATGGTGTCGCCACCGCCTCCCGTGTCGCGAGTGTGCCCAGCACCCAGGCGAGCGCCGGGGCGTTGCGCGCCAGTGCGCGCCGATCGATGTGGGCGCGGTCATCGCAGGGCTGGTGGGAGCACGGGCCGTACAGTCGGCTCGCGGAACCGCGTGAACGTCCTGCTCCTCGGGCGACTTCACGCCCGGCAGGCCGGAATCGATACCTCCCACGGGGATGCCCGCGTCCTCGAACAGCAGTTGGTCGGAGGGCACCGAGGCCGAGTCCACGACCTGGAAGGGCAGATGCCGCCGGGTGAAATGGCGCGCGAAGAGAGCCTGGACGGCGTCTCCGCCCGCCCGCTCCCCGCGCCAGATCCGCCGGATTCCGTATACGGAGCCCCGCCCGCCGGAGGCGCCCCGCGCCGTGCGACGCCGCGCCCCTCACTGCTCGCCGCCCGCCGCTCCGGCCTCCAGACGTACGGGGAGCCGGGACAGTCCCCTGAGCGTGGCCGTGGGCTCGCGGACGGGATCGCCGGCGGGGCGCAGGGCCAGGCCACGGTCGTCGTACTGCGCCAACGCCCCGAGAACCGCGGCCATTTCGACGCGGGCCAGCTGCGCCCCCAGGCAGGCGTGGACGCCCTTTCCGAAGCCCAGGTGGGGGTTGGCCGAGCGGTCGGGCAGCAGACGGCCGGGGTCGGTGAAGACCGCCGGATCGTGGTTGGCCGCCCCGATCAGCACGGTCACCACCGAGCCGCGGGCCAGGCGGCGGCCGCCGAGTCCGCAGTCGGTGGCACACACCCGGGCATCCGCCTGGACCGGTGGATCGAACCGCACCAGTTCGTCGATCGCGGCGTCCGGCACCCCGGCGTGCAGTGCCTTCGCACCGGCCTGCGGGTCGGCGACCAGGGCCGACACCGCGTTGCCCAGCAGCCGCGACGCCGATTCGTAGCCGGCGTGGAGCATCGCCCGCAGGGAGTTGATCACCAGCGGGGCGGGAACGCCGTACCGCTCGCGACGGCGCATGACACGGTCGATGAACGTGCCGGGAGCGGGCCGCCCGGCCCAGGCCGCCAGCAGCTCGCTCAACTCGGCCCGGGCACGTGCCCCCGGTTCGAGGCGGCTGCCGTCGAGTCCGCCGTCCATGCTCCGCACGATGGCGTTGGACATCGCCTCGAACTCCGCGCCACCGGGCTCGTCCACTCCCAGTACCCGGCAGATCGTGCGCAGTGCCACCGGGCGGGCTACGCGCTCGACGAAGTCGAACGTGCCGCCGGTGGACGCCTCGGCGAGCCGGGAGCGGACCAGCTCCCTGATCTCCGTCCGCAGGCCGCCGAACCGCTGCTCGCGGACAGCACCCACCAAGAGGTGGCGGATGGCGGCGTGTTCGGGCGGATCGAGCATCTGTACGCTCAGCGCCGACTGCGGTACCTCTTCTCCGATGCTGCGGAAGTCGGAGCGGAACCTCTGCGCATCGCGCAGGACCGCCACGCAGTCCTCGTACCGCGTGAGGACCCAGGAATCGAGTTCGGCGTGCCAGTGCACCGGGTCGTTCTCCCGGAGCAGCCTGAAGGCCCGGTAGGGGTCTTGCAGGGTGTCCGGGTGCAGTGGGGTGTACAACGGGCCGGCCGGCGGGGAGACCGGGCCGCTTCTCGATGATTCGTCCACGGTGCGTCCTTCATCGGAGCGGGGGTACCAGGGGAGCCGCCGTGCCGTGACGGCACGGCGGCTCTTGTTCATGACCGGGTCGGACGTGGAGTCCGGCCTTGCCCGTCGGCGGGTCACCGGGAACGGGCGGACCTCCACGACCGGCCGCGTCGCCATCGACTCAGTGGAGGTAGCGCATGGTCTTCACCCCCCGTCACAGTGCCGCGTGGGAGCGGCTCCAGGATGGTTCGATTCGCCTGGCCGTCCGGCATCCGTACTCCCGGACGTGGGCGGTCCGGGCATCGTACGGTCCCAAACCCCTGCGGATGCCAGGGCGTTGCCCGTTGCCTTCTCCGGCGGGAAACCGGGAAACCACGCCTGACCGGCCGTGTTGTTCACGCCCGTGCCGCGCAACGAACCGCACCGCGATCCCGCCGCACGCCCCGGCACCCCCGCCTGCCGGACACGGCCAGAGCGAGCGGACTCAGGAGAGTTTCAGTTCCGCGGCCAGCGGAAGGTGTTTGCTCGCGGTCGCGGGCAGTACCTCGGCGTTCACGGCGGTCACTCCGCGCACCAGGATCTGGTCGATCCGCACCATGGGGAAGGCGGACGGCCAGGTGAATCCGAAGCCGGTGCCCGCTGACGCGTATGCCGAGGTCATCCGGGAGGTCACCGGCCGCAGCGCACGGTCGTCCGTGGAGCCGTTGAAGTCACCCATGACCACGATGCGCCGGGCGGGGTCCGCGTCCAGGGCGTCGCCCAGCCTGCGCACGGCCGCGTTGCGCTGATCGACGTCGAATCCTGTGTCCGCGTGGACACGCACCGACGGCATGTGCACCGCGTATACCGCGAGATCACCGCGGGGGGTGTGCACGACGGACCGGATCGCCCGTACCCAGTACGGGACCATGTTCACCGGCCGGGTTTCCGTGAGCGGATACTTGGACCAGATACCGACCGTGCCGATCACGGCATGGTGGGGGTAGGCCGATGCCAGAGCTTTCCGGTACTCGGCGGCAGAATTTTCGGCGATTTTCTCCAGAGCCAGTACATCGGCCCGACTGGCGATCAGCTTTCGGCTGATACCGGCGACATCCTTGGTGTCGGCGTCCACATTGTGCGTGACGACCCGCAGATCACCATTGCCGCCGCCTTTCCCCGGGACCAGCTGGCCACCGAAGGCGGCCAGCCACACCGCCACGCACAGAGCTGCCGCGAGAGAAGCAGGGGCTGACCGGCGCAGGAACGCCAGTACCGCCAGCGGCAGCACGAGCAGCCCCAGCCAGGGACGGAACGATTCGAGGAAGCTGCCCGCGTTCAGTCCTGTGTTGGGTACCACACCGGGAAACGCGATCACGAGGGTCAGCAAGAAGCCCAACACGGCGAGCACGCGCCCCCGTTGCCAGGAGAACCATGCCGCCGTACGGCGCCACCATTCGCGTTGCGCCGGCGCGTCGGGCCGGGGGTGAGCGGTGTGCTGCTGCGAGGTCTCGGTCATAGGCAGGTCCCGTGTTCGATGCCGACTGGCTGCCAGCATCGGTGACCCAGGTGAGGGGCTCGTCCCCGCGATATGAGCGTTTGGTCACCGCTTCCGGGGCCTGCGGCGCGGCCGCGCGCGGCGACGTGTGGTGGCCGGCCGAAGGACCAGCCGAAGGACCAAAGGCCCTTGTTCCCACCCCCTGGGGCGTTTATGCGACGCATTTCTCGTGGTTCCCTGCAAAACGCGCCGGTGGTATCTTTACGGGCAATTTTTCGTGCCGAATGAGGAGCATGGTCATGGCCCAGCCCGTCGCCGAAGCCGTCCGCAAGGACGATCCGCCGGCCGGAAGACGCTCCTTCCTCGGCCAGCCCAAAGGACTCGGCATTCTGTCCGGTCTCGAAATATGGGAGCGGTTCTCCTTCCTGGGCATGCAGGCGATCCTGGTGCTGTACTTCGCCGACACCGTGGCCGCGGGGGGCCTCGGAATGGCGCCCGGCGAGGCGGCCTCCGTCACCGCGGGATACGGGACCCTCGTCTATCTGGTCTCCGTCGCCGGCGGCTGGCTCGCGGACCGGATCCTCGGCACGTACCGGGCGGTGCTGTGGGGCGGCGTCCTCATCGCCTGCGGGCACTACGCGATGGCCGTGCCGGCGAGCGCCGCGACCTGGGCCGGACTCGGACTGATCAGTGCCGGCACGGGGCTGCTGAAGCCCAATGTCTCCACGATGGTCGGGCAGCTCTACCGCCCCGAGGACCGCCGCCGCGACGCCGGTTTCGCCCTCTACTACATGGCCATCAACGTCGGCGCCTTCCTCGGCCCGCTGATCGCGGGCTGGCTCGGCCAGGGCAAGGGCTGGCACTGGGGCTTCTCGGCCGCCGCCGTCGGCATGACCCTGGGCCTGGCCCAGTACGTCGCAGGTCGCCGCAACCTGCCCGGCCGGGAAGGGGCGGGCGCCGGCGTTCTGCCCCGGCAGGCGCGGCGCCGGGCCGGAAGGCTGATCGGCGGCGGACTGCTCACGCTCGCGGCCGCCGCCGTGCTGCTCGGCAGCACGGGCCGACTGACCCTCGGACTCGTCGTCAACGCGCTCACCCTGATCGCGGCCGTCGCGCCGGCCGTCTACTTCACGGTGATGTTCAAGAGCCCGCGGGTCACCGCGGAGGAACGCGGCCGGCTGCGCCCGTACCTCGTACTGTTCGCCGCCTCCGTCGTCTTCAACATGATCCTGTTCCAGGCGTATTCGACGATGATGCTGCTCGCGACGAACAACACGGAGACGTCGATCCTGGGATTCGGCTTCCCCTCCTCCTGGTTCGCCTCCGCGCTCGGCGCGTTCGAGGTGGCACTGGCCCCGGCCGTCGCCGCCCTGTGGGTACGGCTCGGACGGCGCCAGCCGCACGCATCCAAGAAGATCGCGCTCGGTGTGCTCCTGGGCGGACTGTCCTTCCTGGCGATGGTGGCACCGACCCTCGGGCGCAGCGGCAGCGACTGGAAGATGGCCGCCTGGTGGGTCGTCCTGTCGTACCTGCTGCTCGGGCTCGGCGACGTGCTGCTCCAGACCACCGGCCTGTCCGCCAGCACCAGGCTCGCCCCGGCGTCCTTCGGCAGCCAGACCATGGCCGTGTGGTTCCTCTCGATGGCCCTGGCCAACGGCATCCAGGCCCAGACCGTCAAGCTCTACGGCAAGATCCCCGATCCCGCGTACTTCGGCCTCAACGGCACCGCCGCCGTCGTCGCCGGCCTGGCCGTACTGCTCGCCGGGCCCTGGCTCAAGCGCACCATGCACCCCGTCCACTGAAGGGCCGCCCGTGAAGATCCGCACCTCCTTCCCGTACGCGACCACCTGCGAGGACGTCCGCATCCCGCTCGCGGACGGCACCCGCCTGTACGCGCGCGTCTGGCGCCCCGTCACCGACCGGCCCGTACCCGCGCTGCTGGAGTACCTCCCCTACCGCCTCACCGACTGGACCGCGCCCCGCGACGCCCAGCGCCACCCCTGGTACGCCGGCCACGGATACGCCTCCGTCCGCGTCGACATCCGCGGCCACGGCAACAGCGAGGGCCGGCCGGGCGACGAGTACGACGCCACCGAACTCGCCGACGGCGTCGAAGTCGTCAACTGGCTTGCCGCACAACCCTGGTGCACAGGTGCAGTGGGTATGTTCGGCATCTCGTGGGGCGGCTTCAACGCCCTGCAGATCGCCGCCCTCGCCCCGGAACCGCTGAAGGCGGTCGTCACGGTCTGCTCCACCGACGACCGTTACGACAACGACGTGCACTACATGGGCGGATCGGTCCTCGGCGTCGACATGCACGCCTGGGCCGCGACCATGCTCGCCTTCACCTGCCGCCCGCCGGACCCCGCCCACCTCGGCGAGGAATGGCGCCCCTTGTGGCAGGAGCGGCTGGAAACGATCGATCCGCCGATCCACACCTGGCTCGCCCACCAGACCCGCGACGACCACTGGCGCCACGGCAGCGTCTGCGAGGACTACTCCGCCGTACGGGCCGCCGTCCTCGCCGTCGGCGGCTGGCACGACCCCTACCGGGACACCGTGCTGCGCCTCGTCGAGCACCTGCCCAGCCCGGCGGCCGGACTGATCGGCCCCTGGTCGCACCAGTACCCCGACCGCGGACTGCCGCCCGGCCCCGCCATCGGCTTCCTCCAGGAAACCCTGCGCTGGTGGGACCAGCACCTCAAGGGCGAGGACACCGGCATCATGACCGAGCCGAAGCTGCGTTCCTGGATCAGCGCCTCGCACCCGCCGGCCACCACCTACCCGGAACTGCCCGGCCGCTGGGTGTCCGACCCCGCCTGGCCGTCGCCGCACGTCACACCCGTCTCCTACGCCCTGCCCGGAGACCCCGTCGAGGTGGACTCACCGATGCACACCGGCGTGGACGCAGGCCGCTTCTTCCCCTTCGGCAACGACGCGGACCTGCCGCCGGACCAGCGCGAGGAGGACGCCAGGTCCGTCTGTTTCGACTTCCCCGTTCCGCAGGACGCGACCGTCGAGATCCTCGGCCGCCCGCGCGTACGGCTGCGGCTGCGCTCCCACGCCCCCCGCGGCCAGGTCGTCGCCCGCCTCTGCGACGTCGCACCGGACGGCTCGTCCACCCTCGTCACCCGCGGCGCGCTCAACCTCACCGCCCGGCACGGCCGCGACCGCATCGCACCATGGCCCGAACGGGCAGTGGAGGACGTGGAGTTCGAACTCAACGCCATCGGCCACGCCTTCCCTCCCGGCCACCGCGTCCGCCTCGCCGTCTCCTCCGCCTACTGGCCGTGGATCTGGCCCCAGCCGGGCTCCGCGGGATTCTCCCTGCATCCGGACGGCAGCGCATTGGAATTCCCGGTCCGCACCACGACCGGTGACGCGGCCACCGAAGCGACCACGGACGCGGTCACCGCCGCGATCACCTTCGCCGAGCCCGAACAAGCCGCCCCGCTCGGCGTCGTCTTCCCCGACCAGGAGCAACTGCGCCCGGAACGCCGGGTCGTACGCGACGTCGCCGCCGGCACCTGGACCCTGGAGGTCGATCCGCGCTACGGCGGCACCCGCGTCTACCCCGACGGACTGGAGTTCACCGAGGACGCGCTGGAGACCTACACCATCCAGGAACGCGACCCGCTGTCCGCCCGGACCCGATCCGACTGGAGGATCCGCCTGCACAGGCCCGACCTCGACTGGGACGTCACGATCGAGACGCGCTCGGAGATCCGGGCCGACGCCGAGGACTTCATCACCTCGAACGAAGTGACGTGCCGGGAGGGCGACAAGACCGTCTTCCACCGGACCTGGGACCGACGCATTCCGCGCACGGCGGGGTGATACCCGGAGGGAGGACGAGGCCGAGCGCTGTGTGAGGCAGTAAGTGGACGAGGGAGCCGCGATGCGCGCACGAGCCGCCGGTACGTCATGTGCAGTTGCGCCATCTGCCCCACGCACCGTCGCCGGGACTTTCGCTGCACCAGTACGAGTTGCTGTGTGCCACCCACACCTCGACCATGCGCCTGGACCCGTTCTTCTCCTGGTACACGCCTGTGATGTCGTCGGCCCATCCGTTGTGCGGCATCGGCTGCCAGCCTCCGCTGCCGGGCCACGCGTGCCAGATCGTGCGCTTGGCGGCGACGGCGAAGCTCTCTTTCCACGGTGCGTCCATGACGTGCGAGCCCTCGCTGAAAGTGCCCTGGTAGCCGTAGCGGGTCACCGTGTACGAGGTGGCCGAGGACGGCTGGGCGTCGGACGCGCCCGCCGCCACCCGCACGAAGTCCGTGGGCCGGTTGCCGCGCTGCCCGTCCGCGGGGTCGAGCCGGGCGATGCCGAAGGCACCGAGGGCGATACAGGACAGGGCCGTCAGGCAGCTGAGCAGTACCCGCAGCCGCCGCGCGCGTCGGCGTTTTCCGCGCTGATCGGCGGCTTCGTGCTCGGCCCCGGCGTCGAGGAAGGCCTGCACGGCAGGGCCCAGGCCCGCACGGTGGACAGGGGCGTCGGCCCATTCACGGGCGGCGGCCAGGCGGGTGCCCCGGTACAGCAGTTCCTTGTCCCTCCCGTCCCGCTCCCACGTCTCCGCGGCTTCGAGGACCAACTGGCGGGTGCGCAGACCGGCCCGGTCCTCGTCGATCCACGCCCGCAGCCGTGGCCAGGCCTCCAGAAGAGCCTCATGGGCCAGTTCCACATGCCCGGCATGCCCGGCTGCTCCGACGGTGAGCAGCCGGGCTCCTGCGAACGCCTCCAGTACCTCCGCTGTTGCCTGCGGGTCCGCTTCACGTGCCAGCAGCCGTTGCCGCTCCATGCGATGACTCGTCTCGCCGGTGTCGCCGATGCGCACCAGGTGGAGCAGCAGTCGCCGGGCCACTGGTTGCCGTGCTGGAGGCAGCGCGGTGTACACGTGCTCAGCGGTGGCCGCAACGGCCCCTGATATTCCGCCGGTTGTCCGGTATCCGGCGACGGCCAGGGTCTTTCCCTCGCGCTGTTGCCAGGTCGCGAGCAGGGCATGGGAGACGAGCGGCAGTACGCCGGGGCGCGCGGTTGCGTCGTGGGGGCCGTCCGTGACCGCGCCGGCGTCGCGGAGCAGGATCTCCACGAGTCCTGGTTCCACTTCAAGGCCGGCTTCTTCGGCCGGTTTTGTGATCGCGTCGCGCAGTTGCGCCGTGGTCATGGGCCCCAGGGGGACGTGGCCGTACCGCGCGGCTGCCAGCAGTCCTGGATGTGCCAGGCACTGCCCGTAGAAGTCGGCCCGGATGCCCAGCACGACCAGTCCGGCCGGCGGACCAGGATTGTGCGCGGGCTCGTGAGCCGTGGCAAGGGCGTGCAGTGCCTGAATGAACGAGCTTCGCTCGTCCTCGCTCTCGCAGAGCGTGAAGGATTCCTCGAACTGATCCACCACGAGCACCGCACGCGGAGCTCCCGAACCCGGCTTCCCGGCCGGGGCGGGATCCGCAGGAGACCGGCCTGCGACCGCATATTCCCGTACGGCACTGGCGAAAGACTCCGGTGACTGTTGCAGCGCCTGGGCGAGCAGGGGCCGCGAAGCCCCGGATGCCTCGGAAACGCGGGAGAGGAGTTCCTCGACCGGGTGCTCGCCCGGAGTGAGCAGTACCACGGGCCAGTTCGCGCACTCGGGCCTCGGCAGTACGCCCTGCGCCAGGGCCGGCAGGAGACCGGCACGGAGCAGTGAGGACTTGCCTGCCCCTGACGGAGCGACGAGCATCAGCAGGCCGGGGGACTCCGACTCCAGGTGTTCTCCGAGGAGGGAGACGAGGGCGGCGGTGTCGCGCTCACGGCCGAAGAACCAGCGAGCGTCGTCGGGCCCGTACGCGGACAGGCCCCGGTACGGACACTCCTCCAGCGGCTCGCCGTTGTTCTGGTCCTGGCTGTCGTTGTCTTCCAGGACCACACGCTCCAGCAGTCCTTCCGTCTTCAGCGCGTCGTCGCAGGCTCGTGCCACTGCCAAGGTCAGGGGCTTTTCTCCGTTCTCGACCTTGCTCAGGTATCCCTTGGTGTAGAAGGTCAGTCCGGCGAGCTTGGCCAAGGAGATGCCGCGCTCTTGCCGCAGGGAGCGCAAACGCACGCCGGGAGCAGACCGCACGAGCGGGAACAGCCCTGCGGAATCACGGTGATTGTTCAGTACGTTGCCCACGGATACGGCTGCCTTTCCCCGCATCGCCAGGCCGGGGCCGACTGCACGTCACACGCGAACAGCGGTCTCGCCGGGCGATGCCGATGACGTTGACGAGGGTGGTGGACGGCCTGTCAGGATCCTTCCAGCAGGGTCGGCCGGGCTCAACTGCGACTTCAGGCCGCCGCACAGGCGGTGGGTTACGGGGCACGCACGTTGTCGCAGGTCGTCGGCGGTTTCCCGGCCCACTCCCGGCGGAGGAAACGGGAAACGCCTTGGACGGCCGCTCTCGCTCACCCACCATCTGGAAGTGCTGGTAGTGCGTCCCTCGGGCCGGGGACCAGTGCAGCAGTACGGGGGTGTGCTGCGCCAGTTCCCGGCCAGGAATCGCCCGGAGAACGACCGGGCCACGACCAGCTCACGGCCAGTCCACGACCAGCGGGCCGCGTTCACTGTCATGAGCGGTCCGTTCCTTTTACGGGGAGAAAGCAGGCGTGTTGAGCATTCCATTCGCAGGAATCTCCGGCGGCTCGCCGGATTCCCGCGCTGACGTCGGCGACGGCTTGTCCGAACAGGCCGTGTCGCGCATCCATGTCCACCGCGCGGGAGTCTCCGAGGTGTTGCGCCATCACAGCTGCTGCCGCCCGTCCTATGGCCGGCAGGATTCCATGCTGGTGGCCGGGACGAACCGTCAGGTCGGGCTGTTCACCGGTCATCGGGGCTGTCAAGTACCGCCGGTACACGCCTTCCCCACCACGGACGGGCCGCAGCTGACCGGGGAAGCCGGCCCGCTCCAGCAGCTCACGCGGCGCGTACTGGAGTCCGCCCTGGAGGGCGAGATCACCGACCACCTCGGCTACGAGAAGTACGAGTCGGCGGGCCGGCACAGCGGCAACAGCCGGAACGGCACCCGGGCCAAGACCCTGCTGACCGACGTCGGCCCCGTCGGCGTCAAGGTGCCCCGGGACACGGCCGGCACGTTCGAGCCGCGGATCGTCAGGAAGCGGCGGCGCCGCCTCACCGGGGTGCACGAGATGGTGCTCCGGTTGTCGGCGAAGGGACTGACCCGCGGGGAGATCTCCGCCCAACTGGCCGAGGTCTACGGCGCCGAGGTGCCCCAGCAGACCATCTCCACCGTCACGGACAAGGTGATGGCGGGCATGGCCGAATGGCAGTCACGGCCGCTCGACCGCGTCTACCCGGTCGTCTTCGTGGACGCCATCAACGTACGGACCCGCGACGGCCGGGCCGCCAACCGCCCCATTCACGTCGCCCTGGCCGTGACCGTCGAAGGCACCCGTGACATCCTCGGGATCTGGGCCGGCCACGGCGGCGGGGGCACCGAGCACTGGCTTGAGGTCTTCACCGAACTCCGCGACCGCGGCGTCGAGAACATCCTCATGTTCGTCTGCGACGGGCTCAAGGGCCTGCCTGCCGCGGCCGAGTCCGTCTGGCCGGGCACAGTGGTGCGAGCGTGCATCTATGTCGCCCGCCAGGTCCCCTTCCCGCCCTTGGGCGTCGAGACCGGCAAGGTGAACGGCACGACGAACGCGATGGGTTGAGCGTGGCTGCTGAACTGACCGGAGAGTGTGTATGGCGTGATCGGACAGGTACGCACGAACGAAAGCCGCCCCTTCCGGGGATGCCCGGGGCACGGCCGGCAACTCCGCCCGGGGGTGGTGCCGCCACGCTCTCGCGCGGGACGTCGAGTTCCCTCCCGCAGGGGATGTCGGCTGGTCACGGCTGGCCCCCGTCAGAGCCCCGTCGTGCCGTCGATGCGTTCGCGGAGCAGGTCTGCGTGGCCGTTGTGGCGCGCGTACTCCTCGGTCAGGTGGATGAGGATCCAGCGCAGCGAGACCTCCTCGCTGCCCAGAAACGCGGCGTTCTGTTCCGCCAGGTGTCCGGAGTCGTCCAGGGAGCGGCCGGCGATGGCCTCCCGGCTGCGCTCGACCTCCGCCCGCCAGGCGGCGAGCGCCTCGTCCAGCCCCTGGTCCGGGTCGAGGGCGAAGCCGAAGTCCGCTTCGGGCCCGTAACGCAGTGGTTCCTCGTGACCGGCGAACACGCCCTGGAACCAGTGGTGTTCGACACCCTCCATGTGCCGGACGAGGCCCAGCAGGGTGATCCGTGACGGCTCCGCGGCAGCCGTACGGGCCTGAGCGTCGTCGAGACCGGAGCACTTGAGGGCCAGGGTGGCGCGGTGGAAGTCCAGCCAGCCTTCCAGCATGGTCCGTTCGTCGGCGTGCGGGGGCGGTACCGGCCGCCCGTCGGGTGTCATGGGCATGTGGGCCAGCCTGACACGGTCCGTCGCCCGACGGCAGCCCCCTCCGGGAGCCCCGTGCCGGGCCGGACGCGGCCCTCTCCTCCCGGCCGACCACGTTGCGCAGAGGGCTAGCGCCCCGCGAACCGACGGGCCGATTCCTGGATGTGGGCCAGTCTGCGCAGGCTGAGCAGTACCGGTTCGTACAGCACGGTCAGCGCGACGGCCGCCTCGATCTGTCCGGCGGCCGTGGGCTGTTCCTGCACCGTGTCCAGGTCGGTGACGGCGAGTTGGGCGGCGAGGCGGCCGTACGGCAGCAGGTGTGCGGTGTCGCAGGGGTAGCCGAGGCGGACGAGTGCGGCGACGGAGGTGACCAGGGTGCCGAGGGCGGGGCAGGGCTCGTCGCGCATGCCGTGCCAGCCCAGTTGCTCCAGCAGCGCGTGCACCGAGCGGCGCGCCGTTCTGGTCGCCTCGTCGTCCTCGGCGGGTCCCGGGTCGTGCGGCAGCGCCCGGGTGGCCGCGCCGAGCCGCACATGGTGGTCCAGTGAGGTGTCCTCCGCGGCGGAGATCACCTCGCGCGCGACGGCCACCGGCACTTTGCCGATCTGGATCAGTGCCCGTACCAGCCGTAGTCGGCGCAGGTGTTCCTCGCCGTACGCGGCCTGGGTGGCGGTGACCCGGTGGCCGGGCTGGAGCAGCCCTTCCCGCAGGTAGTACTTGATCGTCGGGGTGGACACCCCGCTGCGCTCGCTCAGTTCGGCCAGTCGCATCCTCTTGCACCCTCCTTCGGATACTGGCACTATCCAAGCATGGATAGTGGCGCTATCCAATGAGTGGGAGCAGCCGGAACGGGGAGCGCGACATGGGTAAGGCACCGATAGCGGAGCGGGTCACGGCGGCGGCCGAGGGGGATGTGGTGGTCTTCCTCATCGGCATGCGGATCAACCGGTGGCGGTCGGTGCGCCACTGGCTGCCCGCCTTCACGGCCATGCCGCGCATGCTCAAGGAACTCGCGCGCGAGGAGGGCGCCGGGATGCTCGGATGCCGGGTGTACACGGCCGGACCGCGCACCTACACGGTCGTCCAGTACTGGGAGTCGCGCGCGAAGCTGCTCGCCTACGCCTCGGCCCCGGACCGGCAGCACCGGCCCGCCTGGGCGGCGTTCAACCGCCGTGCGCGGAGCGGCGCGGGGAGTGTCGGCATCTGGCACGAGACGTACATCGTGCCGGCGGGCTCGTACGAGGCGATCTACCACGGCATGCCGCCGACCGGGCTCGGTGCGGCCCATGGGGTGGAGCCCGTCGGGCGGCGGGGCGAGCGGGCCGCGGAACGGCTCGCGGGCTAGCGAGGGCCTCTCCGGCGGAGCTTCGCGGATTCCCCGAGTTCCGGGTCGGGGCTGGGGCCGTCTTGGCGTCTGCTCCGGTGGCCGGTGCGGGACGCGGCCGCCGGAAGTCCGGTGCGCCGGGCGTGCGGAGGCGGGATCCCCAGGTCGTCCCGCGCGGGCCTGACCTTCGGGCGGCGGTCAAAGCCGTGTGCACCGTGTCGGCCACTGCCTCGGCTTCGGGCGGCCGGCCGTGCGATAGCGGTGCAGCTGTCTGCCGCCTGTCATATCCGTTGCCGGGCCGATGAGTTGGGAATCGGCTTCGAGTTCGCCGACACGCAGATGCCTGTTCCTCGGCCCGCTCTGTGCGATGGATTCGGCCAATCGGTACTGGCTGGATAAGCCCGGATGAGTTGCAGGGATGCGGTGTACCTGACATTCTGATGCGCCGCCGGAGAAGTTGATCATGGGAGCCGTCCCGTCCCGGACACTGTGTGCTGCCGCCAACAGCGCCATGTCTGCGCGCAGTTTCATTTTCCGTATCCGGCGCCACTGACGCGTATCGCGAAGACGGCAACCCATCACCAGAGAAAGGAATTCGGGCATGTTATGTGCTCCGACTCCGCACGCCTTTCTGCCCGCAGGCGAAAGAGGGTTCTCACGATGAAGAGAACCGCGAGGAACGCTTTGCGGGCCGGGCTCGGCGCCACGCTGACCCTGCTCGCCTCGGTCGCACCGGCGAACGCCTTCGCCGCCGGGCCGGGCAAGCTGACCGTCAGCGTCATCCGTGACGTGGACGCCGACGGCCTGTACACCCCGGCCCGCGAGCTGGGTGTCGCCGGGGTCAGGGTGCGGGTCACCGACATCGACGAGAACTCCTTCACGGTGACCACGAAGGCGGACGGGACCGTCGAGGTGCCCACCGCGGGCACCACGGGTCAGTTCCGGCTGCAACTGCTCCCCGACACCCTGCCGGACTACCTCCAGCCGGCCTTCGCGGGCAAGGACCTCTCCTCCAGCATCGCTGTCGTCAACGTGGCCAAGGAGTCGCAGACGGTGCGGTTCGGGGTGTGGAATCCCGCGGACTACTGCCAGGTCAACGCGGATCTGACGACCACCTGCCAGCAGGCGCAGGTCAAGGTGGACGGCTCGCGCAGCCTGGTGACGTTCAACAACGACTGGCGCGGCAACAGCAACGCCGGTGCGCCCCAGCCCAAGACCCTGGCGGCCAAGGGGGACACGGGCACCACCTACGGGCTGGCCTACGACAAGAAGCAGCGGCGCATCTTCCAGGGCGCGTACGCCAAGCGCGGCACCACCTACGGTCCGGGCGGGTCGGGAGCCATCTATGTGACCCCGCGCGACGGCGGTGCGACGACCGAGTTCACCAAGCTGGACGCGGGCAGCACCAAGCACAACCCGGCCGACAACGCCCGCTACGACGGGGACTTCATCAAGGCCGTCGGCAAGGAGGGGCTCGGAGACATCGACATCTCCGAGAAGGGCGACGAGCTGTACGTGGTCGACATGAAGGACCGCAAGCTCTACACCTTCGACGCCACCAAGAGCACCGCGGACGCGCCGAAGAACAGCATCGCCATTCCCGACCCCGGCTGCACCAACCCGGACGACTGGCGCCCGATGGGCCTGGGCGTGCGCGACGGGATCGTGTACGTGGGCGGGGTGTGCTCGGCCCAGTCCACCCAGAAGGCCGACGATCTGCGAGCCGTGGTGTGGACGTACGACCCCAGGGCGCGCGCGTTCTCCGACAAGCCGGTGCTGAACCAGAAACTGGACCGGAAGCGCGGGCAGATGGCCAATGGCCAATCGGCGACGTGGACGCCCTGGACTCCCGACGACCCGAACCAGTACCCGGCGTCCGTGAACGGCACCCCCGCGCGCCCGCAGCCGATGCTCAGCGACATCGCCATCGAGGCCAACGGCGACCTCGCCCTGGGCTTCCGGGACCGCCAGGGCGACCTGGGCGGCTACCAGATGGTCAACCCCAACCCGGCGCATCCCACCGTCGACACCACGGTGACGGCCGGGGACATCAACAAGGTGTGCCGCACGGCGACCGGTACGTTCGTGTGGGAGGGCACCGACGGCTGCCCGGCCCACAAGGCCCAGAGCGGCGACAAGTTCTACACCGGCGACAACTGGGGCAGCCACGACTACCGGGCCCAGGGTGCGCTCGCCCTCTCCCAGCGCGAGGGCAAGATCGCCAGCACCTACATGGACCCCGCGCACCAGGCCAACTCCGGTGGTGTGAACTGGCACGACCGTGTCAGCGGTGCCGCGGACGCGGACGGCTACGGCATCCAGTACCTGTCCAACCCCGTCCAGGACCCGAACAGCGGCGGCTTCGCCAAGGCGAACGGCCTGGGTGACCTGGAGTACCTGTGCGACCAGCCGCCGGTCCAGATCGGCAACCGCGTGTGGTACGACCCGGAGCCCGGCACCCAGAACGCCGACGAGACCTCCGGAATCCCCGGCGTCACCGTCACCCTGCTGTCCGAGGACGGCAAGACCCTGGCCACGAAGAAGACCGACGCCAAGGGCGAGTACTACTTCAGCTCGCTCGACGTGCCCGCGCTGACCGCGCACGGCAAGTACAAGGTGCGGTTCGACAAGAGCACCGCGGACCTGAGCACCGTGCCCATCCGCGGGAACAACCGCGATATTTCCAAGCTGCGTTGGACCGAGCCCTATGTGGACGATGCCAGCGGCAACTCGGAGATCGACTCCAAGGCGACGTACGACAAGAACTCCGACACCACGGCCGAGACCGCCGTCTTCTCGGTCGGTGACTGGGGTTCGGTGAAACACAACCTGGACGCGGGAATGTACTACACCCGCTGAACCGGCCCCGGACCACGGCGGTGCGCCCCCTGAGGGGGCGCACCGCTCCCGGGCTCAGGTGCCGAACAAGGCGGATCCCAGCGGACGTTGTGCGTCGAATCCCGGCAGGACCAGGAAGGTTCCGGAGGCCGTGGCCGTGGTGAAGGCCATCAGGTCGTCCCCCTCGTCGAGCCGTTGCTGGGTGGCGACGAACGTACGGAGTTCGCGTTGGAAGCTGATGAAGACCAGACCGGCGTCCTCCGGCCCGTTGCGGTAGCTGTAGCTGCGGCGCAGCATCAGTCCGCTGCCGGAGGTGAGCGGGTTGGCCCGGCGTGCGTGCGCCATGGGCGGCACCAGGTACCGGCCGTCGGGCGTCTTGGCGCCGAGATCGACCTCGGCCTCGGCGTCACCGCCGCTCAGCGGTGCCCCGTCCGCACGTCTGCGGCCGATGGCCTCCTCCTGGCGGCGGACGGGCTGGGCGAGGAAGCGGTCGGTGTCGATGCGCAGCCGTCGCACCACGGCGACCGTGCCGCCGGTCACCGGCTCCGGGCCGTCCAGCCACACCTCGCGCCGCATCTGCTCGGGCCCCTTGGGCACGATGATCCCGTCGGGGAAGCCGAGCAGATTGCGCCCGGCGTGCGGCCCGGCCGGGGGACGGAAACCCCGCTGGGACCACCGCACTTGTGCTCCCGCACCGGCCAGAACGGCACTGCAGGCCGCTTCCGCGCAGCTGACCACGAGCGGGTCGGAACCGCAGACCTGCAGCAGCACGTCGCCGTCGCGCGCGGCGTCAGGGATCTGCTCGCGGGCGAAACGCGGCAGTTGCGCGGCACCGGGCAGGTCGGACCGTACGCCCGGGACGCCGGCGACGAGGGCGGGGCCGACGCCGACGGTCACGGTCACATCGCCCGGGGCGAGCCCGGCCATCTGCTGGTGCCGACCACCGGTCACCTCGCCTATGGTGCGCCCGAGTTCGGCCAGCAGGCGTGCCACCGCGCTCGGTTCCCGCTCGCTGCCGAGGTCGAACACCGCAAGTCCGAGATGTTCCTGGGGAGTTCCGGGACGGTCGACTCCCGCCTGGACGGGGCCGGTTGCCCCGACGGGCGCAGCGGAGTCCTGCGGTGCCGTGGGCGATGCCGGTACGGAGGAGAGGTCTTGGGAGCGGCAAGCCGTCAGGGTGGCCGCCGCTGCCAGTGCGCCTCCCATGAGCAGGCCCCTGCGCGGTATGCCAGTTAATTGATTCATTACGCCATTTTGACATTTTTTGATCGCATTTGTCACAAGCATCCAGAGATGCCGACCCAGGGACCGACGAAGGGGAACCGTGAACCGAAGCCGCAATCCACTCCTCATCTGCCTGCTCACCGCACTCCTCGCCGCAGCGGGCTGCGCCCCGGCGGGCGAGGCGGAGAACGCCGCCGACCACCCGCGGACCATCCGGGTGCCGCAGGACGCCCGCACGATCGGCGCGGCCGTCGAACGCGCCCGGCCCGGCGACATGGTGCTGATCTCTCCCGGCACCTACCACGAGACCGTCCGCGTCCCCACCGACCGCATCGTGCTGCGCGGCACCGACCGCAACCGCGTCGTCATCGACGGCCAGGGAAAACGGCACAACGGCATCGTGGTGACCGGCTCGGGCGTGGCGGTGGAGAACCTCACCGTCCGCGACCACCTGCTCAACGGCGTCCTGGTCACCGGCATGGCCTCCCAGGACGGCCAGGGCCTGGCCCGCGGCAGCAACGGCTACGAGCGCCTGGACCCCAAGGAGTTCCCGCCGCTCGACGGCTTCCGCGTGAGCTACGTGACCTCCGCACGCAACGGCCTGTACGGCATCTACGCCTTCAACGCCCAGAACGGCCTCCTGGACCACAACCACACCTCCGGCGGCGCCGATTCGGGCCTGTACGTGGGACAGTGCAAGCCGTGCAACGTCGTGGTCACCGACAACGTCGCCGAGTACAACGCCGTCGGCTACGAAGGCACCAACGCCAGCGAGAACATGTGGGTGCTGCGCAACCGCTTCACCCACAACCGCGTCGGAATGACCGTCGACTCCGACTACCTGGAGGCATTCGTCCCCCAGCACAACTCGGTCGTGGCGGGCAACCTGATCGCGGACAACGCCGAACCGCAGACCCCCCAGCAGGCCGACGGCGGCTTCGGCATCGGGATCGGCATAGCCGGCGGCCAGCACAACATCGTGCGCAACAACCGGATCGAGAACAACCCGCGCGCCGGGCTGGTCCTGATGTCCTCCGAGGACGTGCCCCCGATCGGCAACACCATCGACTCCAACGCCTTCGGCGGCAATGCCCTCGACGTCGCCCACGCCGCCTCCGGACGGGCCCCGGGCCGGGGCAACTGCCTCAAGGACAACACCCTGTCCACCACGGCCCCCGAGCAACTCGCCACGCAGTACCGTTGCCCGGTCGCCGCCGACGGTCCGGTCATGGAGTCCGTCGCACCGCCCACCACACCCGCCGCACCCGCCGGGATCCCCTTCCGTACGGTGCCCGAGCCCCCGGCCCAGCCGCAGCTGCCCGGCGGAGCCGACGCCCCCGTACGCGACGCCACGCATCTGCCGGGGACCGTCGACGCGGACAACGTCCCGGTACCCGGACGCGACCTGCTCGCCGAGCACACCCGGGGTGCCCGGTGATACGGCGACGCGCACTTCTCGGCGCCGGAGCGGCCGGCCTGGCCCTCGTCCTCACCGCGTGCGCGGGCGACGAGCGCCCCGCGACCGGCCCGCGCCCGCTGACCGTGGACGAGGCCGAGCTGCTGTCCACCGTCCGCTTCCTCAACCACCAGCGCACCCGCAGCATCGTCCGCGCCACCATCCCCGCTGCCGGCCGCACCCTCAAGCTCGACGGCCGTGTCGACTGGTCCGCGCACTCCGGATACGCACAGGTCCACGTCCCCGACCGGCAAGAGAACACACTGGTGCGCTGGGACCTCGGCACCGCCTCCACCCGCCCCGCCGAAAGGGCCGAACTGCCTGATCCACCACCGCCCTCCGGCTGGCAGCAGCGTCCCCTCGATCCCCGCACCGACCCGGTCGACGCCGTCCTGCTGCTGGTACTCGGCCTGAGCGCGGACCGGCCCGAGAACGCCCAACTCCTGCGCCAGGGCGGCGCGAGCCGACTGGGCGAGGAGAACATCGACGGCACACCCGTCACGGTGTTCTCCGGCCCCCGTCCCCCCGACAGCACCGGGTCCGCACAGGACGCGGCCCCCTCCGAGCGCCGCACCCGCTACTGGGTCGACGCCGACGGACGACTGTGCCGCTTCGCCGCCCTCGTCACCGGCGGCAAGTGGGCCACCGTCGACTTCCCCCAGGGCGACGCCGCGCCGGTACCGACCGTCAACCCCCCTGAAGGATCGGGGTAAATCCGTGCCCGGGGAAGGCATCATCAGGCCATGGACGCACACCCCGGACTGCAGGACGGCCCCATCTACCTCGACTACAACGGCACCACCCCGGTCGATCCCCGGGTGGCCGAGGCGATGTGGCCGTACCTGACGGAATCGTTCGGAAACCCCTCAAGCGACCACGCCTACGCCGAAGCGCCGACGAGAGCACTGGAGGAGGCCCGCGAGCACGTGGCCGCTCTCATCGGCGCGCGGGCCGGGGAGATCGTGTTCACCGGCTCCGGCTCCGAAGCCGACAACCTCGCCCTGCGCGGTGCCGTCCTGGCCGCCCAGGCCACCCGGCGGCACGTGATCACGCAGGTCACGGAACACCCCGCCGTCCTGGAAACTTGCCGGGCACTGGAGCGCCTGCACGGCGTGGAGGTGACCTACCTGCCGGTCGACGGCGACGGCCTCGTCGCCCCTTCGGCACTGGCCGCCGCCCTCACCGAGCACACGGCGCTGGTCTCGGTCATGGCCGCCAACAACGAGACCGGAGCCCTCCAGCCGGTCACCGAACTCGCCCGCGTGACCCGCGCCCACGGCGCGCTCTTCCACTGCGACGCCGCACAGGCCGCCGGCAAGATCCCTCTCGACGTGCGCGAACTGGACGTGGACCTGCTGACCCTCGTCGGCCACAAGATGTACGCGCCCAAGGGCGTCGCCGCCCTGTACGTACGTCCCGGAGTCCCCCTCGAACCACTGGTCCACGGCGGCGGCCAGGAACGCGGCCTGCGCGCCGGAACCGAGAACGTGGCCCTCGCCGTCGCCCTCGGTACGGCCGCCCGGCTCGCCGCCCACGACCTCGCCCACGGCGCGCCCGGCCGCCTCGCCGCTCTGCGCGACCGCCTCCACAGGCGGCTCGCCGAGGCCCTGCCGGACCGCGTCCACCTCAACGGGCCTGCCCGGAACCGGCTGCCCAACACCCTGAACGTCAGCATCGACGGCACGGTGGGCCACGAAGTCCTCGCGGCCGCCCCGCGGATCGCGGCCTCCACCGGATCGGCCTGCCACAGCGGTCACCACACGCCCTCGCCCGTCCTGACCGCGATGGGCCTGGACCGCGCCCGCAGCCTCGCGGCCGTACGCCTGTCACTCGGCCGCTGGACCACCCCGGCCGAGGTCGACCGGGCGGCCGATCTCCTCAGCGCCGCCGTCGATTCCGTCTGACGCCGCGCTGTCGGCATCCTCTCCAGCCGATATGTGTCCTGGATCACCTCGCCGCCGGGTTGTCGGCGGCACATGCGGACGAATAGCTTCCGGATACCCATTGCGACTTCTTTGCCATTGCCGAAGGGCGGGCCCTGCCGATGAACCTGCCGATGAGCATCCACGTGGAGGACGGCCGCGACCCCGACACGGAAGTCCGCCTGACCGAGGAGCTGTTCGCCGGACTGCCGGTGCCCGTGCCCGACCTGACACACGACGACGGGGAACGCCCCGAGTGGATCGTGGTCGCCAGACGGCCTGACGGCGCTCTGCTCGGATGGGCGCAGGTGTATGTCCGGCAGGAGGGCGCGGCAGAGGTGCACGTCCAGTGGGTGGTCGTCTCCCGTGAGCGGGAACGCATCGTCCATGGCCGCAACAACACCCGCGAGGTGGCACCGGAGGAGAAGGCCGTCGTGACGCACCTCCTGCGCACCGCCGCCGACGCCGCCAGGGCCGCCGGACACACCGCGCTGGAGTGGGACGACCCCGAACGCCACCTCGACGCCCCGTCCGCGGCGGAGCTCGGAGCCGCACCCGCCCAGGAACTCAGCCGCCGCTGGACGCTGACCCCGCTGGCCGGATGGACCCCTCCGGCCGGGCTTTCCGACGTCCGCGCCCGGCCGGTGCCGTCGTCCCCCGACGCCGAACTGCTCACGGCATACGCGGACTTCTTCACCGACGTCACCGGGCAGCCGTACACCCCCGAGGATGTCGCCGAGCTGCTCCAGGACGTCGCCTCGCTCCCGTATGCGGCACTGGACCTCCTCACCCCGGACGGGCGGCCGTCCGCCCAGATCATCGCGGTGATCGAGAAGGACGTGGCGCAGGCCGACGCGATCGTCCACCGCGGGGAGGCGACGGCCGGGCAACTGGCCGGACTCCTGGCCTCACTCGTCACCCGGCTGCGCCAGGAGCACACGGGCGTCACCACCCTGGAGGTCCAGGACCTCGGTGACCCGGTCGTCGCGGAGGCGTTGACCCTCATGGGCCTGGAGATCACCGACCACTGGCAGCGGTACCGACTTCCGCTCTGAGCAGCACGGCCGTGACCCGCCCATCCCGAATCGTCGCCCATCCCGAATCGTCGGCAGGAGCTCATCATGACGTCCCGCAGATTCTTCCTCAGCGGTGCAGCCGTGGCCCTGGTCTGCGCTGTCCCCGCACTGACGGCCAGTACCTCGGTCCCGGACCGGCCGGTCCGGGCCGGCACGGCGCAGGAGCGGTCCCAGCCGGCGATCATCGCGCACCGCGCGGGAACGGGCGATGCCCCGGAGAACACCCTGGAGGCCATTGAACGGTCCCTGGCGGCCGGGGCGGACGGCGAGTGGCTGAGCGTGCAGGCCACCAAGGACGGGGTGCCGGTGCTGTACCGGCCCACGGACCTGTCCGCGCTGACCGACGGTTCAGGGGCGGTCGCCGACAAGACCCTGGACGAGCTGGCCGGGCTGAACGCCGGGTACAACTTCAAGGGCCCGGACGGTTCGTACCCCTACCGCTCGCGCCCCGTCCCCATTCCCACACTCCAGGCCGCACTGGATGCCATCCCCGAGGGCAAGCAGGTGTACCTCGACCTGAAGCAGGCCCCGGCCCGGCACGTGGTCGACGCCGTCACGCGCGTGCTGGACGAGCGGAAGGCGTGGGGGAGGGTCAGGCTGTACTCCACGGACGCCGAGGTGACCCGGCTGCTGTCCGCCGTGCCGGGGGCGCAGGTCGCCGAGTCCAGGGACGCCACCCGTCAGCGCCTGGCCGAAGTCGCCCTGGAACACGCCTGCAAGAGCACGCCCGACTCCCGCTCCTCCTGGGCGGGTTTCGAGCTCAAACGGCAGATGACGCTCCAGGAGAAGTTCACGCTCGGTACCGGCGACTCCCCGGTCACCGCGCAACTGTGGACCCGCGAGTCCGTCAGCTGCTTCCGCTCCGCACCCGACCGCCGCGACCGCCTGCCGATCGTGATGTTCGCGGTCAACACCCCCGCGGACCTGGCCACCGCCACGAAGCTGGGCGCCAGCGCCGTCCTGGTCGACTCACCGAACGCCATGGTGCCGGCCGCCCGCCGCTGAAACTCTGCCCTCGGGCCGGCTCACGCCGGGGTGGCTCTCTGCCGTCGGCGTGAGGTGCCGGGCGGTAGCGAGGGCCCGTTCCCGGAGAGCGTGCAACTGGCCGAGTTCTGCGTGCCATTTGTCTCCCAGCACGTTCTTCTTGGCGTCGTGCTGGGCCTGCTCTGCGAGCGACGGCAGCCGGACTTGCTGCTGGCAGTCGGCATCGTGAACGGCTTGACTGCGCAGTTCGTCGTTGAGCCTGGCGGTCGCCTTCTTGTCGTTCCTCACGCGTTCCAGTGCGTCCATCGCGTCAGGGATGACCGATCCGAGGGCGGTGACCGGGAACTGCGCTGTGCGCATACACGTCGCCCATTGGCGTTCGGCCTTCTTGAACCGTTCGTCGTTTCTCACCTTGTTGACGACGTCACCGGTGAGTGTTTCGAAGGTGTGCAGGAGAGGCTTCCAGTCCTCGCCGTAGAGCTCTTTCTGGGCCGAGTAGAAGCACCCGTCGGTTCGTACCGCCAGTTCACCCCCCTCGGGCAAGGGGATGTTCCGCTGGTACTTCTCGGTGCCGAGGAGCGCCGATCGCTGCCGGCCCGTCAGCCGCTGGCCGGCCTCCGGCGAGGGACCTCCGGCAGTGGGCAGCGGGTAGCCGCGCGATTCCGCCTGGGGACGTGACAGAAGGCCATAGGGGTTCTCAGGCGCCGAGGGGCTCCAGCCCTGCGGGGTGCGATAGTCCACCCCTTTCTGCCGCATGCACTGCTCGACCAGCCGGTCCTCCGCCCGGCGCAGCGACGTCTGCTCAGCCTGTGAGAAGACGATCTCCGGGAACGGCGTCGGCCCGCTGCCCTCGTGCACGGGGCGGGGCGCCTCATGCCCGGTCCGGACGGCATTGCAGGCGCCAACTCCCGTGCCGATGGCCACTGCTGCGGCCACGACGGCCGCTGTCCTGCGTGCAGGAAACATCTCTTGCCTTCCAGGAGAACCGGGAGACCGGGAGACCGGGAGACCGGGAGACGAGCGCGCACCGGTCGCCCGGTGCGCGCCATCGACGGTCAGCCGCACCACCTGTTGCTCTGAACACCTGTGGTCCGGTACTCGGGAATGTTGTTGAGGTTCGGGTAGCCGTCTCCCCGGGCGAGGCTGTGCTTCACACCGCCGTAGTTCGGCTGGGAGAACAGGTAAACGCCGCAGCGCGTACCGTTGTTGAAGAGGGACTGCACGTGGCGGAACTTCGGGTACTTCCTCAGGTCGGTGTTGTTGTCCTTGACCGGCCCGGCCCCTCCGCCGTAGTTGTTCTGCGGGTAGGCGCACAGGTACTGGCGCGGGCAGTCGCCCGGAGCAGCCTGCGTCGAGGCTGCCGACGTCCGCGGGGCGGACTGGCCGGCCTCTGCGGCGGGGGCGGCAACGGCGAGGCCGGTGCCGAGGGCCACCGCGGCGGTGGCGAGAGTGAGGGGTGTGCGGAAGTTCATGAGCTTGTTGCCTTCCATCGTGCTCGGAGTCTCAGAGTCTCGGAGTGTCGGTGTCTCGAACTGAGTGCTTCGGCGGACCGGTGCGCTGTGACCGCGGTGGTCCGCCCTTGCTCCAGAGATTCCAGCGCCTGGCTGTTTGATTAGCAGCCCGTCTCCGTGCTGCTAATCAACTTCGGTTGCGCCTGGTGGAGCCGTCGGTGGAAGGCGACGCGGATGTCCGGTTGTTCGGCAGCCTGTCTCCGTGCCCGTGGACAAAGTCCGGTGGCCGGGCCGGCGTGGGGGCCGCCTCGCCGCCGTGCATCGGCCAGGGGTCAAGGGCTGGTGAGGATGACGAGTTGCCGGGTTGCCCGGGTCATGGCGACGTAGCGGTCGACTGCTCCTTGAACGCCTGTGCCGAACTTCTCCGGGTCGACGAGGACGACCAGGTCGAATTCGAGCCCCTTCGCCAGCTCCGGGGTCAGCGACCGGACACGGGACGTCGCCCGGAACGCGGGATCGCCGATGACGCAGGCGGTCCCTTCGGTATGGGCGGCGAGCCAGGCGTCGAGGATCGGGTGCAGGTCCGCAGTGGATCCGTGGACGACGGGGAGACCGTTGCTGCGGATGGAAGTCGGCACGTTGGCGTCCGGGAGCACGGCCCGGACGACCGGCTCGGCTTCCGCCATGATTTCCTGCGGCGTCCGGTAGTTGATGCTCAGGGAGGCCAGATTGATCCGGTCGAGCCCGATCCGCTCCAGCCGTTCCTGCCACGATTCGGTGAATCCGTGCCTGGCCTGGGCACGGTCCCCGACGATGGTGAAGCTGCGGGACGGGCACCGGAGGAGCAGCATCTGCCATTCCGCGTCGGTGAGTTCCTGCGCCTCGTCCACGACGATGTGTGCGAACGGGCCGGCGAGCAGGTCGGGTTCGGCATCGGGTATCGCGTCCTCGTCGACCAGAGTGTTCTGCATGTCCTGCCCGCGCAGCATCGTCATGATCATGCCTTGCCAGTAGTCGTCGGTCCTGAGCAGGTTCTCGGTGACCTGGGCCCGGTACTCGCGTTCGGCGGCGGCGGAGGCCTCGTGCCGACGCTTGCGACGGGCCGCCTCCGGGTCGCCGAGCCGCTGCCGTGCCGCGTCCAGGAGCGGCAGGTCGGAGACCGTCCAGGCCCGGGCGTCCGCGCGCTGGAGCTTGCGGACCTCGTCAGGACCGAGCCAGGGAGCGCACAACCGCAGGTACGCCGGTACCGACCACAGGTCGGCGACGAGGTCGGCCGCTTCGATCAGAGGCCACGCACGGCCGAGGGCCGCGTTCAGCTCCTCGTCCTGCCGCAGCGCCCTGCGGAACTGCTCGGGCGGGACGTCGCCCTCGTACTCGTCGGTGTACTCGTCGGTGCACTTGTCGGTGTACTTGTCGGTCAGGATGGCGACCAGCTTCTCCCAGATCTGCTCGCGCGCCTCATTGTGCGGAGTTCCTGGTTCCGGTGCTTCGAAGGCCTCGGCCCAGTCGTCGGCGCTCAGCCGGAGGTCGGACCAGTCGACCGTGACTGTCGTTGCCCCGGCGGGCGGCTCCTCGTAGAACCTGACGGCGGTCTCGATCGCCTTCACCATGTCCGCGGACGACTTCAGACGGGCCACCTCCGGGTCGGCCTCGACCGTCGCCGAGGCCCCCTCGGCGACAAGGTCCCGCAGGACGCATGTCTGCACACCCTCCTCGCCGAGGCTCGGGAGGACGTCGGAGACGTAGGCGAGGTAGGGCCGGTGCGGACCGACGAACAGCACGCCGCCCCGGCGGTGACCGAGGTGCGGGTCGGAGTGGAGGAGGTAGGCGGAGCGGTGCAGGGCGACGACGGTCTTCCCCGTACCCGGGCCGCCGTCGACGACGAGGGCGCCGCGGGATCCCGCGCGGATGACAGCGTCCTGGTCGGCCTGGATGGTGGCGAGTACGTCCCGCATCCGCGGTGACCGTTCGCTGCCCAGACTGGCGATGAAGGCGGACTGGTCGTCGAGCGCGGCGTGCCCTTCGAGACCGTCGGCGGTGAACACCTCGTCCCAGTAGTCGCTGATCCGGCCGCGGGTCCAGCGGTACCTCCGGCGACTCACCAGCCCCATCGGGTTGCCATGGGTCGCCGCGAAGAACGGCTCGGCCGCCGGGGAGCGCCAGTCGACCAGCAGCCGGCGGCCCTCGCTGTCGGTGAGGCCCAGCCGACCGACGTACACGGGCTCGGAGCCGTCCGCGCGGACCATGCGCCCGAGACACAGGTCCAGGCCGAAGCGGCGCAGAGCACGCAGCCGAGCGCTCAGCCGGTGGACCTCGATGTCCCGGTCCATCGCCTGCTGGCCCGTGCCGCCGGGCGCCTTGAGCTCGGCGTCGAGGCGGCCCGACAGTTCGGCGATCGTCAGCTCCAGGTTCTCCGCGACAGCCGCGAACTGCTGCTCGTCGCGGGCGATCAGCATCGGGTCGGTCTTGGCGGAGAGGTGATCGGGAAGTTGGAAAGCACTGCTGGTCAGGGGGTTCATGGCGTCAGCTCCGCTCTCGGCTGATCGTGTCGGGCACAGCTGCGCGGCTGCCGTCGTTCCGTCGGCGCGGATCGCGGCGGCCACGGCGGCTGCTCGTGCGCGGGTCTCGGGGGCCGTCGCCCGGTAGGGGGTGGTTCGTCGCCCGGGGTCTGCCTACCCGGGGTGCACCGGCCCGGCCGGGAGCGGGCCCGTTGCCGGACGCGGCCGGCGACCGGGTCCCCGCAACAACACACGCACTTCGCGCCCCCCGCTTTCCACGGCTTTCTGGATTTCTGGCTCTCTGGTTTTCTGGCTTCGGGCGGCGATTCTGCGGCACGAGGGGGGCCTTGCCGCAAGCCCCCCAATGCGTTATATGTTGAGAGTGGCAAGGAGTAGACGACTCCTTGCCTTTTCCTTTTGGCAACCGCTGCGGACGCTACGGACTTCGCGCAGCGCCCGAGGGATTTGCGGGATGCGGTCAGTCCGCCGGACATGATGCCGGGGCCGTTGGGCTCGCCCTCCCGGGGTGCGGACCGCGTCTGACCCCGGAGCGGACGGGCGCCTTCAATGAGGAACTGGCGGACGACCTTGCCGCCGGCCGCCGACATCCGGAATGGATGTGGGTCGCCCTCCGCGGTGACCGCCTGCTCGCCAGGGCCGCCTGGTGGAGCCGACCGGCCAACAACGCAATTTCGAGCGTGAGATCAACATGACCTGGAGCTGATCGCGTACGGGGCGAGGGCTCCGCAGACGGTGCCCCCGTCCCCCGCCCCCAGCAAGGCACACCGACTTCAGCGTGACCGCCGTTGTACGACGTCGGCGAGCACCGTGGTCACCAGCTTGTTGACGGCTGCCGCGGTCGGTGGCTCGGAGTCGCGGTCTGCGAACAGGAGATGCCCGCCTCCGACCACGGAGAGGGCGAGCGAGTCGATGTCGGCGTCGGCCGCGATACGGCCCCTTGCGCGCTCGTCGGCCAGGTAGTCCGAGACCGCGGTCGTCACCTGGGCGAGGATCGCCATGCCGCCTCCGGGCCTGGCTTGCCGCAGCCGCGCGCGCAACCCGTCCCGGAAAGTGATGAGCGGGATGATCGCCACCGGAACCGGTCCGAACAGGGTGGTCAGCGCGCCGGTGACGTTGTCGGCCACGGTGCCGGTGCCGACGGCCTCGCGCAGCGCCTGCGCTTGCGCGTTGAGCTGTGCGGCCCGGTCGAGCACGAGCTCGGTGAGGAACGCGTCGAAGTCGGTGAAGTGCCGGTGCAGCACGCCTTTGGCGCAGCCCGCCTCGTCGGTGACGGCCCGGCTGGTCAGCCCGTTCGGGCCGTCCCGCAGCAGCACGCGTTCGGCGGCGTCGAACAACTGCTGCCGCGCGTCGCGAAGATGCACCCCGGTCGGCATGCACACATCCTCTCGTGCACCAGGCTCCTGGCATCCCTAGGTATGTGGGCGCTTGCCCACTACAGTGAACGCATGCCCACTCTTCCGCGAGAGCAACCCGAGCCGGCGCAGCCGCATCAGGCTCGGCAGACGGCCGAATCGTTCGGCACGGATGCACAACGCTACGACCGGGCCCGACCGGGCTACCCCCATGACCTGGTGGCGCGCATCGTCGCCGGAAGCCCGGGGCCTGACGTGCTCGATGTCGGCTGCGGCACCGGCATCGCGGCCCGTCAGTTCCAGGCCGCCGGCTGCGCCGTGCTCGGCATCGAGCCGGACGCGCGGATGGCCGACCTCGCGCAAGCCCGCGGCCTGCGGGTGGAGTTGGCGACCTTCGAAGCCTGGGAGCCGGCTGGCCGAACGTTCGACGCATTGGTCGCCGCCCAGTCGTGGCACTGGGTGGACCCGGTCGCCGGCGCCGTGAAAGCGGCCCAAGTGCTGCGTCCGAACGGGCGCTTGGCGATCTTCGGGCACGTATTTGAACCACCCGCCGAGGTGGCCGAGCCGTTCGCGGCTGCTTACCGCCAGGTGGCGCCCGACTCCCCGTTCAGCAATCAGCCGGCGCGACGTCCGCTGGAGATGTACAAGGCGGGGTACGCGAAAATCGCTGACAAGATCCGCGAGACCGGGCAGTTCAACGACCCGGAACAGTGGCGATTCGACTGGGAGCAGTCCTGCACGCGCGACCAGTGGCTGGACCTCCTCCCCACTACCGGCGGCCTCACCCGACTCCGTCCCGACCAACTGACCCGGATACTGGGAGCGGTTGGCCATGCCATCGACGCTCTGGGCGGCCGCTTCACGATGCACTACACCACTCTGGCGACCACCGCTGTACGCGCCGGCGCCCCTTGATCCGCGGGCGCTGCCCACGGGCACCCCGCAGAAGTGGCGGTCTCCCCTTCGCGCGAGGATTGTGCTGGACTGTCCCGGCACAATCCGTACACGACGATGGGGTGAAGGCGATGCCTCTTGAGGGCGAGTACGAGCCGAGTCCGGCGCAGTGGGTGCGCGAACAGGTCGAGCTGTACGAGAGTTCGGGTGGCACGCAGGGCACGACGCTCTGGGAGACGGGCCTGCCGGTCGTCATTGTCACGATGCGCGGCGCGAAGAGCGGCAAGATCCGCAAGATTCCGCTGATGCGCGTGGAGCACGAGGGGCGGTACGCGGCGGTGGCCTCGAAGGGCGGCTTCCCGCGCCACCCGGTCTGGTACTTCAACCTCAAGGCCAACCCGCAGGTGGTTCTCCAGGACGGCCCCGAACGCCAGGGCATGACGGCCCGTGAGCTCACCGGTGAGGAGAGGGCCCAGTGGTGGCAGCGTGCGGTCGCCGCGTATCCGCCGTACGCCGAATACCAGGAGAAGACCGACCGCGTGATCCCGGTCTTCGTACTCGAACCCGAGCACCTGGCCGGGCCGGCGAAGGCCCCGGCGCCGACGGAGAATTGAGCTTCGGCCCCCACTCGCCCGGTGTGCCGGGGCCCGGGACAGGGCAAGGGGGTCGGCCACCGGGCGGTCACGACGGCGGTGACGGAGCCGACGCTGATCAGCGCCGCGGCCCGGCCGTCCCGGTGATCATCCCGCACAGCACCGGGTGGCACGGGCCGACGTTCAGCACTGTGGCCGTCTGCCGTGATTGGCACCCTTCATACGGGCCTTCTTTTTCTTGCGGCGCCGTTTCGAGGACATATCTCCGCTCCTCTCCTGCGTGCTCTTCATTAATCTAGCCCTCTTGGGGGAGACGCGCTGGTCGAGAGGTACGCAGATATCCGGGCGCGGGATGGGCGCGGCCGTGTCACGTTGAAGGGCGTACGTTCTTGGCCTGCGGCCCTGTGGGACCCGACCCGATGTCGAACTCGACCTGTTGGTCCTCCTCCAGGGTCTGGGGGTCGGCCTCGATCTCGCTGTAGTGCACCCAGACGTCGTCGCCCCCGTCGTCAGGGCTGATCCACCCTGAGCCGTTCTCCGGGTCGAAGCTCTTCACCCTGCCAAGGTGCATCGCTGTCTCCAGGTCTCCTCGACGCTCTCCCCTCAGTCTCGCCCTACGCTGCGGAGCCGCCACACACGCGGTCCGAACGAGGGGTACGGCGTGCCGAAGCGAAGTCCGCCCCGGGTGCTGCGGGTCGTCCGGGGCGAGGGATTCAGACGGTGGCAGCGGGCTGTCCCGGGGCGAGGTAGTGCAGGGTGGCCTGTTCGGCGTGCGGCGTGAGCAGGTCCTGGAGTTCGTGCGCGGCGGTCTTGAGGAGGTGGCCGTCGCGGGTGGCGTGGAGGGTTTCGAGGAGGAAGGCCACGTGGGTGGAGTCCTCGGTGACGCGGGTGCGGTGGGCGTCGCGGTGGTTCCAGTGGCGGGTCAGGACACCGGTGGTGTCCGTGTAGATGATCTCGCCGGGCTTGAGGTGCTCGACGGAGTCGGGTTCGCCGAGCGGGGTGAACGTCTCACTGCCGTCCGCGTAGCGGATGTCGATGTCGCCGGTGACGTGGTCGAGGTCGAAGGCGCCGGCGGGCAGGCCGTGGCGGACGGAGACGGCGTTGTAGGAGTCGACGGCCGGGTTGATGCGCGGCAGGGAGCCCCTCTTGGCCATACGGCGGCCGAGCGCGTCGACGCTGGGGCGGATACGGCGGGGGTTGGTGCCGAAGGAGCGGTAGGCGGTGTGCCATGCCTCGATGCGCGGGTCGGTCTCGTCGGCCGGGGCCCAGGTGCCGTCGGCGAGCTGCCGTTCGAGGTCCTCTACGGCTGCGGTGGTGGCGGGCCAGGGCTCGTGGCCGCGCAGGCCGCTGGCGGTGACCACGGCGATGAGGGTGTCGGGGAAGGCGTCGGCGACAGCGGGGCTGATGCGGAAGGTCATGGCGGGGGCTCCGTTCCTTGGTGCTGCGGGTGGGTGGGGTTCAGCGCTTCCGAGGCCGTTGCGGTCCAGGCGGCGGCGCTGCTGCCGTGCGGTGGGTGCGTCGAGGGCCTGGCCGCGTCCGGTGGGGTGGTCGGCTACGGAGGTGCGGTGCTCTCGACGGGCTCGTTGTCGTCGTACGTGAACTTGGCCCGTACGTCGGTGACTTGAGGGCACAGGCCGCGGATTGCGGGCAGCATCCGTCTGTAGGGCGGCTGGTTGACGGTGATGGGGGCAGGGTCGCCGTGGGTGGGGACGGCAGTGGGTGCCTGGCACAGCAGGCCGTTGACGCTGAGGAGGCGGACGTCGTGGCCGTCGGCTCGGCGATCCAGGTCTGCCCTCCGGTGTCGTCCAGGGCGTTGTCCCAGGGCTGGATGACCATGTGGTTCTCCCCGCGTGCTCGTGTGGTGCGGTGGTCAGGTGAGGGCGAGGAGGCCGACGGCGACGGCGGCGGTGCCCAGGCCGAGGAACTGGCCGCGGTGGATGCGTTCGGCCAGCACGCCGCGGGCGAGCAGGACGGTCCCGGCCGGGTAGAGGGCGGTGATCACGGCGACGACGGCGAGGTCGCCATTGCGGGCGGCGAGCAGGAACAGCAGGTTCGCCAGCGAGTCCAGCACGCCTGCGGCGGCCGACATCGCACCGGCGGGCTTCTCCGGGCCGAGCCTGCGGCGCATCAGGCCCGCGGCGGCCAGGGTGACGGCCGAGGACACCGCCCTGCCCACGATCAACGGGGCCACGCCGCTGTCGGAGGGGGCCTGGTGAAGGAAGACCAGCTGGAGGGCGATGGCGGCGCCCGCGCCGAAGGCCAGCAACAGCGCCGCGCGGGAGGGCCGCGCGGAACCGGCGCTGTGCCCGGTGCTGACCAGCACGACCGCGACGAGCGCGAGAGGCAGGCCGAGCAGTCCGGCCATGCCCAGGTGCTCGCCCTGGAGCAGACCCACGCCGACGGGCAGTGCGGCGGACACCAGCGCGGTAACGGGCGAGAGCACGCTCATCGGGCCGATCGCCAGGGTCCTGTACAGCAGGGCGAAGGCGGCGGCCGAAGCGACCCCGGAAGCGGCCCCCCAGGTCAGGGCGCCGGCGCTGAACGAGGCGCCGAGGAAGGGCCACAGCAGCAGTTCGACCGCGAGCGAGGCCGGGGCGGCGATCATCACGGTGCGCAGGACGTGGGCCTTGCGGGCGCCGAGGCCGCCGAGGAAGTCCGCGCACCCGTAGGCGAGGGAGCTTCCCAGGGCCAGCAGCAGAGCGATCACGGTCACATCCCTTACTATCAGCGGAACGACTGAACCGTACAACGGACCGACCGAAATTGCACTAGTCGAATGACCGTACGGTGCATTGCAATGGTCCACCGGCAAGGAAGGTGATCCGGATGGCAGAGACAGCGGCAGCCCTGCGCACACTCGCCGGCAACGTCCGGGCGGCCCGCACCCGCGCCGGCCTGTCCCTGGACGAGCTCAGCCGACGCGCTCAGGTCAGCAAGGGCGCCCTGGTGGCCTTGGAGAAAGCCCAGGGGAACCCGAACTTCGCCACCCTGGTGCGGCTGGCCGACACCCTCGGCGTCTCCGTGTCCGCCCTCCTGGAGGGCTCGGCCCAGAGCCGCGTCCGCGTCGTGTCCGCCGACACCGTGATGCCCCTGTGGAGTGGAGACAAGGGCAGCACAGCCCGCCTCATGCTGACGACATCAGGCCCCGCCCCGACCGAGATCTGGCGCTGGGAACTCCAGCCGGGCGACGAATACCCCAGCCACCCCCACCAGCCCGGCGTCGTCGAGACCGTCAGCGTCAGCACCGGACGGATGACCCTCGTCGTCGACGGGACCGAGTACCCCGTCGAAGCCGGACAGACCGCCACCTTCAACGGCGACGCTCCTCACACCTATCGCGGCACCGGCACCGAAACCTGCCGCCTGATCATGACGGTCCACCTGCCGCCCGGCCCCACCTCCACCACCTGACCCCCACAGGGGCGAAGGCCGCGGAACACGCGCGCGCAGGCGCCGAGGGCGACCTTCCGCAGCTCGAAGTGGGCCAGGAAGTCCTGCCATTCCTGCGCGGTGGGTGCGCGGTACTCCTCACTGGGCCGCAGCGCTCGGCGGCGGGCGATGAAGGGCCGCCAGGATCCGGTTCGCCGTGGTCGCCGCGAGCTTCGCGCCCCGCCCGTCTCCACCGGCCGTCGCGACGGTGAGGGTCATGCGTTGCCGCGGTCGGCGCAACGGGACCGAACGCAGGTACTCCAGCAGCGGGATCACGTGCGGCAGGGCGGACGCGTCCCCAGTCCGGCCCCGCTCGCCGAGGAACCGCCACAGATGGCGAGGGTCGTACGCGTACGGCACGAGCCTGTCCGGCGAGCAGTCCCGTGCGGCCCGGAACCGCAAGAACCCCGAGACCACCTCGACTGGTTCGTCCGCTCCCTCGAACAGCTCGACCGGCGTGAGCCGTCCTCGCGCCGCTGGCGCACGACCCGCACAGCCACCCACCTCCGCAATAGCCCTGCCCGACGGCCCGCTTGGCCGTCCCTCCGGGCTGCCGGGGCGTGAGGTGTCCTGGCAACAGCACAGGAGGCGTTGTCGGTGGCCACCATGTCCGGCTTCGCCCCGGGTCGAGGTTCAGCAGGGTGTCCAGAATGTGCAGCGAGTCGCGCGGGGTGCCGGCACGACCATCGTGCTGGCGTGCGTCCGCACGGGGCGCCTGCCGTATCAGGCCCGCCGGGCCCGTCCGCCGGATCCTCCCAGGCCCGCACGGACCAGCGCGGCGCAGGCGAAGCCGGCCAGGCAGCCGAGTGTATTGGCCAGCAGGTCGTTGATGTCCGCGGTCCGTCCCGAACTTGTCAGGTACTGCGTCGTCTCGATGACCAGAGAGCCGAGGAAACCGAAAAGCGCTGCCCAGGCGAAACGCGTTCCTGCGACGGCCAGGACGATGCCGCCCGGCACGAACATGAGGACGTTGAGGAGAAAGTCCTTGGTGTCCGCCGGATTCGTCCCGTCGAGCAGCCGCAGATTCACCGCCTGACCGCCGCCCGACCGGGTGCCGAAGGTCAGCCCGATCACGCCGAGGACCCACAGCCATCCCAGGGCGGCGGCCACACGGTGCGAGATCCGTCTCGGCCGTCCCAGCAGGAAACCCGCCGCTGCGACAGCGAAACAGCCCGCGATGCCGATGGTCAATGCCGTGGAAAAGGACAAGGGTTTCTCTCCTCCGATGTGTTGGCGCGCCGTCCGCCGAACGCCTTTCGGCGGGAACTCGTTGGGTGGAAGGACGCTGCGGAGAAAATCCCTGGTTCTTCGGAAGTTCGTGAGATGACTCACGGCATTAACTGCCCCGGAGTTCCTCGACGTTGTATCCATCACCTCGTTGCCGGGCTGGTGCCCCAGGACCAGCCCGCACCCCCGTACGGAGAGCCGCGCGGCGGCAGGCCGTCATCGCTCGGTGTGATGCCGGTGCCACGGATGACGCAGCCGTATCCAGACGTCCCGGGCCCCGCGTCCGGCCTCGACGCGGCTGCGGGCCACGAGTTCCCGGGCCTTCTCCTCGCTTTCCACCATCGGCCCGGAGCCGCGCAGCGGGCGGCCGGCCGTCTCGTGCAGGAAGAAGGCGGAGACGAAGCCGATGGCACCGGCCGCCATCAGGTAGTAGGCCGGGATCATCTTGTTCTGGGTGTTCTCGATGAGGGCGGAGACCACCAGCGGGGTGGTGCCGCCGAAGATCGAGACGGAGATGTTGTAGGAGACGGAGAGCGCTCCGTAGCGCAGCCGGGTGGGGAAGAGTGCGGGCAGGGTGGAAGCGGCGGTGCCCGCGAAGGAGACCAGCAGCAGGGCCAGGATGAGGCATCCGATGGCCGGCAGGACCGCCCCCTGGGCGCGGATGAGCAGCAGGGCGGGGATGGCCAGGGCCACCAGGGCGGCGCTGCCGGTCATGAAGACCGGCCGGCGTCCCCAGATGTCGGAGTAGCGGCCCACCGTGGTGATGGTGAGCGCGACGACGATCATGGTGCACAGGACCAGCAGCTGCGAGGTGGTGGGGTCCTTGCCGAGTGTCTCGGTCATATAGGTCGGCAGATAGGAGGTGACCAGGTAGCTGGTCACGTTGTAGACGAGCACCAGGCCCATGCAGATCAGCACCGCCTGCCAGTGCCGGGTGAAGGTCTCCTTCAGCCGTCCGTGCCCGGACTGCCGGCCTTCTTCGGCGTGCTGCGCCAGGGCTTCGGGGGACTGGTCGGGGTCCTTGGCCATGCCGGCCGTGCCGACCGAGGCCGCGGCCCGGAAGGCGGGCGTCTCCTCCAGCCGCATCCGCATGTAGAGCCCGATCAGACCGAGCGGCCCGGACAGCAGGAAGGGCAGCCGCCAGCCCCAGTCGACCATGGTGCTCTCGCCCAGGGTCGCGGTGAGCGTGGTCACGAGCGCGGAGCCGAGCACGTACCCCACGAACGTACCGAAGTCCAGCCAGCTGCCCAGGAAGCCCCGGCGCTCGTCCGGGGAGTACTCGGCGATGTAGGTGGTGGCTCCCGCGTACTCGCCACCGGTGGAGAAGCCCTGCACCAGACGGCACACCAGCAGCAGAACGGGCGCCAGCAGGCCGACCGTCCCGTAGCTGGGCAGCAGACCCACGGCGAAGGTGCTCACCGCCATCATGATCATGGTGGCGGCCAGCACCCGCTGCCGCCCGATGCGGTCGCCCAGCGGCCCGAACGCCAGCCCGCCCAGCGGGCGCACCAGGAAGGCCACGGCGAAGGTGGCGAAGGACGCGATCACCTGGATGCTCGGGGAACTGCCGGCGAAGAACACCTTGCCGAGCACGGCCGCCAGGTAGGCGTACACCCCGAAGTCGAACCACTCCATCATGTTGCCGAGTGCGGCCGCCGAGACGGCCCTGCGTACCTCGGGGCGGTCGGTGACCACGACCTCTTCGAGGCTCAGCGCATTCTTGCGGCGGCGCAGCATGATGCGTACCAGCCGGTCGGTCGAGGGAGTGCTCTCCCGCGGCGATCTGACCTGACCGGGCCTCGGGGGCTTCCTGCGGTCGGCGTCCATAGAACTATTCAATCCCTGTGTGCGGTTTGGCGCTTTTCCGTGGCCGAGTGAAACGAGGGCCAGCGCGCGCTTACCCGGACAGGCGGGTCGTAAGCCCCTTCATACACAGGTAAAAAGTTCGCCATCGAGAGACTGTCGGTGGGGGCGCTTCGGCTGATGCACGGCTGATGCATGATCCATGCCTGAATGTCGGCAAATGCTGCCTGATAGCGGCAGAAGGGCGGCGGACCGGATGCGTGCGGCACCGAAGGTGGAGGCCGAGCGCGGGGCAGAGGCGACGCGCAGGTCATCCGGAGGTGTCGCATGCCGGCCGTCCAGCAGTCTCCCGAGTCGCGCCAGAAGCGTTCCGCGGCCGAGCCGCCGCGGGCCGGGAGGCCGCGCCGCGGACTGCACCGCCGCCGGCTGTGGGTTTCGGCCCTGGCCTTGGCCGTCCTGGTCGCGGGCGCCGGATTCGGGTGCGCGTACTCCCGCGGCAGCGGCCCCACCGGTCCGGTCCCGGAGCGCGTGGTTCCCCAACTGCCGCTGCCGTGGCCCGGGGAGGGGCAGAGCGCTGTGGAGGTCGAGGGGGTGGGTCTGCTCGGGACGCAGGGCGCGCAGGAGCCGGTGCCGATCGCGAGCGTCACCAAGGTGATGACCGCGTACGTGATCCTCCAGGACCACCCGCTCAAGAAGGGCGACGAGGGGCCTGTCGTCACCGTGGACCGGCAGGCGGCCGACGAGGCCGGTTCCGCGTCCGAATCGACCGCTCCCGCAACTGAGGGGCAGCAGCTGTCCCAACGCAAGCTGCTCGAACTGATGCTGATCCCCTCGGGCAACAACATAGCCCGGCTGCTCGCCCGTTGGGACACGGGCAGCCAGGAGACGTTCGCCGCCAGGATGAATAAGGCAGCCGCGAACCTCGGGATGACGAACACCCGGTACACGGGCGCGAGCGGCATCGAGCAGGACACTGTTTCGACCGCCCAGGACCAGCTCAAGCTGGCCCGCGCGGCGATGAAGGACGAAACGTTCCGGTCGGTCGTGGCGGAGAAGGCCACCGACGTTCCCGGCAGCGGTACGTCCGTCAAGAACAGCAACACACTGCTCGGCACTTCCGGGGTGATCGGCCTCAAGACCGGCTCCACCACCCCGGCCGGCGGCAACCTGCTGTGGGCCGCCACCGTCACGGCCGGCGGCAAGGAGCGGCTCGTGCTCGGCGCCGTCCTGCACCAGAAGGCCGGAACCACGCCGGATCAGGGGCTGCAGGCCGCACTCGACGCCAGCGGGAAACTGGCCGCCGCAGTGAACGGCGGACTGCAGGAGGCCCTCGACCGGGCCGCGGACGGGGGCCGGTGAGCGGACCGTGCCCACCGCACACGAACCCGCCCCTCCCACCGCCGGCCGACCCCGCCGCAGCCCCGGCCCGACAGCCCGTACCCGGCCGCGCGGCCTGGTCGTCGCCGCCGCGGCCCTGCTGCTCGCGCTGGCGCTGCTCCTCAACGACCTGACCCCCGACGGGTTCGGGCAGCTGGACGACCTCATCCAGGCCGTCCTGCCCTGGACCGGTGTTCTCGTTGTCCTGCTCCTGGTCCTCGCGCTGGTGCGTCGCTCGGCGCTCGCGGTGGTCGCCGTGATCGTGCCCGCCCTCATGTGGGCGTCACAGTTCGACGGCATGCTGCTCGGCAAGCAGAAACCCGGCGGGGACCTCACGGTCGTCACACGCAACGCCGACGACAAGGACCCGGATCCCTTGGGAGCACCGCCCGCGCCCTGATCGTGTCCGGCGTCGGCGTCGTGGTCCTGGAGGGACGAGTACCCGCTCACGGACGCGTGGCCGGTCCCGGGTGATGTTTCCCTCGCAAGGCGGGGGAAGAGGAATTTCCATCGGGAACAGGAATCGGATCCCGATAGCGTTGTGCGCTGTCGCTGATGCGGATCAGCAGAGCCACCATCAGCCAGTTGGCGATCATGGATGATCCGCCTTTGGCGAGGAAGGGGAGTGCTTTTCCGGTGAGCGGGATCAGGCCGATGACTCCGCCGGTGACGACGAAGACCTGGAATACGAGTGCGCTCGCCATGCCGACAGAAAGCAGTTTCCCGAAGGGGTCGTGTGTCGCGAGGCCGGTCCGCAGGCCTCGTTGGGCGAGCAGCGCGTACATCAGGAGTACGGCCATGACACCGGCCAGGCCGAGTTCCTCGCCGACGGTGGTGAGGATGAAGTCGCTGTTGCCTGCGAAGCCGATCAGCTCGGGGTGTCCTTGGCCCAGGCCGGTACCGGTCACGCCTCCGCTGCCGAAGCTGAACAGGGCTTGGCCCAGTTGTTCGGAGATACCCGCTTTCCGTCCCTCGGCGGTGAACGCGTCCAGGGGGTGCAGCCAGGCCTGTACCCGGCCGTGCACATGAGGCTCCAGTGAACCGACGACTGCCGCACCGAATACGGCCATGAGCACGCCGCAGACCACCCAGCCGGTCCGTTCGGTCGCTGTGTAGAGCATGACCACGAAGAGTCCGAAGAAGATGAGCGATGTGCCCAGATCGCGCTCAAATACCAGGACAAGAAGGCTGATTGCCCAGACGGCCGCGATGGGACCCATATTCCGGCCGGGAGGCAGGCGCATGCCGAGGAAGCGGCGGCCGGTCAGAGCCAGCGCGTCGCGGTGGACGGTGAGATAGCCGGCGAAGAACACCGCAATCATGATCTTGACGAATTCACCGGGCTGCAGGGTCAGCGAGCCCAGCCTGAGCCATCGTTTGGCACCGAACTGGTCGGCGCCGAAGAAGGCCGGGGCCAGGAGCATGACCAGGGCGACGGCCATGGTCAGGTAGACGTAACGCTGTAGACGACGGTGATCCCGCAGGGTGATGAGCACGACGGTGAACACGGCACCCCCGGTGGCCGTCCACTTCAACTGGTCGGCGCCGGCGGGGTTGATCCTGAGGAAGGGCTTCGCGGCATAGGCGAGATCGAGGCGGTGCAGGAGCGCGAAACTCAGTCCCGTGAGCATCAGTGCCAGCGGCAGGATCAGCGGGTCGGCCAGCGGGGCCCACCGACGTACTGCCAGGTGGAGTACGAGCGTGAGCAGCAGCATACTCAAGGCGAACTGGCCCAGCCCGGAGGGCAGATGGCCCTGTATGGACAGGCCGGTGTAGGCGTAGCCGCCGACAGCGGTCGCCATAACCAGGCCGAGCAGCAGTGCTTCGGTGCGCCGCCGGTTCCGCGTGTGGGCGGGTACGGCAAGTGGCGGCGGATGTTCGGCGTCGTCCGCGGACGAGGGGTGGTGGGCTGGACGTACCGGTCGCCGCACAGAGGGCCTCCGCTGTGTTGTCGGCCGTATGCGCGGGCCCGGGTGCCCGGCACGGCTGCTGGATGGTGTGGTCTTGCGTTGCTGCGGGTCGGACGCGTTCGCAGACTCGTGTGCGTACTCGGCGAAGTGGCCTTCCCGTCACGTTGCCGGGATCGTCGTCGAGGCCTTGTCCGAGGTTGCCGAGGCGGTCAACCAGCACGCTCAAGGACGTTGACGGAAGTCTGCGTGCCGCTGCGGGGTGCGGGTCCGCCAGGGGCTGAGCGCGTGCCCTGGCTGGCACGCAGGGACCGGCGGGTGGCGGGGAAGTCGAAGTAGCGCTGGGGGAAGGGCTCGTCGGTGAGGGTGAAGTGCCACCACTCGGTGGGCAGGTTGTGGAATCCGGCCCAGATCATGGCGTGGTGGAGTGCCCGGCGGTTGGCGCGTGCGAGGCGCGGGGTGTCGGGGTGGTGGGAGTGCGAGAGCGGGTCGAAGAAGTCGAACGGGGTGCCCATGTCCAGCGGCGTGCCGTCGGCTGTGGCCAGGGTGACGTCGACGGTGCTGCCGCGGCTGTGCCCGGAGTGGGTGTGGATGTAGTCGGGGCCGAACAGCCGGTCCTTGGAAATGCGCGGATAGTAGAGGGACTTGGTGGACTGCTGCCGGGGGTCACCGGCCCAGCGGCGCATGTGGTCGACGGCGCGTTGGGGGCGGTAGGCGTCGAATACGGTGAGCGTGTAGCCGTTGCGGGTGAGGAGCTGTTGGGCGCGGCTGAGGGCGTCCGCGGCCGGCAGGGTGAGCAGACAGGTCGCGTCCTGATAGCCGTCCAGCGGGGTGCCGACGAAGTTGCGGTCGGTGGCGTAGCGGAGGTCCTGCCGGATGCTGGGGTCGAAGTCGGCCAGGGCGACGAACCCGGCGGGTGCTCGGTCGGACATGGAGATGCTCTTTCGTCACTGGAGTGGGGCGACGGGCCGTGGGCCGGCCCATCGGCGGGTCGCGGGGCGTTCGATGAGGAACCAGCTGACCGTCGCGAGGGCGAGGGTGAGCACAGCAGCCAGGGCTGGACCGGTGATCGGGTGCCAGGGGCGCAGCCACAGGGTCAGCGGGTAGTTCCAGAGGTAGGCGGCGTAGGAGATGGTGCCCAGCCGGCCCAGGGTGGTCAGGGCGCGCCCCTGAGGCGTGGGGTCCTGTGCCCAGTGGTGGAGCACGACGACGGTCAGGGCCGCGAGCGACAGGCCCACCCAGGGGTAGGTGAACGACCAGGACCGCCACGGGACCAGGCCGGCCACGACGAGAAGCGCGAGCGCGACGGGCGCGGCCGTCGCGGCGAGGGTTCGCGAAGAGGCGCCGCGGTGCGGCCGGGCGTGGGCCACTCCCCGCGCCGCGTTTCGCCGGCGGTTGCTCACCGAGGCGGCGGCGCCGATCAGCATCGCGCCCGCCCAGGAGGTGGGCCAGGGATAGGCCCGGTCGAAGTCCTCGCGCAGCCAGAGGGTGACGCCGGCCGCCACGACGACGATGACGGCGAGGGTGCGGATGACGAGGAGGGTGGCCCGTCCTCGGAGCCAGGCCCAGGCCAGCAGGGGAGGCCACAGCAGGTAGAACTGCTGCTCCACGGCCAGGGTCCACAAATGGAAGATCGCGTCGCTGCCGTGCGTGATGGGCAGGTCGGCTGTGTAGGTGAGGGCGACGGCCAGAGTCCGGCCCAGAGCGCTCCGGTCGCCCAGGGGGTCGAGGACGAGCGTGACAACGGTCAATCCCGTGACGAGCGCGAGCAGAGCGGGCAGGAGGCGAACGGCCCGTCGGCGGTAGAAGGCGCCCAGCCGTATCCGTCCGGTGGTGTCGAGTTCGCGCATCAACAGGCCGGTGATCAGGTACCCGCTGAGGGTGAAGAACATGACGATGCCGACCACCCCCGCTCCGGGGGCCGCGCCGGGTGCTCCGTGGCGGATCATCACGAGCAGGACGGCGAGGCCGCGCAGCGCGTCCAGGCGTGCGACACGGCTCATCGCACGGTCCGCAAGGCGCCCTCGACGAGTTCCGTCAGCAGCTCCGCATAGCCCAGTCCGACGGCGGCGAACATCTTGGGCACCTGTGACTCGGCCGTCATCCCCGGCATGGTGTTGATCTCGTTGAGAACGATCCGGGAGCCGTCGAGGAAGAAGTCGAAACGTGCCGTGCCCTCGCACCCCAGTGCCTCGAAGAGCGTGAGCGCCGCGTTCTTCAGCGTCTCCCGCTCGGTGGGGGTGAGGTCGGCGGGGATGCGGAAGTCGGCGGTGCCGTCGTACTTGTCGGTGGTGTCGAAGAGGGTGCCGGGCGCGGTGACGATCTGCAGGGCGGGGCCTACGAGCAGCGTGCCGTCGGCCTGCCGCAGGACGGCGACGTCCACCTCGCGCCCGTCCACGAACTCCTCCACCAGCACCCGGGAGTCCAGGTCGAGCGCGGCGGCCACGGCAGGCGCGTACTCCTGCGGCGCGTCCACCCGGCGCACGCCGTGGCTGGAGCCGGCGGCCACCGGCTTGACCACCACCGGGAGCGGCAGCGGGACCGGTCCGTCGGGCCGGGTGACGCAGACGGCCCGGGCGGTGGCGATCCCCAGGTCCCGGGCCAGGAGTTTGGTGGTGTGCTTGTCCATCGCCAGCGCCCCGGCCCGTACCCCGGAGCCGACGTAGGGCAGCCCGGCCAGCTCGCACCAGGCGGCCAGCGCGCCGTCCTCGCCCCGTGGCCCGTGCACGGCGGGGAAGACGACGTGGCAGGTGGAGAGCAGGCGCAGGGCGCCGGCCGGGCCGTCGGGGAAGGGAAGGCCGTCGGAGCCGTGCCAGGTACCGTCCCGGCCGATGGTGATCGGCACGGCGGTGTACCGCTCGCCGGGGAGCGCGGCGCACACGGCGGCGGCGGTGGCCACGCCGATGTCGTGTTCGCAGTTCTGGCCGCCGCCGATGACGGCGACACGGATCGGGGCGCCGGGCGACGGAAGGACGGTGTTCATGCGGGGATCTCCTGAATCAGCGGTGGGGTGAGAGCGGCACGCGTCCCCTTGGCGGGGCGCCGGTGAGGGCGACGGCGTCCGCGTCGTCGCGGTGGGCGGGGCGGCCGGCTTCGGGGTGGTCATGTGCGGGTTGCCTGCGGAATCCGGGCCGTGGCCGACGGGGCGCCGCCAGAGGGGATGTGACGGCGCGTCAGTCGCGGGGCCGCGCCGAGACCGGTGGCGATCTCGTGTTCGAGCGTGTCCGCCCAGCGGGCCCACTCGGCCGCGCGGGGCTCGCCCCGGTCGCCCGGGCCGAGGACCACGGCCACCTCACCCGGGACTACGGGGTCCCCGCCGGTGTCGACGACGATCTGGTCCATCGAAACGCGTCCCACGACCCGGCGGCGGCGCCCGCGCAGCAGTACTTCCGCCCGGCCCGTGACGCAGCGCGGGATGCCATCGGCGTAGCCGACGGGCAGCAGCGCGAGCCGGGTGGCCGCGGGGGTGACGTAGTGGCAGCCGTAGCCGACCGGTGTGCCGGCAGGGACGTCCATGGCGGAGATGACCGGTGCGGTGAGTGTCAGAGCCGGGGTCAGGGGCGGGTCCAGGGAGGCGGCGCCGTTCGTCGGATCGATGCCGTAGAGCCCGGCGCCGATCCGCACCAGGTCGAAGTGGGTCGGCGGGCTGGTCAACGCAGCTGCCGTGGCGGCGAGATGACGCCACCGCGGGCGCAGCCCGGTCCGCCGGGCCTCGGTGACGAAGGTGCCAAAGCGCCGACGGGCGGCTTCGTTGTGCGGATCCGTGGGCCGGTCCGCGCAGCCGAGGTGCCCCATCAGGCCGACGACCTCGACCAGCCCGCGCCCCTGAGCCTGCCGCGCCCCCGCACACAGGGCGGGCCAGATCGCGGCGGGAGCGCCGTCGCGGGCCATGCCGACATCGGCGTGCAGGTGGATCCGGGCGGTTCCCCCCAGGGCACGCGCCGCCGCGGTGACGGCCCGGAGGTGCTCAAGGCCGGGAACGGCGAGTTCGATCCCGGCCGACAGCGCCGGGGCGAAGTCCGTGTCGACGGTGTTGAGCCAGCTGAGCAGCGGTGCCCCGATGCCGGCCTGCCGCAGGTGCAGGGCCTCCGCGACGCTGGTGACGCCCAGGCTGGAGGCACCATGGGCGAGCGCGGTCCGGGCGACCTGGATGGCGCCGTGACCGAAGCCGTCGCCCTTGACCACGGCCATCACCTCGGCCCGGGTACGGGCCCGGACAGCGCCCGTATTGGCCGCGACCGCGCCGAGGTCCACATACAGGAGCGGCCTGCGGCGCGCCTCGGTCGCCGTCATCGGACCCGGCCCGGAGCCGGTGCATGCCGCGCGGCACGGAGGCCGTGGATGACGGTGGTGAACTGCGCACTGCGCTGCTGCAACAGCGGGAAGACAACATCGACGCCGCTCAGCAAGGGCAGCACCCGCTCCAGGCAGCCGAGCGGGCCGGCGCCGGTGGACGGCGTCAGCCGGCACAGCGCCTCGGCGTCCAGGGGGCCGCCCTGCCGTACACCGTCGGTCAGGTCGTCGGGCCCGGCCACCCACTCCCCGTCCTGGGTTACCCGCACGATCTGTACGGCATAACGCCGCGGATCGAGACCGGCGATCACACTGGCCGCAGAGGCGCACAGCTTGTCGTGGTCGGGGTCGCGACCGCCGAACACCACGACGGCCCGGATCCGCGTGTCGTCCGCACGCTGCTGTTCCTGCCGAACGGGAGACACTGTGCACCTCACACCGGGTCGGGGAGCGGCATGAAGACCGCCTTCACCCGACACGATGGGCTCGGCCAGTAGCGGACCGGGGGCGAGAGCGCCGCAGTCGCCGAGCAACCGTGCATCACTTCCGCATCAGCTGCCGTACACCCCCCGCGCCGAGCAGCCGACGGTGGCAGGCCGAACCAGGCGAGGGGCTGCGCGGCAGCTGGACGGCCCCCCGTAGCCCGCCGCCCCGACGGAGCCGTCCGCTCCCGTACGGTCGATCTGTGGTTGGCCGGGCTGTGTACGACCCGACAGGGCCCGGCGCGAAGCTGTGGCCGTCTGGGCCGCCCGTGCGGGCCGCGCAGACGGCAGGGAGAGCCGACCCGCCGGTCCGTATCGTTATAAATGTCTGTTTCGCTGCCCGGCTGTCCCGGAAGGAGAGCCCGCCTGTGTCCGAACCCTCCGCCACAGCGGTCCGAGTCCTGCTGGTCGAGGACGACGAAATACTGCGCCGTACCGTGGCACTGGTCCTGGAGAGATACGGCTACCAGGTCGAGACGGCGGCGGACGGGCTGACCGGGCTGGAGCTGTTCCGGAGCACCCCGTTCGACGTGCTGCTGCTGGACGTCATGCTCCCCGGCCTGGACGGTATCGGGCTGTGCCGCAGGGTCCGCGAGACGAGCCTCGTACCGGTCCTGATGATGTCCGCGCGCGGTGACGGCCTCGACGTCGTCGCCGGCCTGGAGGCGGGCGCGGACGACTACGTGGTCAAACCCGTCGACGACTTCGTCCTCCTCGCCCGGCTGCGCTCGCTGCTGCGGCGGGCCGCCTACGCACCCGTCGGCCCGGACACCGGTGACACTCCCGCCGGGCAGCCGGAGACCCCGGCAGCCGGCCTGCTCAGCTTCGGCGATCTCGCGATCGACACCCTGGGCATGGAAGTCACGGTGGCCGGCGAGCCGGTTGCGCTCACCCCCACCGAACTGCGCCTCCTGCTGGAACTCGCGGCCAGCCCCGGAGTCGTACTCAGCCGCCATACGCTGCTGCGCAACGTATGGGACTACGGCTGGGACGGCGACAGCAAGGTCGTGGCCCTGTGCGTGCAGCGACTGCGCAAGAAAATCGGCGAGGGACGGATCGAGACGGTCCGCGGCTTCGGCTACAAACTGCGGCGCTGACCGATGAGCCCGATCCGGAAACCGTGGCCCAACCCCCGTGCCCTGCGCTGGAAAATCGCCGCGCTGTGCGCGGCGGTCGGCATCACCGTGGCCGCGGCGGTCGGCGTCCTGGTGCACCAACTCACCTTCTCCCGCGACCAGGAGGAGGCCCGCCATGTGACCCTCAACCTGCTGAAGGAGGAGGTGGACAGCCACCGGTCCGGGCAGCCCGGCAACAACGACCAGGACCGGACTCCCAAGGTCCTGCCGCCCGGTCTGCTCTCACAACTCTCGCGTGGCGACGGCCCGTTCACCCACTACTCCGACACCGGAATCGACGCCCCCGAGCGCCAGGGCCCGACCATGTGGGCGGCCGAACGTGTCGATGGACACGTCGTCGCCGTCGACACGACGCTGCAGCCGCAGTACCGCAAGCTCCAGTCGCTCGACAAGCACATGGTCCTCGCCGCCGCCGTGGTCCTCGCCGTCACGATGCCACTGGCAGCCCTCGCCGCCGACCTGCCCGCCCGCCGTCTGCGCCGTGTGGCGCACACAGCGCGCCGGATCTCGCACGGTGATCTGGACGCACGCATCGGCGCACCACCGCCCCGCACTCCGGGCAACGAAGTGGCCGACATCTCCGCCTCGGTCGACCAGATGGCCAACCAGTTGCAGGGCCGGCTCCAGGACGAGCAGCGCTTCACCGCCGACGTCGCCCACGAACTGCGCACCCCTCTCGCCGGACTGGTCATGGCGGTCGGACTGCTGCCCGAGGGAGAGGCCACGGAGCTGGTCCAGGACCGGGTCCGGGCGGTACGCGGCCTGGTCGAGGAACTGCTTGAGGTGTCGCGGCTCGACGCCGGTGCGGAGATCTCCGAACCTCAGGAGGTCCCGCTCGGCCACGTTGTCGCCGAGGCGGTCCGTGTCACCGGGGCCGGCGCCGACGTGACGGTGACGGTACGCCGGGACGCCGTCGTGCAGACGGATCCGCGCCGCCTCAACCGCATCCTGGCCAACCTCCTCGCCAACGCCCTGCGGCACGGCCGCCCGCCCGTCGAGGTCGTCGTCGACGGTCGGGACATCACCGTCCGGGACCACGGCCCCGGATACCCCGAGGAGTTGCTCGCCCACGGCCCGCAGCGCTTCCGGACCGGCGCCCCCGAACGCGGCGGCGGCCACGGACTGGGACTGACCATCGCCCTGGGGCAGGCCCGCGTGATCGGCGCGACCCTCCGCTTCACCAATGCCGCCGAAGGCGGCGCCGTGGCCACCCTCACCCTGCCCGCCGACAGGTAGACCGCCACGGACCCCGCGGCGGCCGCTGTCCCGCGGCGGCTGTAGGCGGCGGCTCACCTGGACCATATGTCCGTTCCCGAATCGTGACAGACCGCTCTGAGCTGGGGTAATGCTGTGCCCGCCATGATCTACACACGGCATGTATACATAGAGGGTATACGCGGTGTGTATTGTTCGGGGTATGTCCATCGGTCACACCCTCCTCGGTCTCCTTGAGACCGGTCCGCGCCATGGTTACGACCTCAAGCGCGCTTTCGACGAGAAGTTCGGGCACGACAGGCCGCTGCACTACGGCCAGGTCTACTCGACGATGTCGCGGCTGCTGAAGCACGGTCTCGTCGAGGTCGACGGGATCGAGAGCGGCGGCGGCCCCGACCGCAAGCGGTACGCCATCACCGACGCCGGCGTCACCGACGTCGAGTCCTGGCTGGCCCGGCCCGAGAAGCCCGAGCCGTATCTCCAGTCGACCCTCTACACCAAGGTCGTCCTCGCACTGCTGACCGGCCGTGATGCCACCGAACTCCTCGACGTCCAGCGCGCCGAGCACCTGCGCCTGATGCGTACCCTCACCGCCCGCAAGACCAAGGGCGACCTCGCCGACCAACTCGTCTGCGACCACGCCCTGTTCCACCTCGAAGCGGACCTTCGCTGGCTCGAACTGACCGCCGCCCGTCTCGACCGGCTCGCCCAGGAGATACGCCGATGATTCCCGCCGGTTCCCTGCTCGCCGCCACCGGTCTGCGCAAGGCCTACGGACCGACCACCGCCCTGGACGGCGCGGACTTCTCGATCCACCCGGGGGAGGTCGTCGCCGTCATGGGCCCCTCCGGCTCCGGCAAGTCCACCCTGCTGCACTGCCTCGCCGGCATCGTGCCCCCCGACTCCGGCACCGTCACCTACGCGGGCCGCGAGCTCACCGCCATGAACGACACCGAGCGCAGCGCCCTGCGGCGCAGCGAGTTCGGCTTCGTCTTCCAGTTCGGCCAGCTGGTGCCCGAGCTGACCTGTGCGGAGAACGCGGCCCTGCCGCTGCGCCTCAACGGCGTCCCGCGCGGGCGGGCCCGGGCCGCCGCGCTGGAGTGGATGCGCAAGCTGGAGGTCGAGGAGGTGAAGGACAAGCGCCCCGGCGAGGTCTCCGGCGGCCAGGGCCAGCGCGTCGCGGTCGCCCGCGCCCTCGTCACCGGCCCGCGCCTGATCTTCGCCGACGAGCCCACCGGCGCTCTCGACTCCCTCAACGGCGAGCGCGTGATGCAACTGCTCACCGAAGCGGCCCGGTCCACCAACGCCGCCGTCGTCCTCGTCACCCACGAGGCCCGCGTGGCCGCGTACTCGGACCGTGAGATCGTCGTCCGGGACGGCCACGCGCGGGACCTGGAGCGCGCCGTATGAGCTCCCGGAACACGTCCCCGAGTCGCCTGCGGGTGTGGGCCCGTGACCTGCGCATGGGTGCCGCCTTCGCCGTCGGCGGCGGCCGCGAGGGCTGGACCCGTACCCTCCTCACCGGCATCGGCGTGGGCCTGGGAGTGGCCCTGCTCCTGATCACCACCGCGCTCCCCGGCGCGCTCACCGCCCGCGACGCGCGCGCCGACGCCCGCAGCACCAACAGCGCCCCCTCCGCGGAACGGCCGGGTCACGACACCCTGGTCATCGCGGACGCCGACACCCCCTACTTCCAGTACCACGTCTACGGCCGCCAGGTGCGGCCCGAAGGCCCCGACGCCCCGCTGCCGCCCGGGCTGAAGAAGTTTCCCGCCCCCGGCGAACTGGCGGTCTCCCCAGCCCTGGACAGGCTGCTGAAGTCCGGCGAGGGCGCCCTGCTGCGCGAACGCCTCAGCGGCAAAGTCACCGCGACCATCGGCGACCAGGGCCTGACCGGACCCAACGAACTCGCCTTCTACCAGGGCAGCGACACCATCCAGCCGTACGGCCAGGTGATCCAGCGGGTCACCGGCTTCGCGAACCACGTCAAGGCCGAGCGCCTCGATCCCGTGCTGACCCTGCTGGTGATCACGGTCTTCGTCGCCCTCCTGACACCGGTCGCCGTCTTCGTCGCCGCCGCCGTCCGCACCGGCGGTGAACGCCGCGACCGCCGCCTGGCCGCGCTCCGGCTGGTCGGCACCGACAGCCGCATGACCCGCCGCATCGCGGCCGGTGAGGCCCTCGCCGGAGCCGTCATCGGCCTGGGCCTGGGCGCCGGCTTCTTCCTCCTCGTCCGGCACTTCGCGGAACGCATCACCATCCTGGACCGCGGAGTCTTCTCCGCCGACCTCGACCCGTCCCCGTGGCTCGCCCTCCTGGTCGCACTCGCCGTGCCCGCGGCGGCGGTCGCGGTCACCCTGTTCGCCCTGCGCCATGCCGTCATCGAACCGCTCGGCGTGGTCCGCGCGGCCAAGCCCGCCAAGCGCCGCATGTGGTGGCGCGTGCTGCTCCCGCTGGGCGGCCTCGCCCTGCTCCTTCCCCTGCGCGGCCATGGCAACGACAACGGCCAGTTCAACCAGGCGCAGGTCATCGGCGGAGTCGTCCTGCTCCTGGTCGGCATCACCGCGCTGCTGCCCTGGCTCGTGGAGACCGCCGTCGCCCGCCTCGGCGGCCGCGGCCCGGTGGCCTGGCAACTGGCCGTACGCCGCCTGCAGATCAGCAGCGGCACCGCCGCCCGCACGGTCAACGGCATCGCCGTCGCCGTGGCCGGAGCCATCGCCCTCCAGATGCTCTTCGCCGGAGTCGAGGGCAACTACACCAAGGCCACCGGTCAGGACCCGAGCCGGGCCGCCGCCGCCGTCCTGGCGCTGCCCGGCTCACCGGCGTCCGGTCACCGCTTCGACGACTTCACCGAACGCCTGAACAAGACCCCCGGGATCGCCAGGACGACCAGACTGGACACCATCGGCCTGGCCGCCGAGCCCAAGGACCCCCGGGCCATCGCCAGCATGACCATCGGCACTTGCGACGCGCTGCGCGAGCTGGCGACCCTGCCCTCCTGCAAGGACGGCGACACCTTCGTCCTCACCGGCGGCGACCACCTGCGCCCCGAGGAAGCCGCCCTCGCCGTGCCGGGCAGAACCCTCTACGCCGGCCCCGCCTTCGAGGACGACCCGGACTCCGGCAAGCCGGTGAAGTGGACCCTCCCCAAGGACACCCGCACCGTGCAGGCCCGTCCCAGCCCCAGCGGCGGCCGCAAGTCCGGGGTGCTGACCACCCCCAAGGGCGCGCCCCAGGGCCTGGACCACCGCCTGGACAGCCAGGTGTACGTACAGCTCGACAAGAACGGCCCGGACGGCATGGAACGCGTACGCACCGCGGCCTACCGGACAGACCTGACACTGGCCTTCATGCCGCTGCACGCGACCAAGGTGTCCAACCAGTACGCCAACATCCGCACCGGCCTGTACATCGGCGCGACCTGCGTGCTCGTCCTCATCGGCGCCAGCATGCTCGTCTCCCAGCTGGAGCAGCTGCGCGAACGCAAGAAGCTGCTCTCCGCGCTGGTGGCCATCGGCACTCGCCGCTCCACCCTCAGCCTGTCGGTCCTGTGGCAGACAGCGATCCCGATCGCACTCGGCCTCCTGCTGGCCGCCGCCGTCGGCCTCGCACTGGGCGCCGTCCTGATGGCCATGAGCCGCGTTCCCATCGCCGTCAACTGGGCCTCGGTCACCACCCTGGCCGGTATCGGCGTCGGCATCGTCCTCCTCGTCACCGCACTCGGCCTGCCACCCCTGCTGCGCCTGCTACGGCCGGACGGGCTGCGTACCGAGTAACCCCCTTTGTGCGTACCGCCGTCGCGGTCTGCGGGGACTTGTCGGTTCCGCGGACCGCGGCGGCGGCGCAGCGCTCTGCCCGGCGAGTTGGGACCGGACGACAACGGGCATCAGTTCTGGACTTTTCGTCCCGCCCATCGCCAGGTGACCTCGATGACGGCGGCTGTGGCGACGGCGATGCCGACCGCTGTCCATGGCATGACCGTACCGACCAGCTTGAGCTGGAAGTACTCCTGCAGCCACGGTACGACGAGTACCACGACGAACCCGGCGGCCATCGCCACCAGCAAGCCGATGCGCCACCACGTGTACGGCCGGGCGACGATCGCCAGTACCCACATCGTGATGATGAACAGAGCCAGGGTCGTGACACTGGTCTGGGCCTCCACCGCACCCGGCCCGTCGTAGTGGTCACGGGCCAGAAGGTACGTGACGAAGGTGGCCGTGCCCGCCAGGAGTCCCGCTGGCAAGGCGTAGCGCAGCACGCGTTGGGTGAAGTGCGGTGCGGCACGTTCGGTGTTGGGGGCCAGCGCCAGGACGAAGGCGGGGATGCCGATGGTGAGTGTCGCCAGCAGGGTCAAGTGGCGGGGCAGGAACGGGATGGGGATCTGCCAGAGGGAGACAAGGATCGCCAGCAGTACGGAGTAGGCGGTCTTCGTCAGGAACAGCGTGGCGACGCGGGTGATGTTGCCGATGACCCGGCGGCCTTCGGCCACGACGGACGGCAGGGAGGCGAAGCTGTTGTTGAGCAGGACGATCTGGGCCACCGCTCTGGTCGCTTCCGATCCCGAGCCCATGGAGACGCCGATGTCGGCGTCCTTGAGTGCCAGGACGTCGTTGACCCCGTCACCGGTCATGGCCACCGTGTGTCCGCGCGACTGCAGGGCGGAGACCATGTCCCGCTTCTGTTGGGGGGTGACCCGGCCGAACACCGCGCGCTGTTCAAGGGTTTCGGCCATGTCCTTCGTGCCGGCGGGGAGCGTACGGGCGTCCACCGGGGCGTCGGCTCCGGGCAGGCCCAGCTTCGCGGCCACGGCACCGACGGAGTCGGCGTTGTCACCCGATATGACCTTGGCAGCGACACCCTGCTCGGCGAAGTAGCGGAGGGTCTCGCCCGCGTCGGGACGCAGCGTCTGCTCCAGAACAACCAGGGCAGCGGGCCGTAGGTCCTCGGTCACCCGGGCGTCGTCCAGGTGACGAGACGTCCGGGCGAGCAGCAGCACTCTCAGCCCTTGGGCGCTGAGATCCGCGGCATCGAGGAATGCCGGATCCGTCGGCGGGAGGAGAACGTCGGGCGCGCCCAGGAGCCAGGTACTGGCAGTGCCGTCGGGACCGTCGAGGGACGCGCCGCTGTACTTGCGGGCCGAAGAGAAAGGCAGGGACTGCGTGCAGTGCCATGCACCGCTGTCCGGGCAGGCGGCGATGAGGGCCTGCAAGGAGGGGTTGGGACGCGGCTCGGTCTTGCCGAGGGCGGCGAGCACTTGCCTGATCTCCGACGCCCGGGCCGTGCCCAGCGGGCGCAGTTCCTTGAGGGACATGGTGCCCTCGGTCAGGGTCCCGGTCTTGTCGAGGCACACCACATCGACACGGGCCAGGGTCTCGATCGCCGGGAGTTCCTGCACGAGGCATTGTTTGCGGCCGAGCCGGACGACGCCTATGGCGAAGGCGACGGACGTGAGCAGCACCAGTCCCTCGGGGATCATCGGAACGATCCCGGCGATCATCTTGGCCACGGATTCCTTGACCGGCAGCCGGAGGGTGAACAGGTGCAGGACGACGAGTGCGATGGAAGTCGGCACCATCATCCACGTCACGTACTTCAGGATGCGGCTGATACCGGAGCGCAGCTCGGAGTGGACCAGGGTGAAGCGCGACGCTTCCTCGGCCAGCTGAGCGGCGTATGCCTCTCTGCCGACCCGGGTGGCGGTGAAGGCTCCGGAGCCGGCGACGACAAAGCTGCCGGACATCACCTTGTCGCCAGGTTTCTTGAGCACCGGGTCGGCTTCACCGGTCAGCAGCGACTCGTCGATCTCCAATCCGTCGGCTTCGATGACGTCGCCGTCCACGACGATCCTGTCGCCCTGCCCCAGCTCGATCACATCGTCCAGTACCACTTCGTGGGTCGATATGAGGGAGGAGCGTCCGTCACGGCGGACCGTCGGCCTGGACTCTCCGATGACGGCGAGCCCTTCGAGGGTCTTCTTGGCGCGCAGTTCCTGGAATATACCGATGCCCGCGTTGGCCAGAATGACCCAGCCGAAGAGCGTGTCCTGGAACGGGGTGACGAACAGGGCCACGGCCCACAGCGCCGCGATGATGGCGTTGAACCGGGTGAAGACGTTGGACCGGACGATTTCCGCGGTCGAGCGCGACGAGCGCACGGGGACGTTGTTGACCTCGCCCCGTGCTACTCGCTCGGCGACCTCGGCAGCGGTCAGTCCCGATCCGGCCGATCCGGCTGATCCGGCTGATCCGGCGACGACGCTTTCACAGGCCGTACCGTCGGGCTCTCCGTGGCGGGCTCCCGCCTGTGTTTGCCGCGTCATGCGATGGACCATACGTGACGGAGCGGAGGCAGCCCGGGTTTCCCATGGAGAAAAAAAGCACACAGATTTGGAGGGCTTATGGGCAACCCATTGCGCAGTGGAGTGCGTCTACCAGTCGGCAGAAGAACGGCAAGAGCCGAGGCGGGGAGGCCTTGTTGAGTGCTCCTCGTGGACCCGCGGTCCTGACCCACAGACGGCCAACGGATCAGAACCCCAACCGTCTCGATCAATATCCTGAAGCTTTCTCCACGACTGCCCGGTTGCATCAGGAACCTGTCCTGCGCGGTGGGCCGCGAGGCCGACGGAGAGCAGCCGGAAGGCGGCGAACCCACCACTCCCGAAGCCCATCCGACGATCGCCACTGCCCAGTGGCTCATGGACGCCCCAACGCGGACGGCAGCACTGGCGCGATGCGCAGCCACGGCATCCGCGTCCTCGCCCGTACGTCACCTCCACATCGGCATGGGCAAGCAACCCCCACACCGTCGTCACTCTCATCAGCTCCGCCGACGTCTACCCCCACGACGTGACCGTCGACTTCGTTGTCGTCTGCTAGGTGTAGTAGCCAAGGGCGTTGTTGACAGGGATCTCGATCCAACCGGGCGCGAATGGGCGGCGCGTCAGCGTGTCGAGGTCGACGGGTCGTTTGGCTGCCGTTCGCGGGGGACCGCTGCGCCGGGCTCGGGTCTCAGCGCCCGTCCGCGGGAAGCCGGACGGCTGTGAACGGGAGCGACAGGATCATGGACTTGGTACTGCCGGACGTGGTGCCGTCGGCCGGTTCGGTGGTGGCGGGGTTCATTCGCCAGGGGCGAGGGCTACTGTCCACCGAGTTGCCTGACTTCGCCCAGGACGCAACGGCCACGCAATGAAGGGCTGTTCGTGGCCCATTCCCACGCGCGGTTGACCGTCCATGGCAGACGCCTTCTGGTCGATCGGGCGTGGCGAGCCGAAGGCGACGCGAGGCTGGCTCTACGAGTCTTGGCATCAACCCCGTCGTGCCTGCCGGGAAGGTTCTCGTCGTGGAGCACATCTCGGGGTCGTGCCAGGTAGGCGAGAACGACGTGGTCGATCAGATCCTTGTCCAGGATGACACGGGAGAGCAGTCGGTCTTCCTGCCCGTCCAGTTCGCATCCAGCCCCATCTTCGCCGCCGGGAACCCCGCAGCCCCGAGGGCCCGAAGCCGGCAGTTCGGCTCACCTGTACGGCTGTACATCGCCAACCAGAGCAGGATCAACGTCAACGCCGGCGCAGGGACCACCGGCAACCTTGACGTTGCAATTGTCGGTCAGTTCGTCGACGTGTGAGCGCCCGGAGGCATGGCTGCTGTGAGGAAACACACTGGTCACAGAGCGGTGCGGAGCCCAACGCCGTGCAGCCTGCGGCCGCCTGCGCGCTCGGCCGCCGGGCCTTCGGCCTGGACCGGCACAGGTTGCTGGCCGTGACCGTGTGCGCGGGCCTGCCGACGGCACAGAACGCGTTCGTCCACGCCGCCGGGTACCGGCTGCGCACCGACGTGGCCAGGGACACCATGGTGGGGTCGACGCTGCTGTCGTTCGGCACGCTGTCGCTGATCACATGGCTGCTCACCTGAAGCGGGGCGCCAGCCGGGCCAGGAAGGTCAGCCACCACAAGCACTTGGCCAGCGTGGGGGAGAGCAGGGCCACCGGGATCGACGTGGCGAACGCAGCGGCCAGCGTGGCGTTGCCGTACACGGCCTGCTGCACCTGCTGTTGCGTCACTCCGGGTGCGCGCAGCGGGCCGGGATGACGCAGACGCAGGCACATGACTGTCATGACGGCGGTGACCGTTGCGAGGGCGCCGGCGTAGACGGCCGTGGCGGCGAAGGTCTGGCCGTACTCGCTGAGCAGCCGCGTCGGGAACGGCAGCGCGGCGACGACGGCCAGCAGGCCGAGCTCCAGGCGCACCATGGTGCGGTCGAGCGTGGCGACCATGCGGAACAGTCTGTGATGCCCCAGCCACAGCAGGCCGATCACCGCGAACGTGAGCAGATAGGCATAGATCTTGAGCAGCAGCTCATACAGAGCGTGGCCGAGCTCCGCCGCCGGGAGGCCGTCGGGGACGTGGAGTTCGAGTGCCAGCAGGGTGATGGCGATGGCGGTCACCGCGTCGGCGAACGCCAGCAGTCGGTCCACTTCGATCGCGTACAGTTCGCGCGCCACGCCCACCAGCGTGGGGGACATCTGGGTGTGCTCTGCGTATGATCCGCCCGCAATCACGCGATCGGGTGAAGGGTGTGCGGACCGGTGATCACTCGTTCGTGAGTTCAGACATAGGCGTCTTCGTTCTGGCCGCCAGACCATGCGCTGGTACGGGATGGGCCGGAAGCCGAGCTCTTCGCAGAGGCCGATGCCGGACTCGGTGGCGGTGAGCGCGGCCGAGGAACAGCCCTGGGCGGCCAGCCAGTCGCGGGCGGCCCGGGTGACGCGGCGGGCGTAGCCACGCCGCCGGTATGCGGGTTCGGCGGCAACTTGGTGGATCTCCCCGTGCCACAGGGCGGTGGAGCTGTGGCCGGGCAGCCGCAGGGAGAGACCGGCGCCCGCGCACGAGGCGAGCCTGCCGGGGGCACCGGGAGCGTCGATGACGAACACGGCGAAGTGCGGGTCGTTCTGGAGGAAGGCCCGGAATGCCTGCTCGCACTCCCTGATCCAGGTTCCGCCGGGGGTGGGTTCGTCGTGGTTGGCGTCGAGCATGATGTCACGCAGACGGACGAGTTCGGGGGCGTCGTCGGGTATCGCGCGGCGGACGCGGCTCCCTTCGCCTGGTCGAATGCGCTATCACGACCCAACTCGGTGACGCCCCAACTGACTTGCGCACCTGGGCGAACGACGAGCCGACGTGCCAGGCGGCGTACGACCGACTCCGCAGCGGATCGCCGTTTGCGCTGTCCACGACCGACCACACGGGCCGGTACGTGCTCGCCGCATGGCCCGTGGACTTCCCGGCACGTCTTGACGCACTGCCCGCTCAACACGCGCGATCCATGAACTCCCGCTCTCTCCACCTGAAACACACAAGCACTGCCGTAGCAAGCGATTTCCTCTTTCCGTTTTCTGTGATCAGAGTGGGCCAGATGTCCGCTACTGGTCGGCCGGACTGCCCAACCAGTGGCGGATCGCTCGGCCCCGCACGCGGGGACGGGCCAAGCACCCGCTCGAAGAGTGATCAGCCGTTCATCACTTCCGTCGTGCCTCTCATATCGCCTGCCAGGCAAGCCAGTTCGGCGATTTGGAGCCGTGACGATGCACTTGGAATACGGTGTGCATGCCCTCGGCTCCGACGAACCCGAGCTCGCTGAGAAGATCGCCGAGCATGTGCGCACATGGAACCGGGAGCACCGTGGCGGACCCGGCCCGCGCATCGCCGTCTACCCGGTCGGCACCCCCGATGACCGAGTTCCCGGGCTTCCCGGCGGACACGTGATCGACAAGGATCACCGCCGGGTCACGTTCTCCTGGCCGGGGCCACACCACACACTCGCCAACCCGGCCCAGCCCGTAACCGTGGCCGTGCCCGACAATCCGTCCGTCGAAGAGAGCTGAAGGCAGCCGTTGACCGTACAGACTCCGGCACTGCGTTACATCGGGGTCAAAGCCGGAGTAATTGTCAAGATCTGTGGATTGGGCCAGGCTGAGGCGGCTTGGTAGACATCCTGATCTTGATGTCATTCTCGCCGTGATGACTGATTTCATGCAGGCCCAGTCGCCGGTAGAGGGTCTGGGCCCGCTGGTTGACGGCGAGTACGTCCAGGGTGAGGTCCTGGCCTTGCTGGCGGGCTTGGTGCAGGAGGGTGCGGATGAGCCGGCTGCCGATGCCGCGTCCCTGGTGGTCGGGGTGGAGCTCGATACGTGCCAGGTAGATCTCCGTCGGCCGGCACTCGACGTGGAGTATGCCGACCTTCGTGCCGCCGGTGGTGATGATCTGCCATCGGTCCGGGTTGAACGCGCCGGTGTGGAGGTCGCGTTGGGTCTGCTCGTCCCAGCCCCAGACGGCCGTGATGTAGGCGCCCATGGCGGCTTTGTGCAGTTGGAAGCAGTACTCGCTGTCCGCGGAGGTGGCTGGCCGCAGGCCGATGGCCGTCATGCTGCTCGCTCCCCGGGCCGTTCGATCAGCCGACCGCGTTCGAAGTCGGCTCCGGCGCGGTCGAGGGCGACGAGGTGGGATGCGTTCACCGCTCGCCAGCGGGCCTGGGCCGGTTCGACGAGCATGAACACCATGGCCAGAGCGGCTGCGCGGGAGCTGGCACCGCGGGTGACCTTGGTCCGCAGGCGAACGGTGGAGAAGGTCGACTCGATCGGGCTCTTGGTCCGCAGGTGGACCCAGCGCTCGGCGGGGACGTCGTAGAAGGCCAGCAGTTCCTGCTTGTCGTTCACGCGAGGGGGCTTCACCTCGACCGTGCCGGCGGCGGTCGTGACCTTCCGTGGCTGGTGGTAGCCGTTGCGCATCACCAGGCGGCGGCCGCGATCGTCCCGCTGGTCGGTCAACTCGGTAAGATGAGCGTTGACTTCAGCCTCCAGTGCGGCGGAAAGCATCCGCCTCGCGCCCTCCCGGATGATCTCATCGATCAGAGAGTCGTCGGCATTGACGACGCTGACCACGCTGAGCACGGGAGTGCCTTTCCCGGCCGATGCCGCGAACGTCGGTCCTCTCGGTGACCTACCGGTCAATCACCCGGGAAGGCAGGCCCGTTGCGCGCCCTCCCGGGGCCGATCCACAGGTACTGAGTATTGCTCGGAGTGCAGTCAGCGGTGTCCCAGCACGTTGACCACCCGGCCATTAGGGTCGCGGACGAAGAACCGTCGCACCCCCCACTCCTCATCCTGCAGAGGATGAAGGATCTCCGCACCGCTGTCCCGCATGACCGCGAAGACCGCGTCCACATCGTCCACTTCAACACTCATGTCAGGAGTGACCTGGGCTGTCTTGTCGCTGGCCATGAAGCTGACCTGCGCCGCCGGACTGGACGGGGAAGCCACCGTCATGATCCAGCCGTGGTTCATCACCTCCTCGAAACCCAGCAGGGCATAGAACTCACGGCTCTTTTGCACAGCCTCTGACTGGATGTTGGGCACGACACGGCGAACGGCCATCGACGACTCCAGGGGAGAACAGATGAGTTTCCCATACTCCATAGAAGTACTACGGCTCATCGGCCGCCGCACACACTTTCCAACTGATCGAGCGCGGCGCGAGGGCGTGACCCACGGGTGGTCGGTGATCCTGCGGGTGGCGCCGGAGCCGGGAAAGCAGTTCCGCAGTGAGCGGGAACGTACAGGCCGTACTGCCCCCGCTTCGGGCCGAGGTTGAGAAGATGCAGGGGACAAGAGCACTGCTCGCATCCGGCCGCCGGGGCCTGGTCCGGTAAGCCCTGGGAACTGGTCCGGTAGGCCCTGGGAAAGGTCCCTCGGGTGTGAGGTCGAAGGTCCTGTTTGCAGAGATTCATTCATACGTAAGGCGTTCCGTTACATTCCTTACGTATATCCATCATGTGCGGCTCGTAGCTTTCCGGGTGTCGTCAATCACCGATCGAAGGGATCGTCCGTCATGCGCGTCACCCGCCGTACACTGCGTGCCGCCGTCGTCGCCGGCCTGGTCGCCGGCGTCGCTCTCCCGGCGTCGTCCGCCTTCGCTTCCACCGCTGCACCGTCATCTTCTGCCTCCCAGACTCCGGCCCCCTCCAAGTCCCCCGACGGTGAGGGCAAGCAGGACAAGGAGCCCGATTCCCAGGAGTACAAGCTCAGCAACGGGGCGGTGGCACACGTCTACAAGCTGCCCAAGGGCGGGTACATGGCGTGGATCACGATGAACGGCCAGCGCATCGCCAACCTCAGTGCCGGGCAGCCGACTGCCACGGTCAAGGGCTACAAGTACGAGCTGAACCAGGCCAATGGGTTCGTGGGCGTCGTGCACCCGGACGGCTGGCACAGCGAGCAGGACGAGAGCCAGCAGGAGTACGACAAGAAGCACCACAAGAAGGACGACAAGCAGGACAACCGGCAGGGCAGCGGCACCGGCGGCAGCCACCACGGCCAGGTCCCCAAGGGCGGTGTCAAGGCCGGTGCCGAGGGCGTGTCCAGCAGCGACGGCCCCGACACCGGCATGCTGGCCGCGGGCGGCGGTATGGCCACCGCGGCAGCCGCCGGACTCGGCTTCGCGATGAAGCGCCGCGGCCGTACCGGAGCCTGACCCCCGGGCCCCTGCGCCCCGACCTCCCCTTCCCACACACCTGGTCGCCAGGACGGACGGACCCGGTCCGTCCTGGCGACCGCATGCCGCAGGAGTTCACGTGAGCAGCGCTCCCGAAGTTTCCGCAGCAGGCTCCGCCTGCACTGGTACAGCCTCGCCGCTGGATGCCGTAGCAGCGCGGGCACCGCGCCGCCTTCGTCGCACAGGGCGTCTCGTGGCGGCCGCCGTCCTGACGGGAGCGCTGGGCGTCGGCCTCGCTGCCTGCGGCTCCGGCTCGGGCAGCCCCGCGCCCGACGTGAAGGTGTCGAACGCGGCGGCCGCGCCCGACGGCCGTAACGCCGCCCCGATGGAGAGGTCCAGGCCGACCGGTCTGCGCATTCCGTCGGCAGGCGTTGAGGCGAAGTCGATGCTGGACCTGGGTATGGGCGCCGACCAGGAGTTGGAGGTGCCACCGGTCGACAAGGCGAACGAGCCTGGCTGGTGGACCGGAGGTGTGACGCCGGGCGAGAAGGGCGTGGCTGTGATCGTCGCGCACTATGACACGGCCAAGGGACCCGCGCTCATGAGGAACATCGCGAAGGTCAGGGTCGGCGACACGATCGAGGTGCCGCGGGCGGACGGCAGCACGGCGAAGTTCAAGGTGCGCGAGATCCAGGAGGTGAACAAGAAGGACTTCCCCACCGACAAGGTGTACGGGCCGACCGACCGCCCGGAGCTGCGCCTGCTGACCTGCGGCGGTCCCATCAAGGACGGCCACCGCACGGACAACATCATTCTCTACGCGGACCTCGTGAAGTAGCGCAGCGGCAAGCGAGAACGGTCAGGCCGGTACGCCACGACAGCGGGCCGGCGGAAGCAGGAATCACGTGAAGGGCAGCGCCCTCATTCCCGGCGCGGCCCTCGGGCTGTCCGCGGCAGGTCTGCTGCTGGCCGGCTGCGGCGCCCCCGGCGCCTTGCACCATGCGGGCGCGACCCCGACCGCGCAGGCCCCGACCGGCCTGTGGCCCGATCTGCCACCCCCGCCCGCCCAGGACTACGGGCCTGCCCAGCCGGAGGCGGTGAACGGTGTCGTCGTGCCGGACGGCGACCTGCACAAGGTGAATCCGGTCGACATCGTCAAGGCGCAGATCAAGGCACACCCGGACACGGTCACCGGCGCGGATGCCCCGGACAACAAGGCGCAGACCAAGGCCACCGACGAGGGCGCCCTGGACAAGGGGACGGCCGACGCCATCGGGAAGTGCACCGAGCCCGCTGTCGGTTATGAACAGCTCGCTGCGTGCCGTCTTCGACGTCTTCGTCGTTGAAGTGGGCAGCACCGCGACGGCTGGAGACCGCGCTCGCGCGGATCAGGCAGCTGCGAGCGGAGAACAGCGACCTCGCCGGGCGTCTGGAGACCGTATACGGAGAGATCCGCAGGCTCCGTGGCGCGTCTCCTCGAGATGGTCATGCCCAGGAGAACGGACAGCAGACGGCGACCACTTCGAGAGGCGCCACCACCTAACGCTGCAGCACGATCACCGAAGCGGCAGTGTTCAGAGCGCGGGGTTTTCGGCGGCTGCCAGCATGTGCTCGATGAGGTCAGCAGCGCGCGGGGTGCCGCCCTCGGCCCGGGCGGCGGCCTGCAACTGCTTGGACCGGTCGACGCGTTCCGCATCCGTGACCAGGTCGTTCAGCGCCGTGCGAAGGGTCTCGGCGGTGGCGTCAGCGGTGTCCACACGGCGGGCGACGCCGAGTTCCACGAGCCGGTCGGCGTTCATGAACTGCTCGGCTCCCTGCGGCACGGCGATCATGGGAACGCCGGCGAGGAGCCCTTCGCCGCAGCCGCCCATGCCGGCGTGGGTGACGAAGGCGTCGGCCTGTTCCAGGATCGCCCGCTGCGGGACCCAGGAGTGCACTTCGACGTTGGGCGGGATGGTGCCGAGGTCCTCGGGGTCGGTGTACTTGCCGATCTGGAGTACGACGTGCCAGCCGGGCAGGTCGCCGAAGGCCGCGATGCACTGGCGGTAGAACGCGGGCTGACGCGTGTACGCCGAGCCGAGCGAGATCAGCAGCACGTTGTCCGCGGTCGACGGGCGGGTCCAACCGTCCCTGTCCGCTCGGGTGTCGAAGCAGGGGCCGACGAAGGTCACCGTGTCGGTGTCGACTCGATCGGCCTGCGGCTGCATCGCTCTCGGGATCAGGGCGAGGGCCCGGGCGGGCGGGCCGGAGAACGTGTCCACGTCCGTGGTGGTCGCACCGCAGTCGGCGAGCCACCGTGCGAACCTGTCCCGGTACGCGTCAGCGCCCGGCAGCTTCCGCGGATGCGCCGCGACTTCCTCCTGGTAGCCGTCCCAGCCGACGAACGTCGGGGACAACTGCACGAGGGGACGGCCCTGCGCTTCGGCGAGGGCGCGCGCGGCATAGGCGCCGATGTCGTAGAGGTACAGGTCGGCCGGATCGTCGTCGTAGGCGGCGCGCAGTTGCGGGAGCGCCTGGACGGCGTCGTCGAGGAAGAGGCTCGCCGCGGCGATGGGATCGGCAGGCCAGTCGTTGTCCGCGACGGGCAACGTGGAGGTGCACGGCACCAGCTCCGCGCCGGCGGATTCGATCAGGTCGGCCACGAACGGGTCGTTGGCGTAGGTGACCCGGTGCTCGCGGGCCACCAGCTCACGGATGAGCGCGTGGCTGGGCAGGACATGGCTGACGATGGGGACGCCGACCATCGCGATATGGGCGCGGCGACGGGACATGGGCGATCACTCGTTTCTGGCGCGGGACGGGTGCGGGCGGTGTGGCGAGGACGCGGTGTCAGGGCTGGTCGATCTGCGCGGCGGCCTCCTCCAGGTCGGCGACGGTCCCCGACATGATCGTCCGTACATGCCTGGTGATGTGCTGCACGGGCCAGTCCCACCACGCCACGGCGAGGAGTCGGGCGATGTCCGCAGCGTCGTAGCGGGTACGGATGAGCCGGGCCGGGTTGCCGCCGACGATGCCGTAGTCAGGGACGTCGCCGGTGACCACGGCGCCGGCGGCGATGATCGCGCCGTGGCCGATGCGTACGCCGGGCATGACCGTGGTGCCGTGGCCGAACCACACGTCGTTGCCGACGACTGTGTCGCCCCGGCCGGGCAGGTCGGTGATCAGATCGAAGTGCTCCGACCAGGAGCCTCCCATGGTGGGGAACGGGAAGGTGGAAGGACCGTCCATGCGGTGGTTGGCGCCGTTCATGATGAACCGGGTGCCCGTCCCCAGCGCGCAGTACTTGCCGATGACAAGCCGCTCGGGACCGTAGTGGTAGAGAACGTTGCGTGTCTCGAACGCGGTCGGGTCGTCCGGATCGTCGTAGTAGGAGAAGTCACCGACCTCGATCAACGGCGACTTCACCAGCGGCTTGAGCAGAACCACGCGCGGGTGCTCGGGCATCGGGTGGAGCACGGTGGGGTCAGCGGGAATGGGCGGCATCGCGGAGGCGGTTCCTCTCTGGTGAACCTAGAGCGACAACTGTCGCTTTAAGATGCTGGCACAGCCCTGCCGCCTTGATCAACCGGATACTGATTGCTGATGACAGACCCACTGGACACGACATCGGACCGCCGTCCGGGCGGTCGCACCGCCCGCATCCGCGCCCAGGTTCTCGATGCGGTGCGCGCCGAACTCACTGAACGCGGTCACGAAGGACTCACGATGGAGGGCGTCGCGACGCGCGCCGGAGTGCACCGCGCCACGGTCTACCGGCGTTGGCGCGATGTCGGCGGCCTGCTCGCCGACGTCATCCACGCCGCCGGCGAGATCGACTGGCAGCCACCGGACACCGGCTCCCTGCGCAGCGATCTGACGGCCCTCAACCAGGAGATCCAGGAATCCCTGGTCGTACAGCCGTCGCTCGCCATCGCCCTGATGGCCGCCTCATTCCACTCCGAACAGGCCGCGCGAGCCCAGACGCAGCTGTGGACGGACCGGTACACCCAGTGCGAGATCCTCGTCGAGCGCGCCATCGAGCGCGGTGAACTCCCCGCACAACACACGGACGCGCGGAGCCTGCTGATCGCCGCCACAGCGCCCCTGTACCACCAGCTAGTGCTCCTGCGCGCCGATCCGGACCCACACCTCCCTAAACGGGCCGCGGAGGCGGCAGTCCTGGCGGCTGCCGCGGGCGCCTTCCCCGTCCGTCGGGCAGAGAGCGTGTGATCGAGGAGACAGGGAGCGAACGCAAGCTCAATCAAGAACGCCACAAAACCTGGATCACGGTCCAGTAGCCCTGGTTCGGACACCAGGGAGCAAATAGCCGCGAGGCCAACTTTTGAGGGCTCACCTACGGCGGCGGGCGGCCGGGTCGTGCACGGCCACGTGCCGGGCGACCGCGTCGACTACATATCCTTGACGAGAATGAGCTGGTCAGATGCTGTGCTCACTACTCAAGCTAGACATAAACCACGGTCGTGCCCGGTTCTCCAGGCGTACTACCGCGATCTGACCCGCGACGGCAAGGACGACCTCATCGTGGGCATCCGCATGCCCGAGCACCGACTGGCCGTCCGCGTCTACATGGTGGATCGAGGCAAGCTGACCGCAATCATGGGCATCTCGGATGCCCTTGCCGGCGTGCAGCTCGCCGGACACCGGCTGGTGATCGATGCCGCATGCGATCACGCCGGGTACGCAGTGCGCACCGACTGGGCGTACGACAGCCACCGGCATGCGATGACCCCAAGGCGCGTCGACCCGATCCCGCCGCCCAGCACCGGAACGCCCAACGGCGCCTCCGCAACGCCGCACCCTGCCATGTCCTCCGGCTCCGCGGGCACCTTCCTGTCGGCCGCCTCATGAGCCGTCGGCGTCCCGAGCGTCCTCGTCGCGCCGCGCGCACCTGGCTGCCCCCGTGGACGGCGACACTGGTGTGGAAAGCCGCCGTGTTCAACACCGTGATGTGCTGCGCGCTCGCCGCCCTGCTCGGACTCCTCGTCCATGCCTCGGTGACCCGGCAGATCGTCGGCAGGGCCGAGGACCGCGCCCTGACGAAGCTCACGAACGCCGCGAAGGCGTACCAGGCGGGCCGCCAACTCGGGCCGGGGACGGGCATCGACCCGGACGGCCTGCCCGACGAGCTGAGGAAGCTGGCAGCACGCGGCAGCCGCGGAACCATGGTGAGCACCGTCGACGCGCGCCCCACGATGTGGGCAGCGGGCCCTGCGGACGGCGGGCGCGCCCTCGCCGTACAGCTCGACTACTCTCCCAGCGAGCGCACCATCAGCCGCGTGGACGACACGATCATCGACTCCTCGGCGCTGGCCATCGGGGCAACGCCCCTGGTGGGCGCGTTCGTTGTGACCCGGGTGACCCGACGGCTGGAGCACACCGCGGCAGTGGCCCGCAAGATCAGCGGGGGTGATCTGGATGCACGCGTCCACGATCCGCGCACGCGAGCCCCCTCGCGCCGCCAGGACGAGGTCTCGTCGGTCGCCGGGGCGCTGGACACGATGGCATCGTCGCTGCAGGACCGCCTGCAGACCGAGCAGAGATTCACCGCAGACGTGGCACACGAACTGCGCACCCCGCTGACCGGGCTGCACGCGGCGGCGGAGCTGCTGCCGGCAGGACGTCCGACGGAACTCGTACGGGACCGGGTGACGGCCCTTCGCACGCTGACCGAGGACCTGCTGGAGATATCCCGACTCGATGCGGGCAGCGAAACCCTCGACCTCGACACCCGTCGACTCGTGCCGCTGGTCGAGCGGGTGGTACGCGCCTCGGGCCTTCACACACGCATCGACATCGTGCACGACATGACGGTGAAGACCGACCGGCGACGCCTGGAGCGAGTGCTCGGCAACCTCGTCGCGAACGCCCACAAACACGGGCTCCCGCCGGTCGTGCTGACCATCGATGGACCAGCGATCACTGTGCGCGACCACGGGTGGCTTTAACGCCTTGAGTTGGCCCCGCCTCTTCGGTCTGATTCGGCCCCGCTTCGTGATCAACAACGGTGAAGTTCCGGGCTGTGGTGGCCCCCGCATTCCGGTCCGTCCCCCGCCGCCGTCTATCGACCAGAACCCCAACAACGGCAAGAACCCGAGGCCGGCTCCGAAGCGTCCGCCGCTGAAGCCGGAAGGGGATCCCGGCTGGAAGCCGGGTGACGTGGTGCAGGCGGTCATCACCGCCGCTCGCATCCTCGACCTGTTCAACAGTGACACCTACGAGCCGACACAGGGGCATTGGGCAGACCCGAACTCGGCACCGACGGATGAGAGGGGAGGAAAGAACAATGGCCGCTCCCGCGATGACGGTAAGTGCGATGGCGGCCCTGGAAGGAGTCCGAGCGGCCACGCCACGTACCTGCCTCGTGAGCGCTACTTCGACAAGTTCGAGGGCAGTGAGCAGTGCAGAGCTACGGGATCCTACGGAGTACTCGACATCAGCGACTACAACAAGAACCGTAAGGCGCCGGGGACCAACACCAACAAGAAAACTCGGCCGCCGGGCATGCGTGAGATCGACGCCCAGGGGCATGATGCCGCTAACGGTCATTTGATTCCTGCAGTCCTGACTGGTTCGGGAATCGATCTCAGGAACCTCGTCGCCGAGTACAAGGAGACCAATCACCGCTACCTCAACTTCGGAGTGGAAAAGGAGATCTGTAATGCGATCAAGTCGGGTAATCATCTGCAGCTTTCCGTGGTTCCCCGCTATGGGCGGCCTGAATCCGGGATCCCGACCAGCATCGAGTACAACTACACTGTGATCGAAACAGGGGTCTCCAAGCGCTGTATCATTCATCAGTCGCCTACCGGGGGAACCACGACCGGCGACGCAAGCCTCGTTCTGGGGCGCAGCAAGCTCAACGGCCCTGTCCCGGTGCAAGACTGACGTTGTTGCAAACGTCACGCTACCGAGCAGGGCCGCCCTCATGATCGAGCCGAAACCTCCGTGAAAATAGGCCTCCAGGGGCAGTGGTCGTTCTTGTCCGGGTGAGTCTGCTCGGGTGTCGGCTGTGCTGAGGTTGTCGCTGCGCCGACGGTCCGCGTCGAGGGGCTTGGGCTTACCGGGCGGAGGCCGGCAGAAGCCGTAGTGCAGCCGGGGTGGCCGCCGGTGTGTGGTGGGCCGGGAAGGACTGAACAGGGCCGGGCGGCCTGGTCCTTCTGATCGGTTCTGTCACGGCCAGCCTTGCTTCACCTTGGCGGGTGCGGTGTTCCAGCTCTTGGGTATGAACGTGATGACGTAGGCTCCGCGGTCGAAGTCCTCGTACCCGGCAGACCAGTTCCGGAACTTGCTCTCGTACACGTGCATGGGCCCCAGGTCGCCATTGGGCGCGTGATAGTGGTTGCCGTGGGTCCATATGGTCTTGTCGGCATCCGCTTCGGTTTGAGCGCCGAACCAGCCGTAGTCGAAATTGACCCAGCCTTCACCAGGGTTGGCGGGGCTGCGCGGTATGTTCCTGTCCTTCGACATGTCGACCAGGCCTGTGCTCGGGGCGGGACGGAAGGCATCCGGGTCGCCGTACTTCCTCTTGTCGGAGGAGCCCCACTGGTCCTGACCGCTCCAGAAGTGCTTCGAGTAGATTACCGCCTTCATCTTGGCCGGGTCGTAGTTGCCCCCATCCCTTTCCTTGAAGGACGGTGTGTTCCTCAGCGCCGAGTAGAAGTTCGAGCGACTGTCCTCGTAGAGCAGAGCGTCATTGCTGTTCGTGAGCTCTGTCTTGAGGTTGTCGATGTAAGTCCCCTCGTCGTGGGCGTTTTCCAGGGCCTTGTTCATGAGGGCTGCCACATCACGCGCCCGCTGGAAGCCCTTCCTCTCGTCGAAACTGTCCTTGGCGATGCGCCCCTCGAACTCCGCCTGCGTTTCATCGGATCTGGGTCTGGCGTTCTTGAGGTCGTTCTTGTACTTGTTCTCGTCGAAGGACGCGAACGCCAACTTGTTCGTCGGGTAGGGGCCCGAGTTGACCCAGGTGACGCCAACGCAGCCGTAGGACAGCTTTTCTCGCTGCTCCTCGGTCATTTGCTGTTTCTTGCCGTCTCGTTCGCTGTAGACCTGCTGCCACTTGCGTATGTAATTGTTGACGACCGTACTGGCTCTGCCTCCGTAGGCCCGGTACGCGTCAGGCATCCTGTCGAGCGGTTCGGCGGAAGGGGTTTCCCGGTCGTCGGAGGCCCGGAAGAACGCGCCGGCGCTCGGCAGCAATCCCGCCGGAGCCTTGTCAGGCTGCCCCAGAGCCAGAGCTCCTTCGTTCAGCGCGTTGATGTTCCTGACGTCATCCGCCGTCAGGCCGTGCGTTGCGGCGTAGGACCCCTTCTTTGCCCAGTCGCTGCTGCTGGCGGCCTGACTGACCGACGGCATGAATCCAGCGGTGTATATGACCGCACCGACAGAGGCGAAGGCGAGGAATCTCCGACGTTGATACACGAAAATCGACAACTCCCTTATGGTGGAATCTCATGGAACGAGGGCATGCGAGAGCACGACGCGATGGAGAGGTTTGCGACGTACTGCCGCTCAGGGCCTTGGCCGCGCAGTCCTGCGTCGCTGCGCTGGCGGCGGGAAGGCCGTCGTCGCGAGGCGGAAGGCGATGCAGTAGATGCAGGAGGTGGCGGTGGCGGTGCGGTCATCGCCGTTCATGACCGTGGCGACCGCGCGGTGGGCTGGGCGCGACTCGGTCGCCCGCCCGACGGCGCTGGCCGCCCGCGTCGGCGGGGCCGGGGGCTCCCTACATCAGGGTTGTCGCCGAGGCGACGACGCGGGCCTGGTCCGGGTGCTCGGGGTCGCCATAGCGGACCTCGACACGCGGGTGGGAGCGCATGAAGTCGGTGTCGACCAGGCGGACTTGGCCGGGGTGATCGACCGTGCGCACGGCGATGTCCGTGTCGAGGAAGAAGCTGAACTCCCCCGTGGCCGGGGCGTAGACGAAGAACTTGCGGCCCTCGAACTTCTGCCGCGCGACGTCGTCCGTCAGGACCAGGGACCAGAAGCCCGTGCAGTGGCCCGCGGGACACATGAACTGGAAGTCGGCCCGCAGGCCGTCCAGTTCCATCCAGCGGAAGGGGTTGTCGTCGTCCGCGTTGATCGTGGTGGCGGCGGTGGCGGTGGCGGCGGTCGCCGGGGTTCCCTGGGCGAGCGGTAGGGCGAGGAAGGCGGTCACGGCGGCGGCAGTGAGGGCGCGGAGAGCGGCTCTGCGTATCACGTCTCGGCTCCTGGATGAGTGATCAGGTTGATACGAGCAGTGATCATGTCCCCGTGTTAACTCCCCGGCAACATCATGGCTTTAAAACCGGCCACTCTGTCACGTAGGGCGGTATCTAGCCATGCATCCGACCTGCGAGTCCGGCGGGTGTGGGCTGTCCGGCAGTGAGGCTGGTGACCGCGTAGAGGTCTCGTTTGCCGCACCGTCCGGTCTTGCCGGCCACTCGGCGGCGCTTGTACTGCCTGCTCCAACGCGTCGCGTCGATGCGGCCCAGCAGCCGCCGTACTGCCGTTTCCACAGGCCGACTCCGCTTCGGGAACAACGAATCGGGTCGTACGCCAAGGCGTTTCAGGACGAAAGGCGGGGCGTCTGAGATCCACTCGCCGACCGCGAGCAGGGAGGTTGCTCCGGCCAGAACCGCGCATGCGATCAGCGCGAGCGCGGCGACCAGATCGTGCCGTACACCGCGCAGATCTCGTGGGTCGGGCACCTCGTCCAGCCGCTCCAGCAGGCCCGGGATCTCCTCGGACACGGCCTGGAACGATGCCCAGGGTCGGCACCCCCGCCGTATCCCGCAAGGTCGAGACGCTGCCGTGTCGCAGGCGTTACCGTCCTGCTCGGCGGGTGACGCTGTTGGCGGACCCGGAGGCCGACGGCGGCAAGGTGCGGGTCCTCTACCCGGTCCTGGGCTGTGAAGAGGTGGCCAGTCAGCAGCCGTTCCCCGACTCGCCGTTGTTCGCGTGCGTGACGCGCCCGCTGCGCTTGGACGGGCAGCAGGGGAACATTCCCTGTCCGGACGGGATGTGTTCAAGGTGCCCGGACGGCCCTGTCAGCATCTGGAGGTCCAGTTGCCCAGGTCGTTCTCGTCGCCGTCCGCCGTTACCCTCAGCGCCCGCGGGGAACCGAGGATGCCGTGCGGCAGGTAGCCGGACCGCACGCCCAGCTCCCAGCCGTGCACCTGGACCGCGAGGACGGCCAGGGCCAGGGGGCCGAGCGGCAGCAGGGTCCTGGGGGCGGGATCGGACCCCAGACTCTCCCGGTGCTCGGTGAGCCGGGCCACGAGGGCCTGTTCGAAGGCGCGCTCGTCGTCGTCGAGGAGCACGCGCAGCAGGTGTTGGTCCGGTGTCAGGGGGCCGGCCGCGTCCAGTCGACGGGCCGCTTCGGCGCGCTCGTCGGCGTCCGGACGGCGCAGGGGCACGGTGGGCCAGTGGCGGGGAAGGTGTCCTTGGGCCGGAGTGAGGTAGCCGCACAGGGCGTCCATCGTGGCAAGGTCCGCCGGTTCCGACGTCGATGGCAGCGTCGAGTACGGCACCCCGGCACGGATCTCGGGTGCGTAGTCCTCCAGCAGGAGCAGGCCGGTGACCCGCCGCCATTCCCATACCAGGCCGCTGACCAGGCATATCGCGAACGTGTCCCACCACGTACGGGCCGTGGGGGCCTGCTCGACGACGTCGTCGCCGAAAGTGATGTCGTCGCTGCTGAGCTTCTCGTCGATGAGCAGGAAGCGGATCTCCTGGTCGCCGTCGGGGTAGCAGCCCGCACTCAGTATCCCCAGGGAGCACTCGGCCGCGGTCTGCAGCGCGATGCGTGCCGACTCGTCGAGCGCGGGGTCGGCGAGAGTACGGGCGGCGACGTGGTCGAGGAGCTCGTCGTGGGCCTTCTGAAGCCCCGTCAGGGACAGGTCGTCGTAGCGGAGCCATTGATAACGGCGGAACGTCCGTGTGCAGATGTCCTCCAGAGCCCGGGCGGTCCGCTGCTCACTGACCGTATGGTATGTCACGTCCTGCACGGCTGCCGTCCTTCCTTGATCCTTCCGGCTGGTAACCGATGATTCCAGCAGCCACTGACAACAGCCCCTCCCTGCGCGTAGTTGGAAGGCAGGATGAAGGCCGGCGCGGCACAACCCACGGAGTCCAGGGGCGGCTTCCCCGTGCTCGCCTGCCTGATCGGCGTGGCATGGTCGTGCGTGCCTGGCGGGAACGGGGAGAGGGGATCAGACCGGCAGCCCGATCAGTCCCCATCCACGGTGGCGGGCTTCTTCGACGACCTCGGCCCACCCGTGGAGGAGTCCGGCGAACTCCTCGAACCGCCCGACCCATTTCCCAGGCGCTGCTGCGTGGATACCGAACGGTTCACGCAGCGCTTCGAGCCGAGGGCCGGCTGCGCTCCATGCCCGGGCCAGGGCCGGGACATCCGGGGGCGGGCAGTACGTCCACAGGGCGCCGTGCCAGGGTTCGGCGTCGTCCTCGTCCGGGTCGCTGCCGGTGCCGGGCGGGGTCCGGAACAGCCCGGCGAGGAAGGTGTCCAGCGCGGTGCGCAGGTCGGCCGGGACGTGCTCGCGTACGGCCTCCCACCGCTCGCCCGCCCAGAAGTGCGGCTTGAACGACCCCAGGGTGCCCGCGAATTCATACCGTGCGCACCAGGCCGGGAACCCTTCGGGAGCGGGAGGCAGCCAGGCCCAGCCGTCCTCGACCGCTCCGTCGGCCTCGTCCGGGTCCGCGGCCTCGATGAGCGCGTTCTCGCGGTCGAGGACGTCGATGGTCTCCAGGTGGGCCCAGTCCACTATGAGGGCCGTGATGTCCGCTCCCATGGCCGAAAGCCTAATTCCTGACGCACCAGCGGAACGACCGGTCCGGCCAGTGGCGGCGACGGCGACGGCTTCTCAAGCGGTGGTGCGTGCTGGCCGGACTCTGCCTCGACGCCCGTCACGTCACCGCGCGCTGCGGTCCCTGCTCGTGCTCACGGAGGCTGAGATCTCCCGGTGACAAACGATTACCCACCCCGGTCACGCTCACGACCAGCCTGGGGTCCCCTCCGAAACGCCCCAACTGCCTCGCCGACCCGTAGCTTTCACGGGATGAAACGGCTTCACTGGTACGGATGCTGTGCGATCGATCCACAGCCTCAGCTCTTGCTTCTCACCCGGGCTGGTAGTCCGAGAAGCAGTAGGCGCACGCACCGCGTCCTTCCGCCCTGGCTTCGGCCAGCGGAACTCGCTGCCGAGGGTGGGTCTCCAGGCCCAAACGTGCGGCGTACTCCTGCCCCTCCTCCAGGGCCTTGCAGGTCGAAGAACGATGAAAGACTTCGCCCCCGGCCGTGGTGTAGACGAACTTGACCAGTCCCTCAGGGGGAGGGGCGCAGTCCACGCACTGGTGGACGACTAAGTCGTGTATGCATCTTTCATCCATGCCACCAGGCTAATCAGCGGTCTCGCACATTCGCCGAGATCTGCGGGGACCGGGCCTGCAGCGCCCGACCGTCCTGCGCCCCGCGTGCCCCAACGCGGTCTATGGAGTGGCTCTGGCCGGTGTCCTGCCCGGTTGGGATCATGCATGGTCAGGCGCCGTGCGCTGATGGGCAACTCGGGCAGGGCCTGAGCCACCCGGCGCGCCGTGAGCCGCTCAGCTCGGATCATCCCCGTACTCTCCCCGCGAGCTGGTCGCGTATCCGCACGACGACGGGTCATAGGCGGGCCCTCCGACAGGCGCAGCAGAACCCCAGAGCCGCCCCGGCCGTACGGTCGGGCGATCTTCACCATGGACACCGGCCGCCGAACCAGTGTCAGCACGCTGAAACCCTTGCACACCAGCCCACTTGGGTGTAGCTCGTCCCTCAAGGACGACGTCGCGCGCGTATGCTGCGGCGAATGGAGATCCGCATGGCCTCTGACGAGGACTGGCCGGGTATTTACCGGTTTTACTCGGTAATCATGGCCGAGGGCAGGACGTACGCGTTTCCTGAGGGACAGACTCTGGAGGAGGCGAGGCCGTGGTGGATGGAGCGGCCGCCGGGGTGCACGGTGGTCGCTGTGGAAGACGGCGTGATTGTGGGTTCGGCGAAAATGGGGCCGAACCGGCCGGGACGCGGCGCCCACATCGGCACGGCTTCGTTCCTGGTCGACCCGGCGTATCAGGGCAAGGGCATCGGGCGGGCCCTTGGCGAGCATGTCATCGGCTGGAGCCGCGCGGAGGGCTTTCGGGGGATCCAGTTCAACGCGGTCGTCGAGACCAACGTCCCGGCGGTGCACCTGTGGAAGTCGCTGGGGTTCGAAGCGATCGGCACTGTGCCGGATGCCTTCGACCACCCCGAGCACGGCCTGGTCGGACTGCATGTGATGCACTGTCGGCTCTGAGGGGAGCCGTGGATGTCACGATCGCTGGTTTGATCTTGAGTGTGACTGCTTTCCCAGTCAAGAACCAGCGGCTGGCCGCTGCCGGATACATGTGGGCCTTCGCCGCCCTCCGCACCGAGGCCCCACGCGCCCACTACGGCCGACGACGGGCAGGCGGCGAACGCCGCACAGCCGCGCTGAGGAACCTGTTGAACAAGTTGCTCGGCTGCCTCTACCACTGTCTCCAGAACCGGGTGCACTACGAGCCCGATCGCGCCTTCGCGACGCCTCTGGACCTTGCCGCCTAGTGCGTCGTGATTCCGTTGGCGTTACTTGATCTCGTGTGTCTCGTTGCTGCTGGCATGGAGCTCTCCGTTGAACAGGCCGCCGAGTTGCGGGCGTTGGCGAACAGCCGGGATGTGTCCGCGGAG